>JBJMIH010000246.1:0-58246 GCA_045806985.1 Mycobacteriales bacterium | reverse complement strand
TCTGGTAAGCGGACGTGATTCGGCGAGCCTCAACACGCTCGTCACACCGCCGAGGTAGCCATGGACGTGACAGGTGCCGATGGGATTCACCGGGCGGACGTTCATGAGGACGAGGCTGGCGAGGGCGCTGGATCGGCGGGCGATGCAACACGTATCAACCTTGGGTTCGCCACGCGACTGTCGGAGGAGGAACGGCGTCGACGAGCAATTCTGCTGGAGTGGTTGCCTCCCACATTGATCGACATACACGCCCACGCCAACGGCAGTCACACGGTCGGAGAGCTGTCGGCCTATGGCTGGCGACAAGTGCGTTCGTCTTTCCCCACCTGGTCCATTGCCGATTCTGCTGCAGTGCGCCAGCTACTCTTTGGTCACTGTGCCGTGCGCATGTTGCGATTTGCCCAGCCGTACAAGGGTATCGACCATAAGGCGGCTAACGCGTATCTGGTCGCAAACAGTCCGCCTGGCGACGCTGTCGCCCTCTGCGGACTTCCCGACAACGTTAGCTATACCGAGGCCGAACTAAGGTCAGGACGGTACGCGGCTCTAAAGATGTATCCGCACTATTTCGAGCCACCTGCGACGGGAATCCTCGACTACTTCCGGCCTGAAGCTGTTGAGGTAGCCGTAACCCTTGGGCTTCCTCTCATCCTCCACCTTCCGAAGCCGTTGACCGATTGCATCGGCGAACTGCTTCGCTTCGCCGAGCGTTTCCCGAGCGTGCGAATCGTTCTTGCGCATCTTGGCCGCCAGACGGTTGCGACCGCCGCCACACTACGAGCGTTCCAGCTCGCGAGCACGATTCCTGCTCTAACAATGGACTGCTCGATGGCGAGCAACGTGCAGGTGCACCGTCTCGCCCTCGCCACGCTGGGGGCCGAGCGCGTGATGTTCGGATCAGACGAACCGATGAACCTACTGAGGTACGTTGAATTCGATCATCCTACCATGGGTCGTCGCTTTGTCAGCCAGCACCCATACCATTGGCTGGCGCCAGCCATTTACCACGGGTACAGGCACCTCGCCGTGGGCGCCGTGCTGCTTCATTTCGCGGTCCTTCAGGCGCTACGCACGGCCATAGCGGACGTGTACCCGGGAGACGAGGACCGGGCAACCGGGCTGGTGTTCCGTGACAACGCGCTGCGGTGGTTTCCTGCGTTACGACCGCTCACGTGAACTCGACGCCGTCCGGCCGAGTGCAGGGCGTAGGAGAGAAATGAGGTTCGGCATGGGCAGTCTGGCTGCCGGACAGGGGTTCCTCATTCTCAACTCAATAGGTGATCTCGTGCCGTTCAAGTCGGGGGTCGCTGACAACTACAGCGGCGCGGAGTCGGTCACGCTGCTAGGGGAGCTATGTGAGGGCCGGAAGGCCACCACGCTTGCGGTCCCGCCCAATCTGCATTGGACGGAGCCGGACCTAGCGGCGGGCCGAGGGTTTGTCCGGATCACCCCCATCGGTACGGTTGTAGCCAGACTTCTGCGTGAATGGCGGGAGAGCGCGGCTCGACGAGTGCTGCTCGGTGAGGAGATTAGTACACCGTCTGTCTTCCGCTGGGGATCTGGGAATACAGCGCTGGCCGATCTCACGAAGGCATTCGCGGACCGTCTCTTTGCACTCGACGGGCGCGGCGCGATCCTACGCTACGGCGCCGATCCCGGGTATTTCTCATATCTTCAGAGCCTTTCGCTTTCCGAGCATCACCTGCCGCTGCGGCATCGAGAGACGGGGATGGTGTTCCGTCGTAGCCAGAACGGCGAGCTACGTGGTGTCGCCCGGCTTCACGAGTACGACATGCTTGAGCATCACACCCTTTGCGCATCGCCGAGCCAGGCGCTAGGTGAGTATCAAAGGCAGTTCATGGCTCAACTCGAACTGCATCGGGCGTGGACGGATGCGACGGTCGCGTGGTTCCGGGTTACAGCGGATACGCTGCCGACCGCAATGGCTGTTCTCCGTTCGGCCCTGGCTCCCCGCGTGCCCGTCATGGTCGAGGTGCTGCCCGACATGCCACATTACTGGAGCCTGACGCACACTCTTTATACGCGAGGCAGATTGAAGACCTTCAACAGTCAGATCGATCCGGTCAATCCGCAGCGATTCGCGATCCGGGTGCGTGGAGCGACCGGCCCGCTTGCCGTCGTCCATACATCGCTAGCCTCAACGGAACGGCTCATGCTGGTAGCGGCCGACGAGGCGATGCGACGTCCGGTCGCCGAACTGCCGTTGTGGCTCGCGCCGATTCAACTACGGTTCCTGCCGGTCGCCCAGCGGCACATGTCCACAGCCTCCGCCGCTGTGGACGCGGCAACGGATGCCGGCGTGCGCGCCGACATTGATGACCGCCACCGTTCCGTCGGCAAGCGTGTGCGAGATGCCGCGGCCGAGTGGATCCCCTTTGTGGTCGTGGTGGGAGACGCCACGCGAAACGGGGAGCCTCTGCGGGTACGACATCGCGACGGAGCGACCGTAGACATGACAATTGACGAGGTCGTCCAGCGGATTGTCGATGCTTCCGAGGGATGGCCGAAGGGCCATCTCGGCCATCGCCTAGTCTCGTGCCGGACACCCAATGCGAGATAACACGTATGGATTGAACAAGTCGCGACAGAGGCCGACCAGTTGTCAGCTTGATCTGTCCGTGGGTGCGCTCCCACTGGATGAGGGATCAACAGGTGATCCAGCTCCAACGCACTCTCTCTGTTCCCCCAGAAGGTAGGCGGTCGTATGCGCACCGGGGTCACGCTATATTGCGGATGGACACCGATCCGGCCGAGCGGGCTGCCGATCTCCACGCCGCATTCGGCGACCAACGGTCCGCATTGTCAGGGCGAGCATCGGCGGCGACGACCAGACCACTGTCCGGCGAGTCGCGTGGCCGCGTTACCGCAGCAAGGGTCGGCGCGCCGCTTCATCCCACCGGCGTCGAAGCATGTACATCCTACGAGCTCCTCAAACGAACCGCGGGCCGCTAACTGCGATCCACGGCGTGCGTCGCCGGTAAGGGACGAGCCGCGTAGCATGCGGCACGACCACTCCAAATTGACCGCCCATTGGCCGCGTGGGCAAGCCCACGGCGTGCAGGTGGTCCCGCCGCCTCCAGCTCCACGTCCCGCACACCTGTCTGCACACCGCGTAGGGCCTCCTGGCGCGGTCGACGACGCCGGCACGATCCCTGGCAGGGCGGCGTACTCCAAACCGCTAGACTCGAAGCGCCTGCCAGCGGTGAGTGCGGTCGCAAGGGCACTATCCCCAAGATAAGCGAGGATTGTTGGTTATGCGTTGGTCCAATATGCATATCCCCACCCTTAGGGAAGATCCGGCTGACGCGGACGCGTCTAGCCATCGACTGCTCCTGCGCGCCGGTTACATCCGCCAGCTCATGGCCGGACACTATTCGTTGCTGCCCCTCGCCGTTCGAGTGCGGGCCAAAGTCATCGGCATTATTCGCGACGAGATGACTCGCATCGGTGCGCAAGAGTTCTCCCTACCGGCAATGCATCCCGCCGAGATCTGGCGGCGAAGTGGCCGGTGGGAAATCATGGGCGAGGAGATGTTCCGCCTGCGTGACCGGAAAGGGGCCGAACTGGCCCTCGGAATGACCCATGAGGAGATCTTCACGACACTGGCACTGGAGCTGAACTCGTATCGCGACCTGCCGCAGATATGGTACCAGTTCCAAACAAAGTTCCGCGATGAGCCAAGGCCGAAGGCCGGACTGATGCGGACCAGGGAGTTCACCATGAAGGACTCCTACAGCTTCGACCTTAATCGGAATGGGTTGGATCATTCGTTCGGACTGCACCATGAGGCCTACACCCGGATCTTCGCCCGGCTCGGCATCCCGGCCGTCCCGGTCGAGGCGTCTAGTGGCAGCATGGGGGGATCAGCGTCGACCGAGTTCATGTGCCCCTCGGAGGCCGGCGAAGATTCGATGGTGCATTGCCCGGCGTGCGGATACGCCGCCAACTCGGAGAAGGCGACGGCGCGCTTAATCGGCCTGTCCGATGGCCTCGGGCTTGCCGCGCCGGAGCGGTTCGACACGCCGGCCGTACAGACGATCGACGACCTCAGCTCTCGCTTCGGCGCCGCAGCCCATCGTCAGATCAAGACGCTGGTTTATGTCCTTGATAATCGACTCACCGTGGTACTCCTCCGCGGAGACCACGCGTTGATCGAGCAGAAGCTCGCCGATGCGACGGGAACAACTGCGTTGCGTCCGGCTCATCCCGATGAGATCCGGGAGGCGATGGGCGCCTCACCCGGCAGTCTCGGCGCCGTCGATCTCACGGGCCTACCGGTCGTCGCCGACGAAGCGCTGCGCGGCCGACGGGACATGTTTACTGGCGCGAACACCGACGGTGTTCACCTGCGGGGCGTCGACGTCGACCGTGATATTGCCGTGGATCATTGGGCTGACCTGCGTGAAGTGGTGGCCGACGAGCCGTGTATCCGATGTGGACGGCCATTGAACGTGCAACGGGCGATCGAAGTCGGTCACATCTTCAAGCTTGGGTACAAGTACAGCGAGGCACTTGGCGCCAGCGTGCTGGATGCCGGCGGGTCACGTATCAGCGTCAACATGGGCAGTTACGGTATCGGCGTTGAACGGGCGATGGCGGCTATTGTCGAATGCCACCATGACGACAACGGGATTCTCTGGCCGGCGGCAGTCGCCCCATTCCAGGTGGCGGTGGTGGTCACCCAATCCGACCACGTAGAAGTCCTCCGGACCGGCGAGCAGATTTATCAGGAACTGCGCGCCGCTGGTATAGACACGATCATCGACGATCGCTCCGAGCGGGCCGGCGTCAAATTCCGCGACATCGAATTGGTGGGGATTCCACTGCGGGTCACTGTTGGCTCTCGGAACTTGGCCGATGGGGCTGCCGAACTAACGGCGCGGACCAACGGACATACTGAGAAGGTCGCCGTCGCGGAGATCGTCGAGCGTGTCCGCAAGGCGGTCGATGTCGCTGCGCTTAACACGCGATAGCGTCTAATTCAGTCAATACGCCTTTCCTGGCCGGGCGACCGCGGTGCCCAGCCAGGAGCATGCGTATGACGAGATTGCCGTTACTCCACTGAAAAGGCTTTGGTAGCGACAAGACCGCGGACATGCTCGCGGAACTTGTCGAGTTCGACGCCATTGCGCTGCTGGCCGCTTGGCAACCGGTAGCTGATGAGCGAGTTTTCCTCTTCGCGCCTGCCGAGCACGAGCACGAACGGCACCTTTTGCGCCTGAGCCGCTCGTACCTTCGCCGACAGCGATGCGTCGTCCTCGACGACTCGCACTCGTATTCGGTCCTGCCGCAGGGTCGCCGCGACCGAATGCGCGTACTCTAACTGGTCCTTGTTCACGGGAACAACGATCATCTGCACGGGGGAAATCCACAATGGGAAGCGGCCCGCCGTGTGTTCGATGAGGATCCCGATGAAGCGTTCGAGGGAGCCGTAGATAACGCGGTGCACCACGACTGGCGTCTTCCTGGATCCATCGCGGTCTGTATATGTACACTCGAATCTGGCTGGAAGCTGGAAGTCAAGTTGGATCGTACCCATCTGCCAGCCGCGTCCGAGCGCGTCGTACATCATGATATCGATCTTCGGACCGTAGAAGGCACCGCCGCCCTCTTCGACTAGATAGTTGCCCGCTCCAACCCGACGTTCGAGGATTTCACGCAGCTCACGCTCCGCTCGATTCCAAGTTTCGACTTCGCCCACGAAGTCGTCGGGGCGAGTTCCGAGGCGTAGACGGTATTCAAGTTGGAAGATGGAATAGAACCGGTCACAGATGTCGAAGATCCGCTCGTATTCGTCTCTGATTTGATCTGGCTCTAGGAATACGTGAGCGTCATCCTGCATGAACTTCTGAACCCGCAGAAGTCCGTGAAGGGTCCCCGACCGTTCATGACGGTGCAAGATGTCGCAGTCCGAGAGGCGAAGCGGCAAGTCACGATAGCTGCGAGACTTGAGGCGATAGAGAACCATCGCGTTGGGGCAGTTCATCGGCTTTACGCCATAGGTCACATTCTCGCTGACCGGGATGACGAACATATTGTCCCGGTAGTGACCCCAGTGGCCTGACGTTTCCCAGAGCGACTTCTCGTTGATCAGTGGGGACGATACCTCCTGGTACCCTCGCTGCTCGTGTTCTTCCCGCCAAAATTCCAGAAGGTTGTTGAGAAGCTTCATGCCATTAGGTAGCCAGTACGGCATACCTGGCGCTGTCGGCTCAAGGTGGAAAAGTTCAAGCTCGCGGCCAAGTCGCCGATGGTCGCGCTTCTCGGCTTCCTCGATCCGCCACAAGTGCTGCTTTAGATCGTCGGAATTTTCCCAGGCTGTACCATAGATGCGTTGCAGCATCGGCCGCCGCTCATCGCCGCGCCAATACGCGCCGGCGACGGACAGAAGCTTCACGGCGTCGGGGTCGATGTCCCGGCTGGTTGCGACGTGGGGACCTTTGCAGAGATCCACAAAGGTCGAGTGCTGGTATGCCGAGAGTTCCGGATCGTGCCGGACGGCGCCTCCGGAACCTGCGTCCTCGTCGATCGAACCGTTGAGGATTCCATCTATCAGTTCAATCTTGAACGGTTCGCCCTTAAATAGCTCGCGCGCCTCAGTGGGGGTTAGTTCACGGCGATGGAATTCGACACCCTCGCGGATGATCTCTTTCATACGCGACTCGATTTGGGCGAGGTCTGCCTCTGTGGCAGGCCTCGGCAATTCAAAGTCGTAGTAGAAACCCTCGGCGGTCGCTGGGCCTACACCTAGGTGCACCGGCCCCAGTTCGCCGAAGTGTTCGCGGACCGCTTGGGCGAGGATATGGGCAGAACTGTGCCGGATGCGAACCAGCCTGTCGACTACTGACGGCGCCACGTCGCCGGCCACATCGCCCACGGATGTCGTCATTGGGTAACTCCTTCTTGTCCTGCGGAGCATAGCCTAGTGTCGTGAGTCGTTAGTTCGTTGGTAGCCGGTAGGCTGTGGTGGTGCCGAACCCGAAGCTTGAGCCGGTCGTGTTGACCGACCAGGAACGCGATGTCTTGAGTGGATGGTCACGTCTGCGCAAGACCGCGCGGGCCTCGGCGTTGCGATCCCGGATCGTGTTGCGTTGCGCGGAGGGCGGGTCGATCGGTGAGGTCGCGGCCGATGTTGGGGTGTCGCGGAACACGGTGTCCAAGTGGCGGTCGCGGTTCCTGGCGGGCCGGCTGGAGGGGCTGTCGGATAAGGCTCGGCCGGGCCGGCCGCGCCTGATCACCGATGAACAGATCGAGTGGGTCATCACTAAGACCCTGGAGGAAACTCCGGGGGCCGATACGCACTGGTCGAGCAGGTCGATGGCGGCCGCGGTCGGGTTGAGCCAGACCGCGATCAGCCGGATCTGGCGTGCCTTCGGACTCAAACCGCACGCGGTGGGAACCTGGAAGCTGTCGACTGACCCGCAGTTTGTGGACAAGGTCCGCGAACCTGGTCGGCCTGTATCTGGTGCAGCCGGAGAATGCGTTGGTGTTGGCGGTGGATGAGAGTCGCCTGCGCGACGAGGCGCTGATGGAAGCCGTGCGGGTTGAGAGACCCGCCGCCGGTCGTCGCAGCGGTCGGTTGAAGCTTCGCCGCCTGTTCGCCGACCTCCCTCCGATTCTGTACGGCTGGGGGGATCAGCGCGCTCGCGGAGGTGAAGGAGCGACCAGGTGATGGCGATCTTCATCGATCATCAGCCCAAAGACCACATCGCCTTCGGCGGCACGCTCATGCGCGACAGCTATACCGACAGTGCTCCGATAGGTCTCGACCTGCCCAGGTACGGGGTGGCGGTCATCTGCTCGCCGTCTCCGGCTGCGGCCCAAGCCGTTGAGGTGGTGGCGGTTGGGTCGTTTCGCCGTAGCGTCCGGGTGACCAGCTTCGCTCGACGGTACGAGGTGTCGGGCATTTCGCTACTTGAGCGTCCTGTCCCGCTCGACGTCGTGATCGACAAGGTGTCTCCGCGGATCAGGCCCCACGTGGTCCCGGCACGAACGGCGAAGCGCGCCCTGCCTGAGGGAAGCTCCAACGCGGTTGTGCGCGTGCTGAGCGAGCTGACCGGTGACGCGGCTGACCTGATCGAGCAGGCGAGCGGCTACTCCGCCGGTATCAGGCAGATCAGCGAGGCGCGGCGAACCCTGCTCGCTGAGGAGAAGGACACCCTCGGGCTCATCGCCGAGATCTCCGGACTCGGTCGTGGGGTCGGTCAGCCGGGTCGTGCGCTGATGACTCCGCCGGACGAGGTGGACGCCCGGCGCACTTTGATAGAGACAACCCGGCTCGGCTACAACGATGAGGACCCGCTTATCGGCCGCGATATGGAACGCTTCGACGGCATCCTGGGGAAACCGGCGCGCAGGAACGCTCGGGGCATGATCATTCCTCTTCGCAGCGGCGGCAAACTGACCATCCTCAACACCAACAAGCGTGACCTGGAAACCACCAGGGGCAGCGACCTTATTTACTACCACGCCGACCGGCACTGCGGAATACTCGTCCAGTACAAACGCATGAGCCAGGATCGCGACGGCGGCTGGACCTACCGTGGCGATGACCAACTGGCGGCTCAACTAGGCAGCATGCGAGCACTGAACCCCGCGTCACAGCCTGGAGCTGTCGGGCAATACCGGCTCAGTGCCCAACCGCACTACCTGAAGGTCGTCCGTCCCGGTGACTACGACGGCCAGTCAATGGAGTTGATGAAGGGCCTCTACCTCCCGCTGGATCTCGTCGACCTCATGTGCGAGTCTTCGGACGACACCACCAAAGGTGGTAACCTGCGCATCAAATGGGATGACGAACGGTGGCCGACCCAACGACATCTCAACAACACCGACTTCACGCAACTGTTTCGGGACGGCTGGATCGGCTCGTGCGGCACCACGAGCGACGAGATCCGGGGGTGGCTGGAGCCACTGTTCGAGGCAGACGAACTGGTCACCGTCGCCATTGCCGAAGGGCGATAGAAGCAGACTTCGTGCCGGATGCCGGTGTCGGCAAGCCGGTAGACCAGGGTCGCCGTGGCCGCCGATCAGGTCCGCGACTCGCTGGAGGTTTGGCGGGTCTCATACTCGCGCACCCGCCGACGGTGCAGCATCAGCGCGGCGTCGACCTGCTCGACCACCCACGGCTTGGCGATCGGCACGAACCCCCATGTGTGAGAAGGCGTTTGACGTGGCCCAAGAACAGCAACTAACTTTGCTCTGTCCGCTCCGCGTCGACCTGGTTCTTCGCAGACAAGCACGCGTAAAGCGCCGGACCTACTTCTAAGCGGTAGGTCGCAGGTTCGATCCCTGCCGGGCGCACGAAGCGCCTCTGACCTGCGGAAACGCGGAGAAGAGGACGCACGCCACGCAAGCACGACGCTCAAACAACAACCTCTTGTATCTCTGCTGACCTCCTGGACTCCGGCCGGCGTCGGGGGACAACGGAGGGGTGCAGGATGAGTTCACGGGGGCCCTGCGTTCGTTCCGCCGGGGAGAACCTCGCCGCCTGGCGAGCTGTTCGAACGCGGATGGAAGCCCTCGACGGTCAACCAGTACTACCGGTCGCTGCAGCAGCTGTACCCGCTGGCTGTACAAGGTGGAGGAGGAGATCACCGCTCCCCCTTCGACCGGCTACGCCCGTCCAAGTGGCGGTCCCGGTTCCTGGCTGGCCGGTTGGAGGGCTTGTCGGATGAGCCGCGGCCGGGCCGGCCGCGCCTGATCACCGATGAGCAGATCGAGCAGGTGGTCACCAAGACGTTGGAGGAGGCCCCGGGTGCGGATACGCATTGGTCGAGTAGGTCTATGGCGGCCGCGGTCGGGTTGAACCAGACCGCGATCTCCCGGATCTGGCGGACCTTCGGCTTGAAGCCGCACCCGGTCGAGACCTGGAAGCTGTCGACCGACCCGCTGTTCATTGACAAGGTCCGCGACGTGGTCTGCCTCTACTTGGCCCCGCCGGAGAACGCGCTTGTACGCGCGGTGGATGAGAAGTCCCAGATGCAGGCGATCGACCGGACCGCCCCGATCCTGCCGATCATGCCCACCACGCCTGAGCAGATGACGCATGACTACGTCCGCCACGGCACCACCAGCCCGTTCGCCGCCTTCGACGTCAGCAGCGGCGCGGTGATCGCCCAGCATGATGTCACGGCTTCGCCTGCTTTATTGGCGTCCAAAATCCGCCGCGGGGGCTCCCATCTCAAGGATGCCTCGGAATGCCACAGCATGGCGAAGTTCCCACCAAGTTCAAGGTTGGCAACATTGACCCATCGCTCCCGAAGAGGGCATGTATGGCCCTAACGAATCCGGGGAAATTCGGTCGAAGGTTTTCCGGCGGTGTAGTCAGGCGATCCGGCGGGGCGTGCGTGGTCAGGTCGCTACGCGCTGGAAACTCAGCTTCCCGTCGCGCATCACGCCCAGCCGCCGCGCGCGGCGGGCCACCGCGCTGTCGTGGGTGATCAGCACGACGGTGAGGCCCTGTTCGCGCCAGCGCTCCTCGATGAGGTCCATGATGTCGGCGGCCATCTCCTCGTCCAGGTTGCCGGTCGGCTCGTCGGCGAGCAGCACCCGCGGCTCCTTGACCATCGCCCTGGCGATCGCCACCCGCTGTTGCTGGCCGCCGGACAGCTCGTGGGGCAGGTGGCCGGCCCGGTCGGCGAGACCGACCGCGGCCAGCGCGTCCGCCGCCCGCTGGCGCCGCCGCCCCGCCCGTACCTTCAGCGGCACCAGCGCCGTCTCCACGTTCTCCTGGGCGGTCAGGGTGGGCAGCAGGTTGAAGGTCTGGAACACGAAACCGACCGAAGCCGCCCGTACCTCGGTGAGCCGGGCCTCCGACAGCTTGGTCAGGTCCCGGTGGTCGAACTCGACCGTGCCAGCGGTCGGCCGGCCCAGCCCACCCAGGATCTGGAGCAGGGTTGTCTTGCCCTGCCCTGTCGGACCCTGGATGGCGAGGAACTCGCCGGCGGACACGGTGAGGTCGACGCCGCGCAGCGCGTCGACCAGTCCGTTCCCGCGCCGGTAGGTCTTGGTCACGGAAGTCAGCGTGTACATGGGATTCCTCATTCCACTCGGGCCAGGGCGTCGGCAGGGCGCAGCCGGGCGGCCCGCCATCCGCCGATGAGACCGGCGAGCAGCCCGCCGGCGACGGCCAGCGCCACCGCGAGAAGCACGACGTGCGCGGTGACCGGGGCCGTGAGGTGCACGAGGATGGTGTGCCCGTCGCCGTCGAGCACGCGCCCCGGACCCTGGGGCGCATGCTGGCCACCCTCGGCGGCGGCACCGCCCGACGGGCCGCCGCCGCCGTCCCCCACCGTCGCGTGCAAGGTCGGGACCAGCGCCTTGACCAGGGCGGCGCCGGCGAACCCGAGCCCGATGCCGGCGGCGCCGCCGAGGATGCCGGTGGTGACCGATTCGCCGAGAACCTGGCCGGTGATACGCCTGGTCCGCCAGCCCACCGCCTTGAGCGTGCCGAACTCCCGCACCCGGCGGGCGACACCGGACACGGTGAGCAGGCTCGCCACCGCGAACGCCGCCGCCAGCACGGCGACCATCAGCCACCTGCCGAGCTCGTTGGCGAGGCGTGCGGTGCTGGCCAGCGAGCCGGTGATCTGCCTGGCCAGGCTGGCCGACGTGGTCACCTGCGCGGTCGGCAGCAGGTGGGTGAGCCGCCTGGCCACCGCGGCGACGTCGGCGGCGGTCGCCGCGGTCACGTACACCGTGTTGACCTTGCCGGCCAGGCCGGACAGCGCCTGCGCGCGGGAGAGCGGGATGTACACGTCTTGCGGGCTGGAGCCCTGCGGCAGGTTGACGACCCCGACGACGGTGAACTTCGTGCCCGCCAGCGTCACGGTCGACCCGAGCTTCAGCGTTTCCGCCTTGGCGTAGGTGCCGCTGATCACGGCCACGTCGGCGGAGGCGTCGGCGGCCCGCAGCGTCCGGCCCGCGGTGATCCTGGCGCCGCCGAGCGGACCGGGGCTCAGGTGTGCCGGGTCGACGCCCAGCACGCTGGTTCTCGTCGGCATGGTGAAGTTGCCCTGGCTCGGCGTCCCGCGCGAGCCCGGGGGGCCTACCGCGACCGCCGCCGGCACGGTCATCTTGGTGTTCATCAGCGACAGCGTGCCGGTGGCCGCGGTGACGCCGCGCTGGCGGGCGACGGCTCTCACGGTGGCCGCGTCCATCTTGCCGAGTCCCCCCGCCTCCAGGGTGTCGATCTGCTGGGCGGTGGTCCCCGGCTGGACCTCGCGGTGCTCGGAGTCGGCGGCGGGCGTGGTGACGGACATGTCGGTACCGATCCCGTACAGCGAGTGCAGCACCGTGCGCTGCCCGGCCGCGACCCCGGAGGACGCGGCGCTCACCGTGATGACCAGTCCGACGCCGACGGCGAGGCCGAGGGCGATGAGGATCGCCTGCCGTCGCCGGTGCCGCAGTTCGCGGCGGAGGTAGGTGAAGAAGAGCATGGCCACGGTCTACGGCACCTCTGGTTTCGCCGCGGTTTCTCAGCGTCGTCTCAGCCGACGAAACCGCCGTGAAACCCCTGTCTGAGGCATGCTGGGGCGATGCGGGTGCTGGTGGTCGAGGACGACGAGGAGATGGCCGAGGTGGTCGCCGTCGGTCTGCGGCGGGCCCGGATGACGGTGGATGTCGCGCTCGACGGCGACGGCGGGCTGGAGCGCGCCCTCGTCAACGACTACGACGTGATCGTGCTGGACCGGGACCTGCCCGGCCGGCACGGGGACGAGGTCTGCGCGGAGCTGGTGGCGGCCGGCTGCCGCGGCAGGGTACTCATGCTCACGGCCGCGGGCAGCACCGGCGACCTGGTCCACGGGCTCAACCTGGGCGCCGACGACTACCTCACGAAGCCGTTCGACTTCCCGGTGCTGGTGGCGCGGGTCGGCGCGCTGGCCCGCCGCGCCCACCCGGCTGTCCCGCCCGTGCTCCGCCGCGGCGCGCTCGTGGTCGACACCGCCCGCCGGACCGTCACGCTCGCCGGCCGACCGCTGTACCTCACCCACAAGGAGTTCGGCGTACTGGAACTGCTGCTCGCCTCGGGCGGCCGGACGGTGTCGGCCGAGGAGCTGCTTGAGCGGGTGTGGGACGAGATGAGCGACCCGTTCACCAACGCTGTCAAGATCACGGTCAGCCGGTTGCGGGCCAAGCTCGGCGACCGGCTGGTCATCGAGACCGTGGCCAAGTCCGGCTACCGGATCTGAGCGGGCTGTCATGGCCGTCCTGCCGCGCGGCACCGTCCGGATGCGCCTCACACTGCTGTTCGGCAGCCTGTTCCTGGCCTCGGGCGCCGGCCTGCTGACCGTCACCTACCTGCTGGTCCAGCACGGTTGGTTCGTCCAGAAACCCGTTCACCCCGGCGGGACCCCCAGCCCGGCCGGCCAGGACTCCGCCGCGTCATCGGTGCCGGACGACGGCGCGCGGCAGGCACACGTGGTGAGCGGGCAGGTGCGGGTTGGCATGATCCACCAGCGCGACAGCGACCTGCACCAGTTCCTCGTCCAGTCGATCCTCGCGCTCGCGCTGATGGCGGTCGTTTCGGTCGTGCTCGGCTGGATCGTGGCCGGGCGCGTACTGCGCCCGCTGCGCACGATCACCCGGGCCACCCAGGAGATCTCCGCCAGCAGCCTGCACCGCCGGCTCGACCTCACCGGACCGCGCGATGAGTTCAAGGAGCTCGGCGACACCATCGACGGGCTGCTCGGCCGGCTGGAGCGGTCCTTCCGGTCGCAGCGGCAGTTCGTCGCCAACGCCTCCCATGAACTGCGCACCCCGCTGGCCCGCCAGCGCGCCCTGGTCCAGGTCGCGCTGTCCGATCCGGACGCCACCATGGAGTCGATGCGCGCGGCGCACGAACGCGTGCTGGCCAGCAACAGCCAGCAGGCGGTTCTCATCGAGGCGCTGTTGACCCTGGCCCGCAGCGACGGTGGCGGCCTGAACCGGCACGAGGCGTTCGACCTGGCCGCCGTGGTCGAGCGCGTGTCCACCGGCCGCGCGGCCGAAGCCGAGCGGCGCGGCCTGCTGCTGGCCGCGGCGCTGGAGCCGGCCCCCGTCGAAGGCGACCCGCACCTGGTGGAGCGGCTGGTCGCGAACCTCATCGACAACGCACTGCGCCACAACCGGTCTCACGGTCGTGTCGAGGTCGCCACCGCGGCCGCGGACGCCGGAGCGGTACTGACCGTGACCAACACCGGCTCGACGGTCCCGGCCGACGCGATCGAGCGGCTGTTCCTGCCGTTCCAGCGCCTCGGCGCGGACAGGACGAGCCGGGACGGCGGCGTGGGTCTGGGCCTGTCCATCGTGCGCGCGATCGCGACCGCGCACGACGCCACCGTCGCCGCCCGCCCACGTCCCGGCGGCGGCCTCGGTGTCACCGTCACCTTCCCGCTCGCGGTCCCGGGGTGAGGGGTGGGTCCGTCGTGTCAGGCGCTCGGGGGCTCTGGCGTTGAGGTGGTGCTGTTCGGGGATGCTGGTGGCGAGGCGGTCGGCGGTGGCGTAGGCGGTGCGGGCCTGGGCGGGGTGGCCGGCCATGCTGAGCAGGTGGGCGTGTACGGCGTGCGTGGGCGACGAACCGCGCGGCGAACGCCGACCGGGAAAGGTTGCAGGCCTGGGCCAGGTCATCGACTGTCCAGTCGCGACCTGGGTCGCGGTGGATGGCGCTCAGGGCCGGACCGCTCTGCGGGTCCAGCGCACCGGCCAGCCAGTTCGGTTCGGCGTCCGTACCGCCGCCCAGGCCCGCAGATCTCCGAGAGGGCGATTCCATCTCGAAGATGAGCATCCTGCGTGCCACATCGAGCCCCTCGAGCGCCGGGCCGCGGGCGCCGCGCAGGATGATCGCGGCCGGAAGGCTGCCGAGCAGATGGCTCGCCTGCGGATCGCCGATCGTGAACGTTCCGCAGAGCCAGCGCGCCGTCCTAGGTCGTGTCTCAAAGTCGGCTTCCGCCTGTGCTCATGGCGGATTTCGGACCCCTGCGGCCACGATCAAGGACTTGTGGCCGCGTTGTCACATGAAAATGCGGCCACAACTCCTTGATCGTGACGAGAAGGCCGGCGGGCTGGCGGATTTCAGACCCGGCGGCCACTTCGAGACACGGCCTAGGTTCGTCGCTGCCGGACGCGCCGTCCGCATCGTCGGCTACGGCACCACCGGCCATGTCGTCTCCACCCTGACCGAGCTGGCCTGCGGCGCCGGAACGCCCCCGGTCCCGCCCCGCCCCGCGCGAGCACCAGCCGCCGCGCGAACGCTAGGGCGGGACCGGGCCGGCGGACCGGCCGAACTGGACGCTGATCCGCAGGCCGCCGCCGGGGTTGGGGTCCGCCATGATGCGAGCGTTGTGGGCACGGGCGATGGCGGCGGCGATGGACAGGCCGAGGCCGACGCCGTTGGCCGAACGCGTCCGCGTGTCGTCCAGCCTGCGGAAGGGTTCGAACAGCTCCCGGACCCGGTGCGCCGGGACGTCCGGGCCGGTGTTGAGTACGGTCAGCCAACCGTCTTGGGTGGTCGTGAGGTGCACGCTGCCGCCGCGGTGGTTGTACTTGATCGCGTTGTCGAGGAGGTTGGCGACGAGCCTGGTCAACAGCAGCGGATCGCCGAGGACGGTGACGGGCGCGGTGTCCTGGACGACCGTGATGCCGGTGGCGGCCGGGGTCTCCTCGACGGCCTGCCGTACCAGCCGGTCGAGGGCGACCGGTTCGGTCGTGGTCAGGCCGTGCTCGCTCTGGGCGAGGATCAGGAGCCCGTCGATGAGCCGTTCGCTGCGGCGGTTGAGGTTGAGCAGCCGTTCGCGGACCTCGGCCAGCCGCTCGGCGGACGGTCCGTCGAGGCCCACCTGGATGGTCGTGCGTTGGATGGCCAGTGGGGTGCGCAGCTCGTGGGAGGCGTTGGCGACGAATCGCGCCTGCGCCTCGGCGGCGCGTTGCAGGCGCTCCAGCATCGCGTCGAAGGTGTCGGCGAGTTCGGTGAGCTCGTCGCGGGGACCGGCCAGCGCGATGCGTTCATGCAGGTTGGAAAGGGACAGGCGGCGTGCGGTCGCGGTGATGCGGTGCAGCGGGCGCAGCATCCGGCCGGCGAGCCACCAGCCCACCGCGACCGACACCAGCGTCACCACCACGATCGACACGCCGGCGACGACCCACTGGTGACGCAGGACCGAGAGGCGCACGCCTTCGAAGTCCTTACCAGGCGTCAACGTCGGGTTGCCCAGCGTTCCAGGCGCCGGCGTGTCCGGGTCGGGGGTGCTGCTGGACAGGTTGCGCTGGAGGAGCAGGTTGTTGGCGACGAGCAGGACCACCGAGGTGAACAGCGACAGCGCGGTGTAGAGGGCGGCCATCCTGACCCGCACCGTGCGGCGGCTCACAGCCGGTACCCGAAGCCGGGAACGGTGTGGATGCAGGGCGGATCCCCGAGTTTGGCGCGGAGCCGGCCGACGGTGACGCGGATGACGCCGGTGAACGGGTCGATGTTCTCGTCCCAGGCCTGCTCCAGCAGGGACTCCGCGCCGACCGGCGCGCCCTCGGCCCGCAGCAGGACCTCCAGCACGGCGTACTCCTTGGCCGACAGGGGCAGGTGGCGGCCATCCCGGCTGGCCTGCCGGTAGCGGGTGTCCAACTCGATCCCCGCCCGGCGCAGCACCGGCGGCACCGGTGGCCGGCTGCGCCGGCCGAGCGCCTGCACCCGCGCCACGAGTTCGCTGAAGTCGAAGGGTTTCGGCAGGTAGTCGTCCGCGCCGAGGCCGAGGCCCGCGACCCGCTGGGGTACCGAGGCGGCGGCGGTCAACATCAGAATCCGGACACGCGCGCCGGCTTGGGCGAGATCCCTGCAGATCTCGTCGCCGTGCACCTTGGGCAGATCCCGATCCAGCACCAGGACGTCATAGTCGTTGACCGCCAGCCGCTCGCTGGCCGCGGCCCCGTCGTAGGCGACGTCGACGGCCATCGCGTGCCTGCGCAAGCCCTCGGCGACCAGGTCGGCCAGTTCGTGCTCGTCCTCGGCAACCAGTACCCGCATACCGCCTCACTACCATTCCCGCCGCAACAACGGCGTAACAGCTGGCGGTTGCGGCCGTGTAACGGCCGATTCGTCACGATCGCCGGCATGAGAAACACACTGCTCGCGGCCGGAGCGCTCAGCCTCGCCGCCGTCTCCACTGTCGCCGCCCTCAGCACGGCCAAGGTCTTCGGCGCGACCGACCATCCGACCGGCGCGCCGGTGGCGCCGTGCACCAAATCGACCGGCACACCGCCCCCGCTGGCGCCCACCACGGCCAGCACCATCGCACAGGCGTACGACTGCATCTACGCCCACTACTTCGACGCCCCGCACCTGGATGACCGCGCCCTGCTGGTATCTGCCTTCGCGGCCTTCACCCAGGAACTCAACCGGCGCGGCATCGACCAGCCGACTGCCACACTTCCCGCGCTGACCGGACGGCGGGACGCCGACATCTCCGCCTTCGCCGCCGTCTACCAGCGGGTCATCGACCGGCTCCCGAACGACGAGGCGACCCGCCAGGCGGTCGGGGAGGCCACCATCCGGGGACTCGTCGCCGGCCTGCACCAGAATCACATCGCCTGGGTACGGGGCGCGGCGTACCAGCTTCAGGTCGTGACCGGTATGTCCGTCTCCGGAGGCAACGGTCCCGGGGCCAGCGATCCGGCCGCCGTCGCGCCGCTGTTCGTCAAGACCGTCGAGGCGGGCGGTCCGGCGGCGAACGCGGGCATCAAGGCCGGCGACGAGATCACCTCGATCAACGGCGTCACCCCGTTCATCAACGGCAAGCTCGACGAGGGTGTGTGGAACTGGATCGCCTACCCGGAGGACGGAGTACCCGTGCGCCTCGCGCTGCACCGGCCCGCCACCGGCCAGACCCTCAACGTCACACTGACCCCGCACACCCAGAGCGGGCCGCCGGCCGGGCCGTCGGCACCACCCAGCAAGGTCCTCGACGGCGACGTCGGCTACGTCCAGCTGTCCGGATTCTTCACCGGTCCGACCGGCGGCGCCGCCGACGCCGTCCTCACGGCGATCAACAACATGCGCAAGCAGGCCACTCTGCGCGGAATCATCCTCGACCTGCGCGGCAACGGCGGCGGCTCGGCCGAGGAGCGCGCCAAGCTGCTCGGAATGCTGGCCCACCACAAGATCACCAGCTACGAATGCGACTCGCAGGACCACTGCACCCCGAACCGCACCGACGACAGCATGCCGCTGGTGGGCCTGCCGTTCGTCGTCCTCACCGACCGTGACTGCGCCTCGGCCTGCGACTCCTTCACGAGCACCGTCAAGGACCTGCACCTCGGCACCATCGTCGGCACCCGGACGGCGGGGGTCGTGGCCGGCATCCCGAGCCTGTTCAACCTCAACGACGGCAGCGGGCTCCAGCTGACCACGAAGTACGAGGTGGGCGCCGACCACGAACTGATCAACGGCGTCGGGGTCGCCCCCGACCAGTACGCCCCGGTGACCGCGGCCAGCCTGTCCGCAGGCCACGACCTGGGCCTGGAGAAGGCGCTCAGCCTGCTCCACTGAACCACCCACAACGCGGCCCGCCACCCCCGGTGGCGGGCCGCACGGTCAAGGGCAGGCGCGCGGGGCTCCTCGCGGTGGGGTTACTGGGGGCGGATGTTGTGGTTGCCGGCGAACACCCTCCACTGACGGCCCACCCTCGCGCGAGCAGGAGGTGCCGGTGGTGTGCCTGCTGCCGCGTACTTCGACCAGTGGTACGCGGACATGGCCGCCTCTCCCGTGCGCGACGCCATCGTCGCCCGCACGCTGGGGGTACCGCCGGAGGTGGCGTTCGCCGGCGCGCTGACCTGGCGGGCGGTGGCCGAGGTGACCGAGGTGCCGCGCCTGTCGGCGGGGGCCGCTGACAGCTGGGACCCGGCCGGCAAATCGCCGGCCGGGCCATTCAGGTTGTCAGCCGACGATGGTCAGGGTTGCGGGGCCGGATGCGTTCCTGACTCCGCCGTCGAGACATTTCGTGACGTCGAGCGTTGCTTCGGCAGTGGCCCGGACGACCCGGGCGCCGGCGAACTGGCCGCTCACGACTTCACCGACACTGACGAACACGGTTTCGCCGTCGGGCTTGATGTTGACCGTCAGGTCGTACCGGATGACGCTGTTCGCTCCGGAATTCCAGTCGACGACCATTGTGCTGTTGAAGCTGGACGTCAGGCAGCTGCCCGTACCGCCGCCGTTGATGGTGAACGTCGCGCTGTTGATCGCGAGGTCCGTCGACACGCAGTCGGCGAGGGTGCCGTCGACGTGGACGCTGGTCGGCTGGGGTACGAAGGTCAGGCCCGGCGTGAAAGTCGTCGCCTCGGCACCGACCGAGCAGTCCACCAGAGTGGTGTCCGCGTTCGCCGAACCTGTTTCTGCGGCAAGTACGCTCATTGACGCCGCCAGAAAAACGGCAGCCATCATCGCGCCAATAACACGGCTTGACACGTGCGCCTCCCAATACACGATACGGATACGGGTGCCCGTCTGCGGTATCACGTTGGGAGCATCAGACAGGGGCTTTGTGTCGGATGGACAAGAGATAGCCCCCGTTGCATTGGCTCCAGGAGTGTAGCTTCGCCACCGTTGCGACGAAACCCCCGCGTTGAGTTACCGACGCGTACTCATGAGACCCGAGGGCTGCTCGGGGAAAGTGGTGCTTTATGGCTCCTTGTGCCTCGAAGTAGCTAATTGTACGGTTCTGACTGTGGTCATCTGATCACATGGTGCCTCGCGAGGGGCTGTCCGAGGGGACGGACATGGCGCCAGCAGACCTCATCGGTGTGGTCGCCCAGGTTGTCCTGGCCGGCGTGCTCGGCCTTGCCGCCCTGGGGAAGCTGTCCCGGCCCGGCGAGTTCCGCCAGGTGATCCGCCGTCTCGGAGCCGGACCGGCGGTGGCCGGCGTGGCCGCCGGCGGTGTCATCGTCGCGGAGGCCGTCGCCACGTGCGGCCTGGTGGCGGCGCCGTCGGCGTGGTGGCCGCGGGCAGTGGTGGCCGTGCTGGCCGCCGGGTTCGCCGGGGCCGGCGCGGTGGCGCTGGCCACCCGTACCTCCGTCGCGTGCCGCTGCTTCGGCGCGGCCGGTAACGCCCGGCTCGGCTGGCATCAGGTGTGGCTGTTGCCGGCCTGGTGGGCGGCGGCGGGCCTGGCTCAGGCGTACCCGCCCGGCTGGTCGGCCCGGACCGGCCTCGCCGGCCTCGCGGCCGGACTGCTGCTGGCGAGCGGCTGGCGGCTGCGGCGGGAATGGGCACTGTCGCGGGAACTGCGCGGCGACCGCCTGATCGTGCGGGAGCTGGCGCCGGATGAGGAAGCCCACGCGGAGGTCACGTCATGACAATCGTCCTGCTCATCCTCGTCTGCGTGCTCGGCGCCGGGCTGTTCGTGCAGTTCGGCGCGCTCGTCGAGATGTACGAGCAGCTCAAGCAGGTACGCCGGTACCTGCACCTGGTGGACACCCCGGAAACCCTCGACCTCGGCGTCACCGCCGGGCAGCCGCCGAGCACGGTGGGCCTGCCGGCCGAGCTGGACGCCGCCGCCAACGGGCTGGTGCTGTTCCTGTCCAACAAGTGCGAGAGCTGCCGGACGCTGGCCGCCAACCTGCGCGGCGGCGCGCTGCCGGAGGCGCTGTGGGTGGTGGTGGTTCCGGTTTCCGGCGACGCCGAGTCGTTCGTGGAGGAGTTCGACCTGCGCCACCCCCGCGTCCTGGTGGACGACGGCGAGCAGATCGTCAACCGGATCGGCCTGGACACCACGCCCGTCCTGATCGCCGTGGAGGGCGGGACCCTCGCCAGGGCCCAGACCGTGCCCACGGTACGGCAGCTCTACCAGGCCCTTCCCATCGTGGACAAGCGCACGTTCGTACCGAAGATCCCAACTCCGTGAGGTGATGACCGTGAAACGACCTCCACCCGACGACCGGCCCGGCCACGAGGTGACCTCCTCCTCCGACAACCCCGACCTGCCCGAGAGGGCCGACCGGCGCGGGTTCCTGGGCTTCATGGGCCGGGCCGGCATGGTCGCGGTCGGCGGGCTGGCCGGCGCGTCCGCCCTGTCCCGCCGCTCGCGCGCCGCCGCCACCACCGACAACAAGATCGTCAACCCGCACACCTACGCCTACGCCTGCTGCCACCTGGCTCGCGACAACGACTGCCCGAGCAGCGGCGGCAGCCGGGTCTGCGACACCAGCAACGGATACCACTGGCAGATCTGGTACTGCTGCGCCGGCTCGGCGCCGTTCCAGCGGTACTACGCCTGCGCGGAGTGCACGCAGAGCAACAGCGGTTGCTACTACGGGCCGTTCCGCTGCTCCGCCTACTGGACGGTGCGCGCCAACAGCTGCCCGTGATCCCGCACTCCTGACCATCCGGCCCGCCCGCCCCCGGCGCGGGCCGGACCCCCGGCCGCAGCCGGCCGAGCCGGATCGAGGACGCCATGACGTACTTCCTCCTGCTGCTGATCGCGGCGGCGGGCTTCGCGCAACTGTTCAGCCTTTGAGGACTGTCCTTCGTCGGATACCTCCGCCCCCTCGTGAAGGGGAATTCCACCACCCGGCCCCGCCGCGGGCCGGTACCGGCGCTGGCCACCGGCTTCACCCTGTCGGCGCTGGCTTGCTACGCCGCCGCGTGGGCGGCCGGCGCGCTGCTGTTCGGCCACCACCGGCACACCGCCGTCGCGCGGCTCGCCGCGGCCGCCGTCACCGCGACGTTCCTGATCGTGGACACCCGCCTGTTCGGGCTCCGCACGCCGATGTGGCGGCGGCAGACCCCACGCGAGCACTTCCACCGGCACGGGCCCACCCGCGGGGCGTTCGTGTGGGGCCTGGACACCGGCCTGGTGTTCTCCACGTACCGGATCACGTCGCTGTCCTGGGTCGCCCTCACCCTCACGCTGGCCGGGCTGGTGCCCTGGTGGGCCGGGCTGGCGTACGCGGCCGGCTTCGTCCTCCCCGCCGCCGCCCTCATCCTGCTGGTTCCCGCCGGCCGGCCGGACACCGAACCGTTCTGGCTCACCGACCGCGTCGCCTCCTACGAGCCGGTACTCCGCCGCCTCGCCCTCGGCCTCCTCGCCGCCGCCACCCTTGCGCTCGCCGTCACCGCCTGACCGGCGGGAAGGGCGGCGGCCGGTCGCGAGGGTAGGAGCGGATCGCGCAGAACTCTTCCGTGCCGGTCATGGAGCGCAGGCGGTGGAGACCTTGATCCAGAGAGCCTGCTCATCCTGAGGCCTGCTGCGCCGCGCTATTGGTCACGGCGAACCGCAGGCAGTCGTCCTCACCGGCCTGCATCCGGGTGGCGAGGCGTGCCCGTGTCACGAGCCATAAGCGAGCATCATCCACACCAGCCAGATCTCGGTCGCGACCATCGCCACCATGACGAACATGTTGAGGACCGTGGAGGTGACCACGCCTCCGGAGACCAGCTGACTGAAGCCGGGCCGATCAGCGTGATAGATGACGTCGATCGAATCACCGATCTGATATTCCCGGTCGGCGCTGCCCGAGCCGTTGTACTCCTGGCCGCCCGCCACAAACCGGTACGTCACGTCGTGGTGGGTCATGTCGTCGGTCCACTGGTTGTACGACGTCACCGTCGCTCGCGCTCCGAGGCCACGACTCTCCAGCCGTAGCCGGACAACGAGAGCCCGCGCCGCCAGCAGGAAGATCGCCGCAGGCATTGCGACCGTGATCCAGATCATTGCGCGCATCGCGTACCGCCTGTGCCCGGGAGCAGGTGCCTTCGAAGGCCGCGTGTTCATGCTCGGTCTTCCCCGGACACCTCGTCAACCAGGCGCCGCGGATGGCGTGCGGGCCTGCGCGCCGACCACGCCGACACACTCACTCGGCGTCGCCACCCGCACCGAAGCCGCCACCCGCGCCCACCAGACCGGCCCGCTCGACAACTGAACCCCTGTCAGTCCGGGAGCAGCGGCACGGTCAGGCCGGGGTCGGTGCCGAGCAGCGTGCCGCGGGTGAGCGCGGCCGAACCGAACCGGTCCCGTACCGCATCCACCGCCGCGTCCAACTGGCCGTCGCTGTGTGCCTCCAGCGGCAGCTCCAGTTGCACCATCCCGTCGCGGAGCCCGTCGTGGAGGTTGCCGATCGCGATGCCGATCAGCGTCAGGCCGCGGCGGGAGATCATCGGCTGGGCCGCGGCCCGCAGCGTGCGGGCGACATGCAGCAGGGTCTCGCTGTTCGTGGTGGCCTGGGCCAGGGTGCGGGACCTGGTGACGCGGGTGAAGTCGTCGAAGCGCAGCCGCAGCGTCACGGTACGGCCGGCCCGCCCCGCCGAGCGCATCCGCCTGCCGACCCGGTCCACCAGGCCGGCGAGGATCGCGTCCAGTTCCTCCGGGCTGCGCGGCCGGCGGCCGAGGGCCCGCTGGGCGCCTATTGAGCGGCGCCGCTGGCCGACCCGGACCGGCCGCGGGTCGCGGTTGTTGGCCAGCGCGTACAGGTGCCGCCCGAGGCCCACGCCGAGCACCGACACCAGGGTGGCTTCGCCCAACCGGGCCACCTGGCCCACCGTGGTGATGCCCAGGCCGCGCAGCCGGCCGGCGGTGGTGGGGCCGACGCCCCACAGCCGTTCCACCGGCAGCGGGTGCAGGAAGTCCAGCTCGCCGGCCGGCTCGACGACCAGCAGCCCGTCCGGCTTGGCGACCCCGCTGGCGACCTTGGCCAGAAACTTCGTCCGGGCCACCCCGACGGTGATGGGCAGGCCGACCCGGTCGGCCACCTCGCGGCGCAACCGGTCGGCGATCTGTTCTGGCGTGCCCGCGATCCGCCGGAGCCCACCCACGTCCAGGAACGCCTCGTCGATGGACAGCCCCTCCACCAGCGGCGTGGTGTCCCGGAACACCTCGAACACCGCCCGGCTGGCCTCCGAGTACGCGGCCATCCGGGGCGGCACGACCACCGCCTGCGGGCACAGCTGCCGCGCCTGCCGGCCGCCCATCGGCGTGTAGACGCCGAACGCCTTCGCCTCGTAACTGGCGGCGAGCACCACTCCGGCGCCGACGATCACCGGCCGGCCGGCGAGGCGCGGATTGTCGCGCTGCTCGACCGACGCGAAGAACGAGTCCAGGTCGGCGTGCAGGATCGTGGCACCGCTCGACATCGAGGCAGTATCGCACACACGTTCGAAAACAGCCAGATGAGCTGCACACTCATCGCCCGGCGGGCAGGCTGCGGCGCCCGCACGCGTGTCGTGTCTTTGGCCGACGTGAGCGTCCTTGTGCCGCATCGTACGGATTCCGAAGATGGAACGATGGGGACACGGCGGGCACTCGTGATCGGGTCGCAGTGCGACGCGCTGGGTGCCCCGCTCGCCTGCCTGCCCTCGGCCGCCGAGGAGCTGCGCGACGTACTGCTCGATCCCGCGCTCGGTGGCTGCGAGCCGGCGGTACCGGACGGCGCGGTGCCCGGGGTGGTGAGCGGCCTGCTGCTGGACCCGCACCTGGGACAGCTCAGGGACGCGGTCGGCGGGGCGTTCCGGGACGCGTCCCGGCACCGGGCCAGTCTCTTCCTCGCCTACGTGGGGCACGGCGTCGTCGGCGACAGCGACGATGCGGGCGACGGCACCGACCTGTACCTGATGTCGAAGGAGGCCCCGGATCCCCCGGACGACGACACCGGGTACCTCGTGGGCCGGCGGCTGTACGGGCTGCTGAAGGAGCACCGCGATCTGGACGGCCTGGTGGTGCTGCTGGACGCGTGCCACGCGGGCACCGTGGTCAGGGACGCGGGACGGCGGTGGGTGCGGGTGGTCAGCATGGCTGGCCGCCGGTTCGAGGTGCTGTCCTCCTCCGACCTCGGCGTGGCGCGGGAGGGCTGCTTCACCCGCACGTTGTCGGCGGTCCTGCGGTCGGGCGACGACCGGTTCGGCGACCGGCTGCGGTGCGAGGACGTCCGGCAGCGGATCGCCGCGAGCTGCCCGTCCCAGACACCGTGGCGCCTGGCGTTCGACGGCCGCCGGGACACCGCGGAGGGCGACGAGGGCTTGTGGCTGGCCCGCAATGCCGCGCCGGCGGCCCGGCAGTCGCCGCTGGCCGGCACGCTGGCCTACGGGCAGGTGATGCGGCTGACCACGTGGTTCCAGCGCACGGCCGCGCTGGACGAGGTGGTGGCCGGCTGCCTCCGGGAGCGGTGCCTCGGCCTCGTCGGTCCCGCCGGATACGGCAAGTCGACGCTGGTGGCGGCGCTGGCCCGGCCGGAGCTGGCGCCGGACCGCATCCCGGCACGCCTGCTGAACGCGGTGGCGTTCCTCGCACCGTCGGACACGGTGGGCGGCATCGCCCGTACCGTCGCCCAGCAGCTCGCGTTGACCGTGCCCGGGTTCCGGTCGACGGTGCAGCCGTCCGGCCACGGCCGCGAGCGGTGGACGGAGAACCCGTTCGAGCGGTACGTGTTCGCCCCGCTGCGCGACCTCGACCCGCGTGAGGCTTCGGACATGCCTGAACAGGTGCGGATCGCCCTCGACGGGCTGGATCAGCTGGGCGAGCCGGCCGCGCGGGCGCTGGGCGAGGCCCTGTCGGCCGCGCTCGCCGATCCCCGCCTGCCGTCCCTGCGGCTGCTGGTGACCAGCCGGGAGGAGGCGGCGCTGCCGGCGGGGACCAGCGCGCACGCCCTGGACACCGCCGCCGACGCCGATGTCGACAGCTACCTGGCCGGGCGCGGCGTGGACGCCGCGCTGCGCGGGGCCATCGTCGCCGCGGCGGCCGGAAGCTGGCTGGTGGCCCGCATGTACGCCGAGGTCAGCGGCCAGCTCGACCCGGACAGCCGGCTCCCGGTCGGCCTGGACGGGGTGTACGAG
This sequence comes from Mycobacteriales bacterium, assembly GCA_045806985.1. Taxonomy (GTDB): domain Bacteria; phylum Actinomycetota; class Actinomycetes; order Mycobacteriales; family JBJMIH01; genus JBJMIH01. The sequence continues at coordinate 32,439 of JBJMIH010000246.1, read as the reverse complement.
CAGCAGTGGCAACTGCTGCGGCGGGAGAACTCGCGGGAATGGGAACGGCACTACCTGCCCACCCTCACCCTGCTGGCGACCGCCGGGACGGGGCCGGTCCTGCCGCTGGCGCTGTTGCGCGGCGCCAGCGAAGCGCTGGGCGGGCCGGGCGACGTGACGGCGCTGCGCGACGTGATCGTGCGGCTCGGCATGCTGGTGGTCCGCGGCCGGCCCGGTACCGAGAACGAGCATGTGGGCCTGTTCCACCCCACGTTCGTGGCGTTCCTGCGCGACCGGTTGCCGCTCCGGTCGGCACACCAGGCGATGGTGGAGGCGATCGGGCGGATGGCGCCCGCGGGAGAGCGCGACCCGGCCGATCCCGTGCACGCGTACGCCACCCTGGCCGAGGCCGGTCACCTGTGGGAGCTGGGCCGGTACGGGGAGGCCGTGGACAGCCTGGAGCGGCACCATGTCGTCGCGCTCCGCGAGTGGCTGGAACGCTGCCAGTCCTGGCACGCCACGGCCGCGGCGCGGCTCGGCGAACGCCACCAGGTCACCCTGCGGCTGGCTCGCCACCTCGCCGAGGCCACCGGGAAGCAGGGCAGGGCGAACGAGTCGCTGCGCATGCTGGAGCGGATCCTGGCCGAGCAGCGGCAGGTGCTGGAGCCGGGCGACCCGCAACTGTTCCTCACCCGGTTCGGGCTCGCCGACCAGCGCTGCGCGAACGGGCAGTACGACGAGGGCCTGCGGGAGCTGTCGGACCTGCTCGCCGACCAGGAGCGGGCACTCGGCGCGACCAGCGCCGACGCGTTCCGCACCCGGGCCATCATCGCGAAGTGGACGGCCCGCGCCGGCCAGGTGGAGAAGGCGATCGCGCTGCTGCGCGAGCTGCTCGCCGAGGAGGAGCGGGTACTCGGGCCGACCGACCCGAAGACGTTCCGCACCCGTGGCGTGCTGGCGTACTGGACCGCATGGCACGGCGAGGTGGACGCGGCCCGCAAGCAGCTCCAGGCACTGCACCGCGACCAGGAGGAGCATCTCGGCCCCGGCCACCCGGACACGTTGTACACCGGGCGGCAGCTGGTCGCGTGGCGCGACCGCCCGCCGGGTGCCGGCCACCGCAGGAAGCGCAGGGACCGCGCGGTGCCGGCAAGCGAGCGGGACGGTCCGGGCGGTCCGCTGCCGTCGCCGTACGAATACCCGCCGGAGATCGCCGCGGAGCTGCTCGACGCGCTCGAGGCGCGGCGGAAGGGCGACGTGGCGGCGACCGGCCGGCTCGCCGGTGCGGCCACGGCGGCCGAGCGGTGCTGCGGCCCGCGCGACTACCGCACGCTGGCGCTCCGCTCGCGGCTCGCGGACTGGACGTGGCAGGACGCCGATCGGCCCGCGGCCGTGCTGGTCCAGCAACGCCTGCACGACGACCTGGTCGCGCTGCGCGGGCCCGAGGACGCGCGGGTGGAGGCCGGCCGCCGGCGGTTGTGGCGGTGGCGCTCGGAGTGGCTGGCCGGCCACCTCCGGCCGCTGGCCGGTGACGACCCGGCGCTGGCGGAGTACCCGGCCGCGATCGCGGCCCGGGTCGCCGCTGCCACCGCGGCGAGGGACCGGGGCGCCGTCGAGGACGCGCTGAGCACGCTGGAGGGCGCCGCCGACGAGCTCGCCGCCGGGTACGGGCCGGAGGACTACCGGGTCACCGAGCTGCGCTACACCGCCGCGCACTGGTGGCGCGTCCACGACATGTCCACCGAACCGCTGGCGGCGCTGACCGCCGTGCGCGCCGCGCTGCCGCGCTACGTCCGCAAGGGTGCGGTCGCCTGGCAGCTGCGGCAGGAGCTGGTCCGGTGGCAGAGCGAGGCGCGGGCCCGGAAGCGCTGGATCCGCAACCTGGACCGGTTCCGCCGCGACCGGCCGCTGCCGGCGGACTACCCGCCCGAGCTGGCCGCCGCCTTCGAACAGGTCCGCGCCGCCTTCGCCGGCGACCCGGCCGCGGCACTCGAGTCGCTGGCCGCGATCATCGCCCGTGCCGAGCAACGCCACGGCCGTACCAGCAGGTGGGCGTTCGAGCTGCGACTGGCGCGGGCCCGGTGGACCAGGGCCGCCGGCGACCCCGACCGGGCGATCGCCCTGCTGGCCGAACTGCACGAGGACGTCGAGACCGGCGGGCCCGCCATGACGCACCGGCCGCTCAAGGCGGAACTGGCCGCCTGGAGGGAGGAGCGGCGATCCGCGGCCGCCACCCCGACCGCCGAACCCGCGCCGGAGGAACCCGTACGCCCCGACGCCCCCGGCCTCCCCCGGCTGCCCGGAACGCCCGCCCGCCGGGCGGAGATCCCGCTCGCGGCCACGGTACCGGTGCCCGCCACGGCGCCGCCGTCCGCCGAGCCGCGTCCCAGCCCGCCGCCCCTCCCGCCCGGCCTGATCCCGCCCGGCCTGATCCCGCAACCCCGACCGCTGCCAGTGGCCACCACGCCCGTGGAGCTGCCGCCCGCCTGGCGGCGGCTGGGTGAGGACGTGGCGGCGCTGCGGCGGCTCTGGCTCACCGTGCCCGCGCTGGTGTGGTCGACCCCGGAGACCGACCCGCACGAGGCGACCACCGTGTGGACGCGGGCAGCGCTGCTCACCGCGGCCAGCGGCGAACCGGACAGGGCCCGGCGGCTGCTGGAACGGCTCGCCACCGTCCAGACCGCCGTGCTGGGCGAACGTCACCCGGCCACGGTCGGCACCGGCGCCTACCTCTCGCTGCTGGCCTTCGAACTCGGCGATCTCGACGGCGCCCTGCGCGGGCTGCACGACACGCTGACCGCGCAGCGGGAGGTATGCGGGCAGGACCACCCCGACCTGGTGCGGACCGAACTGCTCACCGCCGTGGTACTCGGCGAGTCCTGGGACCTGGCCCCGGCCGCCGACCTGCTGGCGGCGGTCCTGCCCCGGGTACGCGACACGTACGGCCCCACCCACCCGCTCACCGGCACGGCCGAGCGCACGCGGGCCAGCCTGTCCGCACTGCTGCCCTACCTCCGCGACGAGGCGGCGGGCCGGACGCTGCTCGACGCCCTGGACCACGCCACCGTCACGGGTGGGCAGGCCGGCGAGCTGTTCCACGCCGCGCACCGCCAGGCCGCCCGCGCCGCCCGCGGCGGCCGGCCCGAAGAGGCGGTCAAGCTGCTGATCAAGCTCATCAGGGCGCAAGCCGGCCACCTCACCGCCGACCATCCCGACATGCTGGCCGCCCAGGAATCGCTCGCGCTGGTCCAGATCGGCACCGGCTGGGCCGCCCGGAGCCTGAAGGCCCTGGACGACCTCGCCACCCGCCGCCGGGAGACCCTCGGCCCGCACCACCCCGCCACCCTGCTCGGCCTCGCGTCGCTGGCCTACCGGCGTGGCACCCACGGCCACCCCGACGACGCGCTACGCCTGTACCGCGAGCTCGTCCCGGCACTCACCCACACCCTCGGGCCTCACCATCCCGACACGCTCCGGGCCCGCGCCAACCTCGCCTACTGGCAGTACCCCACCGACCCGCCCGCCGCCCTCGACCTCCTCACCGAGCTCGCACGCGACCAGCTCACCGGCTGGGGACCGCACCATCCCGACCTCGCCCGCACCCAGCACCGGATCAGGCTCTGGACCGAACCGACCACCCAGCCGACCCCCGACCCCTGGTCCTTCTACCTTCGCGACCGACCACCCCACAGCCCCGACAACCCAGACCCTCACCTGGCCCGCGCCACCCTCGCCGCCACCAGCGCCAACCTCTTCGCCGCACTAGCCACCCCCACAGCCACCCCCTGACCGCATCAAGCACCGCCGGCCAAGGGTCACCTGCCGGCAGCCGGCAGCGGCCAGCCGGCAGGAGCGTCACAGGCGTGGCGTGACCGCAAGCCCGCGCGCTGTGACGATCGGCCTGTGTCGGGTCTTGGCGGTCGCAGGTGGATCGAGTCCATGGACGGACGCGTCGGCGGCGGAGGGTGCCGGCCACGGTCAGCCCCGCCCCTGCCACCAGCAGTAGCGTGGCGATGACGCCGTAGGCGAGCGTGTTCACGCCGGTGGTAGGCAGCTCGCCGCCCCACCGGCGCCGCCGGAGTCGGTGGGGACGGGGATACCGCCGCCTCCGCCGGTGATGGTCACGTCGTGCACGTCGACGCCCTCGCCGCGCTGGGCGGACAGAGTCAGCGTCTTGGCGTAGTCGGGCAGGCTGGCCGGCATCCTGATGAGAATGTTGTAGACGACCGTGCCCCTGGCGGGGACGCGCATGCCGACGCCACGGACGGCACCTGCCCGGCAAGCGGAGTCATCTGGACGCTGTCCACCCTCGACCCGAACAACCCAAACAGCTTCATCTGGGTGGGAGAGCAGGAGGCGGTCACCTCGGTGACACCGACGTTCTTCGTCGCAGAGTCGCACGAGGTCCAGAACAACACCAACACCACGGCCACCGGTTCCTTCACCTCCACGGTGGCCAAGACCTTCAGCTACACGGTCGGCGGCTCGGTCAGCGGATCGTTCTTCGACCTGGTGACCGCCGGCGTCAGCGGATCCATCACGCAGAGCACCACCACGACGACCGGAGTCACGGCCAGCGCGCCGATCCCGCCGGGCGGCGTGCTGATCGGCCAGTACGGAGTCGCCGGATATGCCATCACCGTCACCTCGACCCAGTACTACAGCCTCGGCGACTACAACTCGCCCACCGCTCCCGACGCCTACTGCGCCTGGGACGGCAATCCCCCCACCACCGCCAACATCCAGGCGCCGACCTTCTACACCGGCTGGCGCATCATCCCGGGCTGAACCGCCGGTCCGCGCTGTCCAGGCACCCGGCGCGGCGCCCTCGGGCCGCCGGATCATCGAGCGGCGGTGGCGGCGTGGGTGAGGGCGTTGAGGAGTGCGGTGGTGGCGGGTGGGTCGGGTGGCTCCCCGTACGTGGCGGCGTAGATCCGGCGGGGTGGCACGGGGAGCCGGGTGGCGGTGATCGCGGGGTGCCGGTGAGCGCGCAGGGCCAGTCCCGGGATCGTGGTGACCCCCATGCCGGCCGCGACGAGGCTCTGCATGACGACCATGTCGTCTGTCGTGTAGGCCAGGTGCGGGGTGAAGCCGGCGGCCTCGCACATCTCCACGAGGTGGCCGCGGCAGCGTTCGCAGCCGGCGATCCACGGCGCGCCCGCGTGCTCGGCGAGGGTGGTCCCGCCGCCGGTCGCGAGAAGGTAGAGCGGGTCGTCGAGCAGGTGGGTCAGCCGGACGCCGCCGTCCTCGGGGGCGGTGGCGTCGTAGCGGAAGATCAGGGCGATGTCGACGTGGCCGGCCCGCAGCAGTTCCAGCGCGTCCTCCGGGTGCGCGTCGGTCAGGCCGAGCTCGAGGCCGGGATGCCGCTGGGCGAGTACGGCGGCCGCCTGCGGGACCAGCGAGCTCATGACGGAGTTGAAGCCGGCGAGCCTGACCCGTCCCGCGTCCAGCCCCACCAGTGTGGACAGTTCCGCGACCGCGGAGTCGACGCGGCCGATGATCTCCGCCGCCCGGTCGGCCAGCAGGCTACCGGCCGGGGTGAACCGGATGCCGCGTCCGACGCGCTGGAGCAACTGGGCACCGAGCTGGGCCTCCAGCCTGGCCAGGTGATGGCTTATCGACGGCTGGGTGTAGCGCAGTTCCTTGGCGGCCGCGGTGACCGACCCGTGCCGCCGGACGGCGTCGATCACCCGGAGCTGGACGAGAGTTACCATCCATAGATTCTAGGCATGGAAGATCTCGAATATTGGCATTGGACTTATCGATTGCCCGGCGGCATCGTCATCCGCGGGAGCTCAGAAGGGGAGACGGCGATGACGACGTTCGCGATCGCGGCGCTGGTACTGATCATGCTGCCTGGCCCAGACCAGGCCCTGATCACCCGCAACGCCCTAGTCGGCGGCCGGTACGGCGGGCTGCTGACCATGCTGGGCGGCGTCCTCGGACTGACCGTGCACGCCAGCGCCGCCGCGCTCGGGCTGTCGGCACTGCTGCTCGCCTCGGCGACGGCGTTCACGGCGCTGAAGGTCGTCGGGACGGCGTACCTGCTCTGGCTCGCGGTGCAGATGCTGCGATCGGCGCGGGCGGCCAGGCGTTCCGGGCGCTCGCCGGAGGCGGGCGAGGTCGCGGCGGCACCCGTACGGCGTTCGGCGTACCTGCGGCAGGGATTCCTGTCCAACGCGCTCAACCCGAAGGTGGCACTGTTCTTCGTCACCTTCCTGCCGCAGTTCCTCAGCCCCGGCACCAGCTCACCCCGCGCCCAGGCGCTGCTGCTGTCCGCGATCTTCGGCCTGCTCTACCTCGCCTGGTTCGGCCTGTACATCGCCGCCGTCGAGCGGCTCGGCCGCTGGCTGCGGCGTCCGCGCGTGAAGGCGCGCATCGAGCAGGTCACCGGTCTGGTGCTGGCCAGCGTCGCCGTCCGCCTGGCCACCGCCAGCCACTGACACGGAACAGGGGTAAGCAGACGACACAGTCACATTCCGCGGGCACGCGAGCGCGGACCCGGCGCAGTCCCCATCGACGCGGTACCCGCCTCGTCGTGAGGGTGGCCAACGTGCCCCCGCCGACCTGCGCAAGGCGATCGAGGCTGCCGGGTTCGAACCCCTCGACTGGGTCGACGACGCCGGATGGGTCACCGAGTAGTTCGCCGCCGTCGGCCGCCGGCGCACCACCGGCCACCCTCCCCGCGCTCCTCGCCAACGGCCCTGCCCGCATGATGAACGTCGCCGCCGCCATCACCTCCAGGACCGTCGCCATCCACCGGGCCACCTCCACCCTCGCCCCGTAGACCCGGCTCGCCCGGCCATCCAGCCCGTACCGGCGGCACGCGCCGCGGGCCGGTCGGATCCGTTACAGGCCGGGGACGCGGCAGCCGTCTCCGGCCTGGCCGTAGTCGCCGTCCATGGTGGGTGAGCCGAGGGGGTCGGGGATGGGGAGCTTGTCGCTGGAGATCTCGACGCCGACGTTGCCGGCCGATCCGCCCCAGGCCCCAGAAGTTGCCGACACTCGACGAGCTGCCCGGGCTGCCGATGCTCGAGTTGCCGTTCTTCGCGCCGGTGGTGGGGTTGACGCGCAGTTCCTGGCCGGGCAGGTAGCGGATGGTGCCGGTCGGGTCGCGGCGCAGCAGCCGCTCACCACCGGGGGTGTACACGTACGTGCTGTCGGCGCCGCCGGCGCTGACCTCGGTCAGGCGGCCCTCCCGGTTCCAGGTGAGGCTGTGGTCCACAGGACCGCCGACCCTGGCACGCCGGGCGATCGCGATCCGAGGCGCCGTGTTTCTCCGGGGTATGTGATCTGTCGGCGACACGCGCAGTCAGCGAACTGTGCTCCGCTACACGATGACCTCCGGAACCTGAGCGACCGTAACGTCGGCGGCGGCGGATCCGACCCTGTAAGTGAGGTTTCCACTACGGGGGTCGTTCCAAATGCAGACGCGCCATTTCGTCATGGGCTCCGCGCTCATCCTCGGCCTGCTCACCGTCGCCTGCTCGCCGGGCCCGGCGGACCGGCCGCCAACCAGCGCCGAACTGGGCGCCATGCCGGACCCGTGCACGCTGGTCACCCGGCAGGAGATCCAAGCTGTACTCGGTGACCCTGCCGGCCAACCTGACCGGGCGAGCCCCGATTTCGAGGACACACCAGAGCCCCATCAGCACGTGTGCCGATACACCGCCGTGTTTGGAGGGGGCGATGTCCAGCTGGTGGTCTTCCCCGACCCGGTGGGTGCACGGTTGCGCAACCTGAAGCTGGAGATCCAGTCGGACGCCGGCGGTATCGAAAGCGACAGCTCCGGTGCCGCCGACGTGGCCACCTACCCGCGTGGTCTCGGCAGGAACGCGGTGCAGATCCTCAACCAGGTTTACGCGCACAAGGGCCACTACACAATGGGAACGCAGGTGGATGCGGCGTCCACAACCCAGGGGTGCATGGCGTGCGCCAGAAAGTTCGGCCTCCAGTTCGCCAGGGCGGCGTACCGGCGGCTCTAGGCACCTCCACGGGGCGTCGAGGCCGGCGCGTCGGCGATGCAGCCGCGAGTACCCGCTTGACCGGGCTTGACTAGGCGGCCCAGGGCGCCGGCGGCGGCCCGCCCAGACAACGCCCAGGCCCATCCCGACGGGGACCGCACCGCGGCAGATCCGGACGTTGGCATCGATGGTTGCGATGATGACAAGTTGTTTGCCGTCGACTGTTTGCAGGCTAACTGCTGGATTATGGCTTAGTACTCCGGCCGTAGTTCGTGATGATCTGTCGGGCAGAATGAGGCCGTGTCTACACATACGAGACGATGTCGTTCCATCTTGAGACGGAGCGGCTGATACTGCGACCGTGGGCCGAGTCGGACGCCGATAGGCTCCGTGCCCTGCATTCCGAACGCGGCAACGGGACGCCCACGGTGGAGTACACCCGGGCGCTCATCGCGAAGCAGCTCGCCGCGACGGCGACAACGGGGATCGCCCTGCTGCCCATCCAGCGCCGTGGCGAAAGGGACTTCATCGGCTATTGCGGGTTGATCATTGGCCGCTCCACCATTGAGGAACCCGAGATCGCTTATGAGTTGTTCCAGCGCGCGCAGGGGCGTGGCTACGCCACCGAGGCTGCCAGCGCGGTGCTCGATGCCGCGATAGCGACCGGGCGGAAACGGCTCTGGGCGACCGTCGGTGTATGGAACACACCGTCGTTCCGTGTCCTTGACAAGCTCGGGTTCGAGCGGGATCACGTCTCCACGGACGACAGTGGTGAAGTGGTATGGCTCACACGCTCGTTGCCGTGACGACGGCCGCATCCTGGGGCCTTATGCTCACGTGATCCCGTGCGCTCAGGGACGGTCGGCGCGGTTCCCATCTGCCGAGCATCCTGCCGAGGGCTCGCATACAACCGGCAACCCCGCACCGCCGCTGGCCCAGCACGGCTCGGGCAGCGCCCGCCCAACGCGCTGTCCGCAGCAGATCCGAATGCCTACGGCCGCCCGGGTTCGTTGACAGACTTGTGGGTTCGGAGCAGCGGGGGCGCACAATGCGGTGCATGGGTCTGGCTTTGGTTGGGCGTCGTGACGAGCTTGACGAGTTGGGTCGGCTGGCGGTGGAGGTTGCCGGCGGCGGTGGCGCGCTGGTGATGATGTCGGGTGAGGCTGGCATTGGCAAGACGACGATGTTGTCGTGTATTGCGGAGTCGGCCAGGGATGTCGGGATGGCGGTGTTGGCCGGGCGGGCCGTGCCGGATGAGGGAGCGCCGGCGTTCTGGCCGTGGTTGCGCGCGCTGGCCCTGGGTAGTGAGCTGGGTCTGTCGCCGGCGTTGCTTGATCTCGGTGGTGGCCCGGCGGCGCAGGCGCGGTTTGTGGCGGTGGAGCGCACGGTGCGGGCGCTGGTTGCCGCTGCCGCGCCGGCAGGTCTGCTGGTTGTACTGGATGACCTGCAGTGGGCCGATGACGCGACGTTGCAGTTGCTGCGTCATGCGTGCACCGAGTTGCCGGGCTCGCGTCTGCTGGTCGCCGTGGCCACGCGGGATGTGTCGCGGCTCGGTTCGGTGTCGGGTCTGCCGATCACCCGGACCGTGGAGTTGGCGCCGCTGACGGCGCAGGACATCGACGTGTACGTGCGTTCGGTGCTCGGGCGGCGGGTGGACTCGTCGTGGCTGTCGTACCTGGGCCGGATGACCGGCGGGAACCCGCTCTTGGTCAGGGAGCTGGTGCGGGTCCTGGTCGCTGGGGACCGCTTCGCCGGTTCGGTGGCGTCGATGCCGGTCCCGGTGCCCGCGTCGGTGCGGTCCGTGGTCGGTGCCCGGCTCGATCTGGTCAGTGAAGAGTGTCGGTGGCTGTTGGGTGGGTGCTGCGTTCTCGGGGACGAGTTCGACGTGACGCTGCTGGTGGTGGTGGCGGATCGCGATGCTGGCCAGGTTGCCGGATGGCTGGGCGAAGCGATAGCGGCTGGTGTACTGGTTGAAGAGCCGGACGTTCCCACCGTGTTGCGTTTCGCTCACGCCTTGGTCCGCCAGGCTCGGTATGACGCGCTCGCCCGGGCCGAACGGATCTGGTGGCATCGCCGGACGGCCGACGTGCTGGAGGCGTCACCGGGCTTGGCCGGTCACGCCGGTGAGGTGGCTCGGCATCGGGTTCGGGCCGCCGAGGACGCCGAGAGCTGCCGGAAGGCGGTCATCGCTTGCCGGGCTGCCGCGGAGGCGGCCGTACGCTCGCTGGACTACTCGGACGCCGCGCACTGGTACCGGCGGGCGGTCGAGCTGGTGGCCGGTGCCGGGCTGGACGCGGCCGAACATGCGGAGCTGCTGCTGGGCCTGGCCGAGGCGGAATACGTCGAGGTCCAGGTGAGCCAGGCGCTGCGGCACTGCATCACCGCCGCGGAACTTGGCGTTGAGTCGGGTCGCGCCGACCTCGCGGCGCGGGCCTCGCTGGTGGTGCGTGGCATCGGCGGCGAGCAGCCCAACCGCGCCATCGCCGACCTTTGTACCCAGGCGCTGGCGTTGCTCGGGGATCGGGACAGTGACCTGCACGCGAAGGTGCTGGCGCAGCAGGCGGTAGCACTGACGGAGGCCGCGGAAGAGGCGCCGGACGCCCAAGCGCTGCGTACCGCGGACCTGCTGAGCCGACGTGCCATGGAGATGGCCGAGCGCGGGGGCGACCTCCCGGCGCTGGTCGACGCGTTGCATGCGCGGGAGAAGCTGATCGGCGGCCCGGACTGCGGCGTCGAGCGGCTCGAGCTGGGCCGGCGGCTACGCCGGATGGGCAGCGTTGCCGGGCGGCCCGACTCGGCCCTGTGGTCGTACCTGTGGTGCATTGACGGGAATCTGCAGCTCGGCAGGGTAGCCGAAGCGGACGCCGAGATCGCTGGTCTGGCCGGTTTAGTGCAGCGGTCGGGCTGGCCAGTGGCCCGCTGGCACCTATTGCGGGCCCGGGCCGCCCGGGCCATGCTGGCGGGCCGGTTCGCCGATGCGGAGCAGTTCGCGGTCGCCGCCAAGGAACTGGCCGACCGATGCGAGGATCCTTCGATGTACGGCCAATACATCGCCTACACCTTGGACATCCGGCGCAAGACCGGACGGTTCGGCGACGACGACTCGAAGTTCACCGCGGTGCAGACCAATCCGCGGCCGATCGTGCTGGCGATCACCGCGGAGTACCAGCTCGCGACCGGTGACGCCGATACCGCCCGTGCGTTGTTTGCTCGCCTGGTACCGACACTGGACACGCTGCCGTTGAACATCCGGTGGTCGGCGATCGTGGCGATCGCCGGAGAGCTGGCGGCTGCCTTCGACGACATCGAGACCGCGACTCGGTGTTACCGGCTGCTCCTGCCGTACGAGAACGCGTATCTGGCCTCAAGCTATGGCTACCGCGGCGCGTACGCGCGCACTCTCGGGATCCTGGCCGGCGCGGGTGGCGACCACGAGGCGGCGGTCCGGCATTTACAGACAGCCGAGGCGATGGAGCAGCGGGTCGGTGCGCCGGCCGAGCGGGCGATGGCCCAGTTGGCCCACGCCCGAATACTGCGAGCACGCGCCGCTCGAGGCGACCGGGAACGGGCGCTCAGCCCGGCCGAGCAGGCCGCCCGGACCGCTCGCCGGCTGGGCATGGCGCCCACACACACCGACGCGACAGCCCTGGTCCACGAACTCACCGGCGCCTCGCCCGACGCGGTCAAGTCGCTGACGTCGCGAGAACGTGAAGTCGCGCTCCTGCTTGCCGACGGCCTGGCCAACCGGGCGATCGCCGAGCAACTCGCGGTGTCCGAGCGGACCGTCGAGACGCACGTGCGGAACCTGCTGACAAAGCTAGGTCTGACCAACCGGACCCAGGTTGCCGCCTGGACCCTGCGCGCAGGTCTACGTAGCTGACCTCAGTACAAGCACTGATGCCACCGCCACCGGGCCGGACAACCATTGCCGGTACCGACGACCGGAGGTGAGCACCATGTTCGCACGACTGCAAACCGTCGCAGCCCGTCCCCGAACCGACAACCAGCACCAACTCGTCCAACAGGTGACGGACATGATCTCGTCACATCCGGGATTCGCGGGCCTGGCGATGCTCGAAGACGCCGCGGGAGCCGGCGCCATGCTGACGCTGTGGCACACCCGTGAGGACGCCGAACTGGCGTCCGAACGGTCCCGAGCGGCCCGCGGAACCCGACCGTTCATCCTGCTCAGCGACGACATTTACGAGGTCGATGACGACGTGACCGGCAGCGCCTCGACCCAGCCCGCCGAGGCCGCCTTCGTCGGATACTTCGACGGGCCACTCAGCCCTTCCCGCGTCGCCGCTGCCCGTCGCGGCGGCCGCGACCGCGTCCGGCCGGTCCTGCAACAGGTCCCGAGCCTCATCCGCACCCTGGTGCTCTGGCACCCCACTGACAGCAAAATGGCGGTCGTGCACCTCGTCACGTCAGCTGACGGCCTGCAGGACGTGGCCAACGCCATCACATCCACCGAACTGCTGGCCGACGAGGATCCCTCCCTGCTGACCGGGCCCGACCGCGTGCACACCCATCGGGTGCTGTCCTACCTGATCCCCGCCCCGGCCTGACAACGCCGTTGGCCCTGCCCCGTCTCACCTTGCCGCAGTCCTGTGAAGACGGCGATGGTTGCCGGCCCACTGCCCTGGACCGGCCCCGTGCGTCACGGCATCCCCAATCCGTCAAGCACTTTGAGGAGCTCTGCATGAACAAGTCCCGGGCGAGCGTCATAGCCGCGCTCCTGATCACCGGGCTCGCCCTTGTATACGTTGGCTCGACCCTCGCTGGCTGGGAGCCGTCGTTGGGCTGGCTGATCCAGGCAATTATCCACCTCGGAGAGCTGTCGGCCGTTGCCGCCCTGGCGTATTCCAACGCCGCCGGTCGCAGTCAGCTCGCCCACGTGGGCCTGGCCGTCGCGATCGTGGGCCAGCTCATCCTCGCCGCGGCTGAGGTGATCTGGCCGAGCACCCCAAACCTCGGCGACGCGCTGTTCAGCGTCTCCCCGATCCTGACCGGGGCCGGCCTGATTGTCGCCGGCGTGGCCGTCATCCGCGCGAAAATCCGGGCCGGGCCGTCCCGAGCCCTGCCACTCACGCTCGGCCTGTACACCGTCTTCGTGCTGATCCCGGTGATGATCGGCTCGGGTGGCCCGCCGGCGCCGCTGGCGCTCTGGACCATCGGGGGCTGGGATCTGCTGTGGTTCCTGGTCAGTGCGAGCGTCCTCAACAGCACCCGGGCTGCCCACCCGAGCGACCGGGTAACGGCAAGAGTCACCGTCGACTAGCCTCGACCCCAGCACGGCCGCAAACCATCCGGATCTCGGCATGCGAGCGTGTCTGGCGCCCATGACCAGATGGGGTTGTGTCTGGTGATTGCGGCTACGAGCGGGTAGCTGGCAGGCTGCGCTGTCGTGGACAGACGGGATTTCTGGGACCTGCTGGAGCGGGCCGGCGCGCGGGCTGGCGCGGATGCGGTCGTGGTGGCGGGACGGGCCGCGGAGTTGCTGGCTGCGCTGCCGCCGCCGCGGATCGTGGCGGCCGCGCAGCCGTTGTGGACCTGATGGCGGAGTCCTACCAGGGTGACCTGTGGGGAGCGGCGTACCTGATCAACGGGGGCGCCTCCGACGACGGCTTCGACTATTTCCGCGGCTGGCTGATCGCAAGGACCCGAGGTGTTCAGCCGGGCCGTGGCCGATCCGGATGCGCTGGCGGAGGAGGGCGCCGTCCAGGCTGCGGCGGCCGCCGGGGAGGATCTGTGGGGTGAGGAGGTGCTCGGCATCGTCTGGAACGCGCACCTGGCGGCGACCGGCCAGCAACTCCCGCCGGATGCGTCCACGATCCACTACCCGACCATCGACTTCGGCTGGGACTTCGACGACCACACCGCGACACGGGCGTACCTTCCCCGCCTCAGCCGCCTCTACCTGCATTGAAGCCGCGCCAGTCCAATTCCACCCTCGGAAAGCGCTGACAGCGGCATGAGCGGATGTCTCTGTGACTGGCCGTGCGACCTGTGTAGATGAACCTCGGGGGACCCCTGCTGACCGAGACTGAATGGCATCGCTTCGGGAAAAAGTTGCATGGCGCACAATCAAGGCGATGCGATTATAACCAAGACGACGGAGCCGCGCCGGAGTCATATCAGTCGGTCCGTCCGGTCGGTTCTTTCGGGTCCCGCTGGCCGCTCAGGCCCAAGGGCGTCCCGCGCCGCTGACAGGGAGCGCAAGGAGAGGGCCTCAGGTAGCGGGCTACCGCCTGGGGCCGGCCCGGCCGATCGTTCAGTCGTTCCACAGCCAGAGTTGGGTCGATCCGGCGTAGCAGTCGTACTGGTCTACCGGCGCGAAATCGTCGGTCCGGTAGTCAAGCACTTCCAGGCACTTCCTGCTGAACTGGTTTTCGATGAGCCCGGTGCTGTCGCCCATCCACCACATCTGGTTGACGCCGCCGGTGCAGTCGTACTGGCCAATCGGTGCGAAGTTGTCGGTGCTGTAGTACATGTCCTCCAGGCACTTGCCGCTGTGGATATTGCGGATCTCGCCGGTGTCGGGGTTGTAGGCCCACTGCTGGTTGTCACCGCCGTGGCAGGTGTACTGGCCGGCTTGAGCGAAGTTGTCCCTCGTCGCCCAGGGCATCTCCAGACACTTGTGACTGTTGACGTTCTCGATCATCGTTACGAAGACCCAGGCTGGACGCGGTCCGCCAGCGGTGGCCGCCGCCGCGGACTGCGGCACGGTGAGCGCCCCGAAAATGACGCAGAGAGCCGCCACTAGCAATACCGACCGGCTTCGTGAAAATGGTTTGGACATGCATCCCCCATGATCCTATTTGTTTCCACCCTTTCGGTGGACCGGACAAACCCTAGGCACTGAACGGAAGCGAGACAAGCCGAGGACGGATAACCGACAGTGCTCCTACCTCCCATTCGCCACCGCACTGAGCCGGGACTGCCGACCGCGCGATACGAGCCGGAACCGATGACTCCGAACCCTGGGCCGTCGAAGTTTGGCCCTTGCTGACACGGCATTGACCCATTCCAAGAGGTCAGGGCGCCGGTTGGCACGAAGAAGACCTCAACGGTGACCTGCTCACCGCGCCACCAGACACTTCCGACCAAGTCATCGCCGGAGCGGATGCCAATCGGAACAGACGAGAGTCGGTGCCCTCACCGAACGCGCCATCAGCGGCAGATCCGTGCGTTGAGTTCGTCGAGGCGCCCTCGATGCCGAACCACCGTAAACCAGGCCCTGACCTTTCAGCCTCGGTAGCAGTGCGGGTTGTCCGCTCGGTTCTGGAACGATCTAGGATCGCAAGATATGGGCCTGCATACCGGCTTCCTGGTCGCCACCGCGTCGCAGCGGGTCCTGCTGGGGGAGCTGTCCCGGCACGCCGGCGAGTTCGCCGTCGGCGACACGGTGGAGCGGATGACGGATCTCAGCGGCGTGACGAGGTCGAGCTCGTGGTCGGTGAGCGCGACGGCTCCGTCTTCCTGACCGACAGGACCTTGTTGGTTTCCGACAGCGCGGACATGATCGTGGCCACGTCAGAGCGGCTGGGCACGGTCCTCGGTCGCGGTGCCGAGACCGTCTCCGGGTCCTACTGGCTCACCGCCGCCCGCGACGGCGGGCTGCTTCGCCACCTGTGGGCCTCACGCGCCACCATGACCCGCGACCTGACCATGGGTTCTCCGCTGGCGAGCGAGGATGAGCAACCGGTGGTGGACATCAGCGGAAGCGGTGTGTTCGCCGCGATGGCCGGCTTCGGGCTCGACCCGACCGGGTCGCTCCACTCCGGACCGGCAACCGTGATCACTTACGACTACAGCCGCGTCCCGGCGGACGGTCCGATCGCGGCGGTCCGTGACGAACACCTGAACCGGTACCGGTATCAGGACGGCGAACAGCCTCGCGGGGTCACCGTCGTGCGCGGGGGAGGCGATCCACCCCGCCGGTGGCGAGGACTCTCGCGGCGACGGTGACCGGCCCGCCGCCCGGCATCGACGACGCCACCAGCCTCGGCCGCCCCTGCGGCCATGACCTACCGGCGGCGCACCTTGAACCCCAGGTGCAGTACCCGGTCGCCCAGGATGACCACGTCGGGATCCTCCAGCAGGCGCTGCCTGTCGACGCTGCCGAAGTAGCGGTTGCCCGACCCGAACACCACCAGGCGTCGCAGGACATGGTCCACACACGACCGGGACGACATCACGATCCGCGACATGTGCGGATGTCCGGTGCGCCTGTGGGCGATGCTCGGCTGGAGAGAATGAGGTAGTGAGCCTGTCTGAGGCCGTGCCGCCCGACTATGCCGGTATCACGATTCGGTTGCGCCCGTTCGAGGAGGTCGTCCGGAAGCGCCCGGAGATGCTGTTCGCCGCTGATCGTGGCGATATGGCTCTCGCCGGCCAGGTGGCTAGGGCTGTCATCGCCGACGCACTCGACTGGCCGAACAGCGAGCCGATCACCGCACAGGTCTGGGTCAAAGCGGATCTGCGATTCACCATCCATGACGACGGGCCAGTCCTGTCCCTCGGCTCCGGGCCGGGGCAGGTCCCAGACCTGCTGCTGGATCCGCGCCGGTGGTCGCTGAGGGCCGCGGCGGCTCTCAGCAGCCGTGTCAGCATCGAGATCCACACCTCGGACAGGATCTGGCGGCAGACGCTCTCCGGTGTCACTCCCCTGACCCCACCGCGCGAGGCCGGCCCGGCAGCCGACCAAGACATACCGAAGACAGGCCGAGGTACCCGCATCACCTTCCAGCTTGACCCCAACTACTTCCCGGCCGGCACTGCACTGCCCGGACGCGACACCCTCACCGCCGACCACCAGGCAAGACCGCTGGCGACCGGCGCGAACATCCTGACCGTCACCGATCACCGCCATCCACCCCCCACCTGAATGACCGCCACCCCGTTGCGACCACGCAGCCTGTTCGCGGCATGTCCGTGCGTTTGTGGTGGGGCCGGCGTGCAGGGACGCGGGTTCGGTCGCGGTGGCGGCCGCATTCAGTTTTCCGCGGCGAAGAGGTGACGGCGGTAGCCGGTACGGGTGTCGTAGTCGGCGACCGGGGGTGAAGCCCATGCAAAGCGCACAGGTCCAGATCTCGCCACCGCGCGACACGGCCACCGTCCAGATGATGAATGGGCAGCAGGCTCCAGCACGAAGGTCGTCACGAACCCGTCAATAGCTGACCTTCGAGTCGGCTCGGAGGGTGGTGTCATCCGGGTCATTGGCGAGGTACTGGATGATCTTGAGGCGCAGTGGGTCCGTGTCCGGGAGACCGAATTCGTCGATGATGATCAGGGCCCGGGTCCATGCTGTCCGGGCGGCGGCGGGGTTGTCGGCTGCCTGTTGGGTCTCACCGAGGGCGACGAGACCGTTGGCCTCGCTGTGGCGGTCCCCGCTTCGGTGGAAGAGGTCCACGGCCTGTTGGTAGCTGTCGACTGCTTCTTCGTGCTGACCGAGGTGGTGGTAGATGTAGCCGAGGCTGTCCTGGATGTGGGCCTGTCCGTTGAGATCGCCGATCTCCACGGCGAGGGCGAGCGCCTCCCGGCAGTACGCAAGGGCTTGGTGATGGTCGTCGAGGTGGGCGCGGTACCAGCCGAGATGGTTGAGGGCGGCGGACTGTCCCGCCTGATCATGGACGGCACGGTAGTGCTCGAAGCTGTGTCGGGCGTGTTCACCGGCCTGCTGGTAGTTGCCTTGGGCGGAGAACATCCTGGCCAGGTGCTGGTGGGTGCGGGCCAGGCCGGCGTAGTTGTCCAGGATCCCGAACAGGTCCAGCGCCGCCTGGTAGTGGGTGCGGGCCGAGTCGAGCTGACCGAGCCGGTCATGGGCGAGCCCGAGACCGCGGTGGGCGTTCGCTTGTCCGGTCCGGTCGCCCTGCCGGCGAGCTGCTTCCAGGGCCGTGTTCTGCGAGTCGGCCAGTGGCCGCCAGCGCGCCTGCCGGTCGAGGAAGGTCGTGAGGGTCGTGGCGAGCCGCCAGGCATGGGCATCGAATCCCGTGGCTGCGGCCTGCTCGATGGCGGCGAGCAGGACATGGTGTTCTGCGGTGAACCAGGCCAGCGCCTGCTGGTGGTTCAGCAGCTTCTCGGAGGCGGCACCCGCTGACCTCGGTGGTAGTGGGATCGGGTTGGGCTGGGGAGTCAGCAGTGCGTCGGCGGTATGGGCGGTGTGCAGGTAGTGGTCGAGCATCCGGTGCGTCGCCGCGTGGCGTTCGGTGTCGGCCTCCTGGCTGTGCGCCAGTTCGGTGGCGTAGGCGCGAAGCAGGTCATGGCATGTGTAACGGCCCGGCACGTGCTCGGCGAGCAGGTGCGCGTCGACCAACTCGGCCAGTGGCCGGCGAACGTCGGCCATCAGTACCCCGGCCAGTTCTGGCAGCGCGGCCAGCGCGACATCCGGCCCCGGATGGAGACCGAGGAGCCGGAAGAGGCGCGCGGCGTTCGTGGTCAACGCCCGGTAGGACCAGGACAGCACCGCACGCATCTGGGTGGCCAGGTCCCCCCCGTCGAGGGTGTCCAGGCGGTTGTCGGCCAACTCGGCGGCGACGGCGGCCAGCGGCAGGGAGGGCTGAGTGGCAGCGCGGGCGGCCACGATGGCGAGCGCCAGCGGCACGCCGGCGCAGTGGGCGACGATCGCGTCCACCGCGGCGGGTTCGGCGGCTACCCGGCGGGTGTCGAGGCGGCTGGTGAGCAGCTCGCGAGCCTGCTCGGGGGTTAGCAGGTCGACGGTCAGGAGGCGGGCATCCTCGGTCACGGCCAGGCTGGTGAGCCGGTTCCGGCTGGTGATCAGCGCCAGGCATCCCGGCGCGCCGGGCAGCAGGGGGCGGACCTGCTCGGCGTCGCGGGCGTTGTCGAGCAGGACGAGAACCCGGCGGCCGGTCAGTAGGCTGCGATACAGGCCGGTCTGGGCTTCCAGGCTGGGCGGGATGCGGGCCGCCGGCACCCCGAGAGCGTCCAGGAAACCTCGCACCGCCTGTGCCGGGCTGGTCACCAGACCGCTGGGGTCGAACCCTCGCAGGTTCACATAGAGCTGACCGTCGGGAAACGTCTCCCGGACACGGCGCGCCCAGTGCACTGCCAGCGCGGTCTTGCCCACACCCGCGGTACCCGACACCGCCGAGATGACCACCGGGCCCGTGTGGGGGAGGAGGCCGTCCAGTTGGACCAGCTCACTGGCGCGGCCGGTGAAGACCGTGATGGCCGCCGGCAGCTGTGCCGGAGTGGGACGGATGACCGCCGGGGGCGCCGAGGGCGCCGGGAGCGCCGGCTGGTCGAGGCGCGGATCCTGCCGTAGCACCGCGGCGTACAGCTCGTGCAGTTCCTGGCTCGGTTCCACGCCGAATTCCTCATCGAGGGTCTGCCGCAGCGCCTGGTAGGCCGCCACCGCGTCGGCCTGCCGGCCGGCACGGTACAGCGCGAGGATCAGCAGCCCGTGGATCTGTTCATGCAAGGGGTACTGGCGCCGAAGGGCTTCGAGCCCTGGGATGAGCTGGGCCGCCTGGCCCAAGGTCATCCGGACCTCGATGATCCCCTGCTCCGCGCGGAGCAACAGGTGATCCAGCCGCTGAGCGTGGTCGTGGAACCACGTCAGGTCGGTGAGGTCGGCCAATGACCGGCCACGCCACAGGCCGACGGCGGCAGCCAGCAGCGCCTCGCCCCGCACTGGCTCGGCGGACCGGGTTCCCTGCCGGATCAAGCGTTCCGCCACCTGAACGTCGGTCGCCTCCCCGGCGATGTTCAGAACGTACCCCGGTGGCCGGGCGAGGATCGCGGACCGGTCGCCCAGCACGCCTCGCAGGCGGGATATATGGCTTTGCAAAGTGTTTCCCGCGGTCGCCGGCGGCGCGTCGCCCCAGACGATGTGGCTGAGCCGGTCCGTGCTCATCACCTGGCCGGGCTGCAACGCCAAGGCGGCGAGCACTGCCTTGCGCCGCAGGCCAGAGACCGGTCGGGGTGTCCCCTCGACCACGACATCGACCGTACCGAGAAGTCTGACCTGCATGTGGCTCCGCCCCCCACGAGCCCACGGCTCCTGAGCTAGGGTCAGGTTAGCCGATCCCGAGTTCGATCCCCAGGGCATTCCGGCCTGCCGGGTTTCAGCGCCATATGAGGACCGTTTCAGCGGTCACAGCGGCCCACGCAGAATTCCGCGGAATCCCACCCGCGAAAGGTACAACCGCCTGGCCTGGTAAGTCTGAAGGAGTCGCTCGGCTCGCGTCCCCGCGTCATCGCCGACCGGTACTGCGCAGGGTGACACCAGACTCGGTCACGGTCGCGTCTGCGTCTGCGGCGATTGCCAACCTCCGCTCGTCGGCAGTTCCGGATGTTCCTTCTTGGGCCTTGCCGATCGTCAGATGCCAGATCTAGATTGTGGCGCCGCCGCCAGGCCATGGACCTCTTTGAACCTTGAAAGGAGGAGGACCGAGCCGCCGCGGTCGCTGCCATCGGCAGCGAGACGGAACGGTCGGCTGTCAGCTCCAGCGGAAACGACCGTTGGCTTCGACATGCTGCCCCGTCAGCCAGGTGCCTTCGGGCGAGGCGAACATGGCCACGACCCCGGCGACGTCGGCGGGCTCTGCGATGCGGCCACCGGCGGTGTCGGCGACCACACCCGCGATCAGCTCCTTGTTTCGGCGTGCTTCGGCGTTCGCGTCTGTCGCGGTCCAGCCCGGAGAGACGGCGTTGACCGTGATGCCACGCTCGCCGAGCTCGGCGGCCGCGATCGTGGTCAGCGTGTTCACCGCTGCTTTCGCCATGGAGTACACGGGTGCGCCCGGTGCCGGACGAACGGCGTACGCGGACGATATGTTGATCACCCGGCCTCCGTCGCGGAGCCGGTCCGCCGCTGCCTGAAGCAGGAAGAACGGGGCACGGGTGTTCACGGCGATGATCTCGTCGAACATCTGCGGGGTCGTCGTCGCCAGGGTTCCCGACCCCGCCGTGCCGACATTGTTGACCAGGATGTCCAGACCGGGTTCACCGGTCATCGCGGTCAGTTCCCGATCCAGCTGCCGGAACAGCGCACCGGCCTCCTCGGCCCGTTCCAGTTGCGCCCGGATCGGGAGCGCCGTGGCGCCGGCACTCTCGATCTCCTTGGCCGACTCCTCGGCCGCCGCCATGTCCGAATGGAAGGTGAACGCGACGATGGCGCACCCCTCCTGGGCCAGGCGCAGCGCGATGCCGCGACCGATACCTCGCGACCCGCCTGTCACCAGTGCGACCTTGCCGTCCAGCTTCCCGGCCATGCCACTCACCTCGTCGGTGTCGATCTTGAAAGACGCTGTCGCCGGGCCGTCCCACCCGACGACACCTCGACCGTAACACGATATTTTGGACTCAAACATTGAGGCCGATGTTTGGTAGAGCTAAGCTCGATACCGTGACCCGTGGTGCACCTCTCGAAGATCGCGACACCGCCCGTGACACCGTCGACGGCGTCGTGGAGCAATGGCTGTCGCTGCGTCCCGACCTCGATTTCACGCCGTTCGCGGTCACGATCCGGCTCGCCCAGCTGCGCGGACGTATCGACGCCGAGGTCGACGCGAATCTGCGCGCACATGGTGTCCGCACCCCGGACTTCGCCGCGCTGATCACCCTGATGCGGATCGGTGGCGAGGGCGGTGTCAGCCAGCACCGGCTCGCCGACGAGCTCGGCCTCACACCGGGGACGGTCAGCGTGCGCATCGACCGTCTCGTGCAGACCGGGTTGGCGGAACGGCGTCCCGCCCCGGACTCCAAGCGGCACACGCTCGTCGTCCCGACCCCGGCGGGCCGAGACCTGTTCGAGCGCGTCATTCCCAGCCACCTCCACACCGAGGACCGGCTGCTCGCGGCGCTGTCCAACGAGGAACGGGCCCAGCTCGCGGGCCTGCTCCGGACGCTGCTGGTCGAGTTCGAGCCCCGCCAACCCGCCGCGGTCGACCGCGCCGGTCTGGACCTGGCCCCGGCCCACGAGACGATCAGCAAACGGGCGGCGGTCGGGCTCGATCGGACACCGGGGCTTCTGATACGCCGCGTCGAACCGGCCTCGCCCGCCCACCACGCCGGTCTGCGCGCCGGAGACGTCCTGATACGCGCCGGAGGATCTGAGCTACGCTCTCGAAACCGGCTCGACGCCATCCTGCGCGAGAGTGCGCCGCGACCCGTGGAACTGACCGCACTGCGCGGACAAGAGCAGGTGGCGATTCAGCTGGCCCTCGCCACTCCATCGGCGAGCACGAGCCCTACGGGCCGGCGCGGTTCGTAGAACCCGAACACCCGTGCCGGCTGTCGGCCGCCCTGCCGTGGAGGATCGCCGGCAGGAACAGTGTCCGCTACGGGATCTGCGCCGACGCCGGCGGGCCGGGCGGCCGGGGGTTCATCGCGGGATGGGGGTGCCGGTGAGTTGCTCGGGGAGCCGCTGGTCGGTGGTGCAGGGCGGGTCGGGGACCGCGATGACCGAGGTCTCGATGATCACCTGGCCGTCGTCGCCGGCACCGCCGGCGTTGCCGCGCATGATGAGGATGCCCACGTAGTGCCCGCGTCGGAGGGCCTTCGGGTGGATCTGGAACCGTGTCTGGCCGTCGACCGGCTCGTCCTCGGTGATGACGCGGTAGGACTCCGGCTCCCCGTCGACCGCCCAGGTCCGGCAGGAGGGGTTTCCAGCGCGGACCACGGCGGGGATCCCGGCGGCGTTCAGCGTTCGTTGCAGTCCCGTCGGGTCGGTGGTGTCGCGGATGGTGATGTCGATGCTGCCGTCGGAGGTGGTACGGACCGCCCAGGCCGGAGTGGACACTGACCGCGGTCCGGCGGAGCCGAGCAGCGCGGGCAGGCCAACAGCCAGTGCCGCTCCGGCGGCGGCGACGCCAGAGGCGGCCAGCGCCAGCCGGCGACCGGTTACCGCCCGCCCCGAAACGATGTCACGGCGCGGCCTCGCGGTCGAACCGTTCGCGGGGATCTGCTGAGTGAGTTCGGCGAGGAGCCGCCGCTTGAAGGCGGTCGGTGTGGGCGTGCGGCCGGTGCTGGTCACGGGCGTGCCTCCAAAGATGGTTCGACGGTCACGGTGGGGGTGTCGTTGTGGTCGGCCGCGGCGCCGAGGGCCTTGCGGGCCCGGTGCAGCCTGACCCTGGCGGCGACGGGCCTGATCCCGAGGACGGCGGCAGCCTCCCGGACACTCAGGCCGTCGACCGCGACCAACTCCAACACGGCACGTTCACCGGCGGGAAGCCGACGAATCCTGCCGTAGACGGCG
This sequence comes from Mycobacteriales bacterium, assembly GCA_045806985.1. Taxonomy (GTDB): domain Bacteria; phylum Actinomycetota; class Actinomycetes; order Mycobacteriales; family JBJMIH01; genus JBJMIH01. Next base: position 9,273 of record JBJMIH010000246.1, on the reverse strand, counting down.
CGAGACCGGCGTTCGGCGTCGATGCGCTCCTCCAGACAAGCGATGTCGTCATCGTCAAGCAGGCGATGGCCGACCAGACGGCGCTCGGCGTCGCGCCGCAGGGCACTGCGCCGGTACTCGCCCGACACCACCCTGCGCGCGATACCAGTCAGCCAGGCCCCCGCGGGGCCATCACCCCGGTAGGTCGCCGCCGACCCCAGGGCGGCGAGGAACACCTCCGCGGTCAGATCGGCGGCGGTGTTCGCGTCGCCGACCCTGCGGGTGATGAAGCGCAGCACGTCGTCGAAGTGGGCGAGGTAGAACCGCTCGAACGCGTCGGGATCCGTGCCCAGCGTGCGGACCTCGGCCACCGAAGCCCTCACCCCTGGTCCATTCACGATCTTGGCCCCTCTCCTCGGCTACACCCATCCCGTGGTCAGCCGCGGCCATCGTGTTACAGCAAGGCCAGCACCGGCCTGAAAACCGCGCAGGGCAGGATCCACCCGCCGGCAGGCCTCCGGCACCTCACGGTGAGTCACCATCCGTGGTCACCAGCGCCGGAATGCTCAGCGGATCCCTAGTCGAGCTGGTCGCGCAGGAAGCGCTCGAACTCCCGCGGCGCCGAGAGCATCGGGAAGTGGTCGGCCGCCGGGAGGACCGTGAGGGTCGCGTCCGGGGCCTGGTCCACCAGACGCCGGGCCCACAGCGTGTTGCTCCTGAAGTCGCGCCCGCCCACCAGCACCCTGATCGGCGTGGCGATCTCGGCGAACCGGGTCTTGACGGGCGGGTCCAGTTCGACGCCGAGGTAGTGCTCGAGGGTGAGCAGGTGGGTGTTCGCCACCTGCATGCCGACAACCAGGCGCCGGTGGTACGGGTCGAGTGCGGGTGCCCACGCGTCGGTGTCGATCTCGGCAGCCGCCCGTACCCGCCCGCCGGCGAGCGCGGCCTCGACCTTGGTGAACACCTCCCGCATCTCCTGCCGTGCGGCGGCTTCCTCCGGGCTGGGATCCGGGAAGTCGCCGAACGAGCCGCCGGCCACGACGACCCGGCGCACCCGTTCCGGGTACCGGTGGGCGAACGCCAGCGCCCGCCGCGCCCCGTCGGAGCAGCCGACCAGCACCGCGGACCGCACTCCGGCGGCGTCCAGCACGGCGGCGATGTCCTCGATCTCGCTGTACGGCTCGGTGCCGGGAGAGGACAGCCCGGTGTCGCGGCAGTCGAACATGGTGACCCGCGCGATCCCCGCCAGCCAGTCGGTGGTCGTGTCCCACATCCGCAGGTCCACGCTGCCGGCGTTGACCAGGACCACATCCTGCCCTCGGCCGCGGGCCTGCCAGTACAGGAACCCGCCCGGCACGTCCACGAACGCCCTGATCCCCTCGTCCATGGCCGTATCTTCGTCATCTGATACTTTGATGTCAAATCATTCGACACCGAAGAAGCCTTGACGGGCAGGCGCGGCGGTACTTCGTGGTCGTGGGTGGGGCCGCCGGGGAGGGTGCTGGCCGTCCTCACTCCGGCCAGCCCCACCACGGCCGGGGGGCCAGCCCCATTACGCCGCCGGCCACCCGGGTCCAGGGTGGACGGATGAGCGCTGACACCTTTCGCGGCGCCGGTCGGGTGGCGGCCGCGGCCGCCACCGTGCTGGTGCTGTCCCTGCTGGGCGGGTTCCCCGCCAGCGCCGCCCCGGCCGCCTCGCCGGGCGCGCCCGGCCTCGGCGACCGTCTCTTCCCGACGCTGGGCAACGGCGGCTACGACGTCGAGCACTACGACCTGGCCTTCACCTGGTCCGCGTCGGCGAGGACCTTCCGGGCGACCACCGAGGTGACGGCCGTCGCCACGCAGGCGCTGTCCCGGTTCGACCTTGACTTCGCCGGCAACACGGTGCGGCGGGTGACGGTCCAGGCGCGGCCGGCCCGGTTCGTCAGGGACGGTGAGGAACTGGTGATCACCCCGGCCACCGCCATCCCCCGCGGCCGGCGCTTCCGGGTCGCCGTGACCTACACCGGCCGGCCGACGCCGTACCAGGGCGCGGACCCCGGCGGCACCAAGGGCTTCTTCCCCACCCCGGACGGGTTCTTCGTCGCCCCGCAGCCGCAGGCCGCGCACAGCGTGTTCCCCGGCAACGACCACCCGTCGGACAAGGCCACCATCACCTACCGCCTCACCGTGCCGACCGGCCTGACCGCGGCGGCCAACGGCGTGCTGGCCGGTGTCCGGACGCACCGGTCCACCACCACCTGGGTCTGGCAGGAACGGGAACCGATCGCCACCGAGCTGGTCACCCTCGCCATCGGCCGGTACACCCTCTACCGGCACGCCGGGCCCGACGGGCTCCCGCTCCGCGATGTCGTCCCGACCAGCGACCTGGCCGCCCTGCGGCCCTTCCTGGACCAGACCGCCGGCCATCTGGCCTGGCTGCGGCAGCGCCTGGGCCGGTATCCGTTCGGCACCTACGGGCTGCTCGTGGTGCCGGCCACCCCGGAACAGGCCGGCTTCACCGAGGAGACCCAGACGCTCGTCGTGCTGCCAGAATGGATCGTCACCTCCGGCTTCCCGGCGCCCCTCGTCGCCTCCGCCGAGGTCCACGAACTGGCGCACCAGTGGTTCGGTGACAGCGTCTCGCCCCGCCGGTGGAGCGACGTCTGGCTCAACGAGGGGCCCGCCACCTACTACGCCGCCCTGTACGCCGCCGCGCACGGTGGGCCGTCAATGGCCGACCAGGCCCGCAAGTGGTACGCCGGCTCCGACGACCCGGACCCGACCGACAACCCGCTCAGCGACCAGCAGCTGCGTGACCTGTACGGTCCGCCCGGCGCGCCGGCGGCCGCGGCCACCCTGTACTCGCCCAGCGTCTACAGTGGAGGCGCGCTGGCCCTCTACGCCCTCCACCAGCGGGTCGGCGAGCGCACGTTCGAGGCCATCATGCGCGGCTGGCTGTCGGCCCACCACGACGGCACCGGCGACACCGGCGGCTTCATCCGCACCGCCGACACCATCGCCGGCCAGGACCTGCGCGGCCTGCTCGAGGACTGGCTCTACTCGACCACCACACCGCCGCTGCCCCGCTAGCGGGATGGGGCGGGTCATTGGCGGGCGTTGATCTCCGGTCAGAACTCGCGGCGGCGGCGTAACCGGCGGGGCCGGCCGTCCGGGTCGTAGACCAGGTGGTAGAGCGGGGTGGCCCAGGCCCGCTGGCGGGCCGCGAGTGGCGGCGGGTCCGCCAGCGGGCGGAGCCGGCCCGGTGGCCTGGGGCCGACCCGGCCCGCCGTGTGCCAGCGTCGCAACGCCGCCGCGGCGGCGGCGAGCGTGTCGAAGAAGTCGTCGGGGGCGACCAGGTCCGTGTCGTCGCCGTCGGCCCGGTCCAGGTGCTCACGGGCCAACGTGAGCCGGAGGCCGCGGGCGTAGCGCCGGGCTCCGTCGCCGTGGCCGCCGGGATCGACGGGCGCCCGGCCGTCGGTCGCGGTGTCCAGCACGGCCGCGGTGAGCTCGGAGTCGTGCGTCCACGACCGCCGGTTGAAGTTGTCGGACCCGACGGTGGCCCAGACGTCGTCCACCACGCACACCTTGGCGTGCACGTACACCGGGGTGCCCGCCCGGTTCTCCACCCCGTAGACCGCCACCCGGTCGCCGCCGGCCGCGCGGATCATCGACAGCGCCCGCTGCCGGCCCACCAGGTTCGGCGGCAGCGACATCCGGCCGTCCTGGTCGGGATGGTGCGGGAGGACCACGACCAGCCGCAGTCGCGGGTTGGCGCGCAATGCCTCGACGAACGTGCCGGCGATCTCGGCCGACCACAGGTACTGGTCCTCCACGTAGACCAGCGAGCGGGCCCGGCGCAGCGCCTTGGTGTACCCGCGGGCCACGCTGCGCTCCCCGCGCGGCGCGAACGGGTAGCCGTGGCGGCGGGCCGGGTACGTCCGCAGCAGTTGGACGGCGTGGTCGCCGGCCGGCGCCGGGTCGGGCAGCTGCGGCGGCAGCGGCCTGGCGGTGGTGTCGTCGCGGCGCAGCCGGTCGGCGACCCGGTGCACGGGGTTGCGGCTGAGCGGCTGCGGGTCCTCCCAGCGTTCCCGGAACACCGCCTCCACGTCCCCGACCACCGGCCCGCGCAGCGCCAGCTGCACGTCGTGCCAGGGCGGCCGCGGACCGTACACCGCCGCCATCGGCTGGCGCTGCGGGTCGCCGCCGTGGTCGGCGTCGTCGCGGCGGCTGTGACACAGGTCGATGCCACCCAGGAAGGCGATGTCACGCTCGGGCCGGCCGGGATGGCGCAGCACCACGAACTTCTGGTGGTGCGAGCCGCCGGTGCGCACCCTCATGTCCAGCAGGCAGCGGCCGCCCGCCGCCTCGATGTCCTCGCCGAGGTGGCGGTTCTCCCGCTCGGAGAACTGCAACCGGTCCAGATGCGAGCGCCACACCAGTCCGCGCACCAGCACGCCGCGCCCTGCCGCCGCCGCGAGCAGCTCCGCCACCGTGGTGTCCCGGTCCACCCGCTGGTCCGGATCGCCTCGCCAGTCGGTGAACAGCAACAGGTCACCCTCGCGCATGCCCCGTACGGCGGCGGCCAGCTCGGCGAAGTACGCCGCGCCGTGCACCAACGGCCGTACCAGGTTCCCCGTCGACCACGCCACGCCGTCACCGCGCCGCCGGTCCAGGCCGGTGGCGGGATTGCCCCGCTCCGCGGCCGTCAGGAACCAGGTCGCCCACTCCATGCCTGCTGGGTACCACCAGCCGCCCACCTCGACCACCCGCCGAAGCCCGGACAACCGCCTCAGCCCGCCTCAGACGAGGCGGTACAGGACGGCCCGCTCGGCGAGCGTCCAGGTCGTCGTGGTGAGCAGGTACAGGCCGGTGGCCAGTGGCAGCACGGCGGCGGCCGCGACCGTGCCGAACGGCAGCACCCGGGCCAGCACGGCGGAGGCGTCGGCGGCCGGCGGCGCGGTGCGGCGCAGCCGCCGGACCGAGCCGTAGGCGACGGCGGCGAGCGCCGCGAGGAGGACGCCGAAGACGAGGGCGTGCGGGGCGAACGGTCCGGCGGCGGCCAGCGTGGCCGGGTAGCGGGCGCCGAGCCGCACGCCCAGCAGGTGGGCCGCGAGCAGGCCGTTGGGGTGGCCACCGACGTTGGCGGCGACCGACAGCCGGTACAGGATGCTGAACACCGGCCACTGCGCCAGCGCCGGCAGGCAGCCGGCGAGCGGCGACACGCCCTCGGCCCGGTACAGGGCGGTCAGCTCGCGGCCGAGGGCCGCCGCGTCACCCTGGTGGCGCCGCCGCAGGTCGGCGACCTTGGGGGCGAGGGCGGTCCTGGCCCGCTCGGCGCGGACCTGGGCGAGCGCGAGCGGGACCAGCGCGAGCCGGACCGCCATCGTGCAGGCGACGATCGCCGCGGCGGCGCTGGCGCCGCCCAGTACCGGTGCCAGCCCGGCGGCGGTGGCGGTGACGGCGTGGGACGCGACGCCGACGACGTCGTTGAACAGCGACAGGATGGACATGGGGAACCTTCCGGCGTCTCGGACTCAGGACACGGCGAGACGAACGCCGGCGGCAGTACCGTCCACATGGGACGGTAGGGAGAGAGGGCCGCTAGGCGATCGCCGGAAGGGTCGACGGCGCGCGAGGACGGGGCCGGCCCGCGGCGTCAGGGTCGCGGCGCGGCAGGAAGGCGGTACGCCCGGACCGCTCGCGCAGCGCGGTGTCGCGCGGGCGGTGGCGTGCCTGGCCGGTGCGCCGGACCGCGGTGAGGCACCAGGCCAGCACGGCACCGGCGAGCACGCCCACCATCGCCGCCGCGGCCAGTACCAGCGGGCTGGGCCCGCCGAGCAGGGCGGCGATCTCGTGCAGCAGGGTGACCATCAGTCACTCCGATCCGCGGCTCCTGCCACCACTCTACGGGATGGCGGCCGGAACCCCGGCCGGGCCGAGGGAGGCGAGCAGGGCGATCGCGGCGTCGCGGTCGCCCTCGGTGCGGATGTCGTGGTCGCGCAGGGTCCGGGCGGTGACCGGGTGGCCGTACAGGAACGGCCGCAGGCTCTCCGGCCGGGCGACGATCCGGGCGGCGGGGACCGCGCCTGGGGCCGGCCCGGTGACGCGCAGCCGGTCACCGTCCGGGAAGGCGTGGAAGACCTCCCCGTCGAGCCGCAGCTCGACCGGGCCGGACAGGTGGCGGACCTTGGCCGGGTCGGCGTATCCGGTCAGCGCGAGCGCCATGGCGGCCGGCGTGATCGGGGCCTCGCCGTCGAACCGCGGCGAGCGGCTCCCCCACCGTGCCAGCGCCACGATGACCGGCTCCAGCTCGCGGCCCCAGCCGGTCAGCTCGTACACCCAGGAACCGGCCGGCGGCGGCAGCCGGTGGCGGCTGAGGACGCCGGCGTCGGCGAGCTCGCGGAGCCGCTGGGACAGCACGCTCGTGCTGGCCCCGGCCAGCCGGCCGTCCAGGTCGGTGAACCGCTTCGGCCCGAACAGCAGCTCGCGGACGACGAGCAGGGCCCACCGCTCGCCGACCACGTCCAGGGCGTGCGCGGCCGCGCAACCCTCGTCGTAGGACCGCCGTGCCACCATGGCCACAGCCTATCCTGCGATTACCGAAGTTTCTACTTGTTAAATCGAAGTGCTTGCTGTTAAGTTCGCAGCATGACTCCTCAGGCACGGAAGCTCACCGTCGCGGCGCTCACCACCGCGGACGGCGTGCACGACAGCCCGCGCTCCTTCGCCGGGCCGTACTTCGACGGCGACGCGGCGGCCCGGTCCCTGGCCGAGCTGCAGTCCTGCGAGGCGATGCTCATGGGCCGCACCACCTACGAGTACTTCGTGCCCGCCTGGTCGCAGGCCACCGACCCGTACGCGCGCCGCGTCAACGAGATGACCAAGTACGTGTACTCCACCACCCTGGCCGCCGCGGACTGGAACAACACCACGGTCGTCGCCACCGACCCGGTCGCCGCCGTCACCGAGCTGAAGAAGCGGGACGGCGGCGACCTGATGATCTACGGGTACGGCCGGCTCGCCAGGACCCTGCTCGAACACGGCCTGGTGGACGTGCTCAAGTTCAGCGTGTTCCCGGTCCTCGCCGGCGTCGGCGCGCCGCTGTTCCGGCCGGGGGAAGGGATTCCGCTGCGGCTGGAGTCCGCCCGGACCCGGCCCAACGGCACCGTGGAGCTGACCTACACGCCGGAGTAATTGCCTGGACGGGGGCGGGATCATGGCCGTGTGAGGTTGTTGGGCGGGGTGTGCCCGGCAGCGGACCACGGGGTGTGGGTACGGGATCCGGCGGGCCGGCCGGTGGACGCGACCGCCCCGGAGGTCGACCTGCCGCCGGGTACGCCGGTGGCGGTGGGGCCGCGGGCGGCCGGTGCCGACGCGGCCGGCCCGGCGCTGGCCGAGCTGGCCGCCCTGGTCGCCGCGGCCGGAGGTGTCGCCGCCGGCGGTGGCGTGGACCTCGGCGGCGGGTTCCGGTCGGCCCGCACCGACGGTGGGGCCGGCGACCGGCGCGACGGCGTGCTGGCGGCGCTGACCGTCGCCGCCGCGCGCGACCGGCTCGGCGATCGGACGGCCGTGCTGGTCGGCCTGTTCGGGCCGGAGGCCACCAGGCCGCTGGGCGCGGCCGCGCAGGCGGCGGTCGAGGAGGGCCGGTGGGCGGCGCTGCGCTTCGCGGCGGCCGCCAGCGACCTGCTCGGGCCCGAACAGCTCGTGTCGCTGCTGGCGTCGCGCGCGCCGGACGGCGTCGACCCGTTCCCGCACGGCCTGCCCTCGGTGGTCGCCGGTCATCTCGCCGAGGTGCTGCGCGAGGTACCCCGGCCGCGCCGGCTGGACCTGCTGGCCGACCTGTGGGAACAGGTCTGCGCCGCTGGTACGGTGCGGCAGCGGTCCCGGCGGCTGCGCGCCTCGCAGAGCCGGAAGGACCGCATCAACGACCTGTGGGCGCGCCGCCGGCGGTACGAGGACGACGAGCTCACCACCCACGTGCGGCACGCGCTCGGGCCGAATCCGGCGGTGGCCGACACCGCGCTGTGGCGGCCCAGGCCGGCGTACTGGGTGCGGCGGGCCGACCGCGCCCTCCACGACGCGTGGGCGGGCACGGTGCTGGCCCGCCTCACCGTCACCGCGGTCGACGAGGGCCTCGAGGAGGCGCTCGCCCGGCACCGGCACGAGATCGAGGCGGCGGCAGACCGGATGACAGCGCCGGAGGCGGCGCTGTCCACGCGGGCGGTGACGGGACTCACCGGCCTGCCGGCCCGGCCCGGCTCGCTGCTGATGTTCCTCCGGGACCGGACGCGGCCGGGCGAACCGCTGAACCGCGGGCAGGCCACGTCGGTCTGGCAGCGGCTGGCGCACGCGCGCGACTACGCCGAGCTCGCGACGTATTCGGTGGCCGACTTCATCAACCTGTTCATCCGCGAGGACTCGGTGTCGGTACGGGACGCCGTGGCCGGCTGGCTCGCCGGCCCGATGGCGGCATGGCGCGAGCGGGTCGGCTACTTCTCCGCCGACCGGCTCGACGGCTGGAACCACCACTCGCTGCTGGTCGGAGAGCCGGGCACGAGCCTGGGTGAGCGGCTGCGGGCCGAGCCGGACCGGCCGGCGGCGGAGCTGGAGACCGTCGGCGACATGTTCTGGTACGTCGAGCTGGTCGACGCCCAGGCGCGGCTGCGGGGCCTGGCCGCCGCCGACGTCCAGCCCGACATCCCGGACGTCCACGTCCCGGTCGCCGACCCGGACCCGCCGGAGGAGGACCCGCTGGTCCCGCGGCGGGACTCGATCCCGCTGGCGGCGGCGGGGGCCGCGCAGCTCGCCGGGCTGGGCGGGCAGGTACCCCGGCGCTGCCGCACCTGGTCGGACCTGGTGACCGGGCTGCTCGCCGGCGCGGCCGTCGCCGAGTCGCTGACCGGTTCCTTCCCCGTCCCGGCGGGGCTGGCGGCGGCCGACGGCACCGAGCTGCCCGGCACCGACGCGAGCGTCGAGGTGGCCCGCACGCACCGGCAGCTCGTGGAATGGTCGTCCTCCATGGCCAACTGCATCGCCGGCCCGCGGTACGCGGAGCTGGCCGCCACCGGGCGCGCGGCGCTGATCGCGCTGCGCGCGCCCGACGGCCGCATCCTCGCCAACGCCGAACTGCGGCCGGCGGCCGGTCGCTGGCGGGTCGTGGAGCTCGAGGCGCGGTTCAACCAGGACCCCGGCGAGGAGCTGCGCCACCGCGTCCGCGCCTGGGCCGCCGGCCTGCCGGGGCCGGCGGCGCCCGACACGGCGGCGGCGCCGCCGGCCAGGCGCGCCCGGTCCGGCCGGCACCGCCCCGCACAC
>JBJMIH010000245.1:0-6627 GCA_045806985.1 Mycobacteriales bacterium | reverse complement strand
GCCTCTCCCGTCAGATGAGCTTCTGGCCCGCGAGGAACTCGGCGACCTTGACGCCGCCGTCACCCTCGTCCTTGACCACCTGGCCGGCCTGCCGTGGCGGGCGCGGCGCGAACGACACGACCTCGCTGGCCGCCCCGGCCAGCCCGACGGCGCCCGCCTCGACACCCTCGATGTCGGCCAGGGTCAGCGTGGTGACCGGCTTCTTCTTGGCGGCCATGATGCCCTTGAACGACGGGTACCGGGGCTCGTTGATCTTCTCGACCACCGAGACGACGGCCGGCAGGCTGCCCTTGACGACGTCGTACCCGTCCTCGGTCTGCCGCTCGATGGTGACGGCGCCGCCGTCGACGGTGACCTTGCGGGCCCCGGACAGCTGCGCGGCGCCGAGCCGCTCGGCGAGCAGCGCGGCCATCACGCCCATCCGGGCGTCGGTCGACTCCGACGAGCAGATGACCAGGTCCCACTCGACCGTGTTCAGTGCGGCGGCGAGGACGGCGGAGGTGGCGAGGACGTCGGAGCCGCGCAACGCGTCGTCCACCACGTGGACGGCGGCGTCGGCGCCCATCGACAGCGCCTTGCGGATCGTCTCGGTGGTGCGTTCCGGTCCCATGGACAGCACGGTGACGGTCTCCGCGCCGCCGGCTTCCTTGATCCGCAACGCCTCCTCGACGCCGTACTCGTCGAGTTCGTTGATGACCGCGTCGACGGAGTCCCGGTCCAGGGTCTTGTCGTCGTCGCGGAGCTTGCGCTCGGCCCAGGTGTCCGGCACCTGCTTCACCAGTACGACAATGTTCATGAGTCCGCGCTGCCCTCCCGCGTCCGCTGATGTGCCGCAGCCTAACCGGCGCACGTCACCCATCGATGTTACTTGCCAGTAGCACGGTCGCAAACCGTAGCAAGCAGCCCGCTAGCGTGAGCCTTCTCACTCGGCCTACCGCATTCGCACGGACCTGGCCAGGTCATGGGCGATCCGCTCGCCGTCGCCGAGCCTGATGCCGGCCCGCACGTACCGGACGTCGACCTGGGCCCAGGCGCCCCGGGAGTACCGCCACACCAGCACCACGTCCCGGTGGTCCCTGCTGAGCCGCCACACGCCGGTCGACTCGCCGACCCGGGGGCGCTGGCCGCGGTCGTCCCAGCCGGGTGCGAAGCCGGCCGGCTCGGGCTGCTTCGGCCGGTACACCACCAGCGTGATGGGCGCGGGCCGGCCGTGGCGCGGCACGGCGACGCCGGTCAGCCGCTGCCAGCCGTCCGCCTTCGCGTAGTGCTCGCCGGTGATGCGGCCGGGGTACCGCTTCAGGTCGAACACGCGGGTGTGGTTGTCGAACTTCGCGCGCAGCCGGACCACGTTGAGCCAGTGGCCGAGCCGCGCGCCGACCACGGCGACGACCGCGACGACCACCACGAGAACGGCCCACCGCAACCACTTCCAGGCCAGCGGCCGAGCCACCATCCCCTCCGACCCGAGCTCCATCGGCGGCAACCCTACGCCCGGGCCGGCGTCAGCCCGCGCGGGGCGGCGGCAGCGGTTCGATCTCCCTGGCGAAGAAGGTGGCGAGGTCCTCGCCGCGGGCGGACAGGACGCGGATCAGCTCGCGGCAGTGCTCGACCAGGCCGGGGTCGCGGTGGCGGACCGCGCCGGCCGGCGCGCCGGACTCGTCGTACCGCAGCTCGTACACCAGGTTGTCGCCCACCACCAGCAGGTCGGGAAGCGGCTCCCAGCCGGCCGTCGCGGCGGCGTCGACCACCCGGACCTGCTCGCCGGCCAGCGCCCTGGCGCGCAGGCCGTGCAGCTCCCACTGGAGGTACGGGGTGGGCGGCAGTTCCACCACCCGCAGCCGGTACCGCGCCGCCGGGAACCGCTCCACCTCCGGCAGCAGCAGCAACGCCTCCTCCCACCGGCCGGCGGCGAGCGCGGACCGGCCGGGCTGGCCGGGCAGCCGGCGGTTCTGCCGCCGGTCCAGCGCCCACCACGGCGCGACCGGCTGCCGGGCCAGGTCGGCGGCGTAGCCGCCGGCGTCCAGCCGGTCTCCTCGGGGCATCCACGGAACCGTCACCCCGGGACGGTAGGCGGCGTACCACCCGCCCCTCCAGTCTCGCGATACGTAAATCCGAATACCGCTCACCAATGTGCCCGCACGTGGCGCACATCGTGCGCAATTCCTGACAGGGGATGGCAGGAGCTGGCACCACGATGGCGGCGACGGGAACAAACGTTGACCGCAACCCGCGAGGAGCGCACCATGTCCGCCCGAGACTTCGACTTCCTGCACGGCACCTGGAACAGCACCCAGCGCCGGCTGGCCAAGCGGCTGGCCGGCAGCACCGAGTGGGACGAGTTCGCCGCGACCCTGGACTGCCGGCCGGTGCTCGGCGGACTCGGCAACGTGGACGAGATGGTCGCCACCGACCGGGACGTGCACGGCCTCACCATCCGCCTGTACGACCCGGAGACCGACGAGTGGTCGATCCACTGGGTGAGCCGCAAGAAGCCGGTGATGGATCCCGCCCCGGTGGTGGGCCGGTTCGTGGACGGTGTCGGGGAGTTCCTCGCCGACGACGAGTGGGAGGGCACGCCGATCCGCTGCCGGTACCGGTGGACCGTTCTCGGCCCGACCTCGGCCCGGTGGGAGCAGGCGTTCTCCACCGACGGCGGCGAGACCTGGGAGACGAACTGGATCGCCGACTTCGCCAGGGTGTCCTGACGCGACGGTGCCCCGGACCGAGCGGGTCCGGGGCACCGTCGTTCGGGTGGCTCAGCCGACGCGGTACGCGTACGGCAGCCCGGCCAGCTCGCTCCCCGTCGAGGTGGTGGCGAGGTTGCCGGTCAGGCCGGAGCCGTAGTTGAAGTCGTCCACGAACAGGGTGCCGTGGACGGTGGAACCCTTGGCGCCGACCGGGGTGACCGTCACCGTGATCGTGGCGGTCTGCCCCGGCGCCACCAGCAGCGGCGTGGCGGCCGGCGTGCTCGCCGTCACGCTGCCCAGCCAGACGTCACCGGTGCTGGAGGTGACCGAGGTGTCGAACCGCCGGGTGTGCGCGACGCCGGTCAGCTCGATGCTGCCGGTGGGAGCGGGACCGGCGTACGGCCCGACCTCCTCGGGGAACGCCCACCACGGCCCGGCCGAGACCTCCGCGGCGGACTGGTGGACGCTGGCGGTCGTGCCGTGCGCGGGCCCGTACAGCTCGGGCTCGCCGGGCGCGAACGCCACGTCCAGGTCGGCCGGCAGGGTGGCCGCGCTGGCGAACGTCACCCCGTCGGTCTGGGTGGGCACCGACCAGGCCGGCTGGGTGCCGACCGGGACGGGCAGCGCCAGCCCGGTGGTGTGCGACCCGACCAGCGTCAGGTCGGCGCGGGAGTCCAGCCGCGGGTCGAGGAAGAACAGCTCGGGCGCGACCCCGGTGTTGGTCACCGAGACGGTGGCCGTGACCGGCTTGCCCGCCTCGAGCGTGCCGCCGGCCGGCAGCCCGGACGCCTTCACCTTGACCGCGTCGAAGGACACGTGGGCGGTCATCGGCTGGGACAGTTCCAGGCCGGACACCGGGTTGGCGAGCACCACGGTGAGGTGCCAGCGGCCGGCGGCCGGCGCGGTACGCCACAGCTGGAGCGCGCCGGTGAAGTTCTCGTTGCCGGCCGCGTCCACCAGGTCGGTGCTCTGCGCGCTGGCGATCTGCCCGTCCGGGCCGATCAGGTACGCGTCGAGGACCGTCTCCGGGTCCGGGAAGGTGATGCCGACGCCCATGTCGCGCACGCCGCGCGGCACGTCGAAGGCGTAGGTCCGGCCCTGGCCGACCGCGCCGAACCCGCCGCGGCCGTTGCCGCCGGTGAGCGTGTCGGTGAAGGTGCCGCCGCGCCGGTCGAGCCGGACCAGCGACCGCACGGTCACCGGCACCGAGGTGGCGTGGCCGAACCCGTTCGCCAGCTGGAGCGATGCGGACAGGTCACCGGGGTTGGCCGGCGCGGTCAGGTGCACCTTGACGGTCCGCGTCTCGCCGGGCGCGAGCGTGAGGCGCGCCGGCGACACCGAGCCGAGCGTGGTGGCGTGCGACACCTGCGCGGCGAACGTCACCCTGCCCTTGTAGCCGGTGGCCGACCGGGTGGCGAACAGCACCACCTGCCAGGTGCCGCCGGCCGGGTACCGCACGTCCACGTGCCCGTAGTCGCCGAGGCCCTGCGGCAGCGAGAACGCCTGGTACACGCCGGCCGGGTCGATCAGGCCGAACCGCGGCGACGAGCCGCCGTACCCGGTGAACGCCCCGTCCGGCAGCGCGATCTCGGCTTCCAGCCGGTCCGCGCCGGCCGGCACCGTGAACGACGTGGTGGTGTAGGCGCGGGTGAAGCCGTAACCGTCCACGAAGGACGGCGCCGACTTGTCCTGCGCGTCGATGGTCAGCGTCTGCCGGGTCACCTGCGCCGGCTTGCCGAACCCGCGCAGCGAGCCGGTGAGCGCCTGCGCCCGCGCGCCGCCGTTGGTGACCCTGGCGGTGAAGTCCACTCCGGACCCAGCGGTGGCGGTGGCGGTGAGCTGCGTCGGCACGACCAGCCCGTCGCCCTGCGCGGCCGGGTGCCCGTTGCCGTCGTGGACGCTGAGCGCCAGCCGCACCGCGCGGTAGGCGTCCAGCAGGCCGGCGCCCTGCTCGTAGGACGGGTGGCCGAGGTCCTGCGCGGTGCTGGTGAGGATCTGCTTGACCAGCGCGGGCGCCGGCCGCACGCCGTGGTGGGCGCGCTCGTAGGCCTCGATGACCAGCGCGGCCGCGCCGGAGGTGAGCGGCGCCGACTGGCTGGTGCCGCCGAAGTCCTGGATCTGGTGACCCGCGCAGCCCTCGTACGTGTCGCCCGGGCTGCACAGCGCCCAGCCGAGGTCGCCCGGCGCGGCGATGTCGACGGTGCGGCCGCGCTCGGTGACCCCGCCGGAGGACAGCGAGGAGATGTTGTCCGAGGCCCACGACCGGGCCGGGAGCACGTTGATGCCGCCGTAGCTGATCTGCGCGTACGACCGGAACTGGGTGGTCGCGGCGGCGCTGATCACGTTCGGGTCGGAGGCCGGGGAGCCGATCGTGCCGTTGGTGCCGGAGTCGCCGGTGGAGGCGACGACGGTCACGCCGGCCGCCACCGCCGCGTCGTCGGCGAGCGAGATCGGGTCGGTGCCGCGGTCCGGGTACGGGTTGGCGCCGAACGACTCGTTGATGACGTCGACGTTGGCGACGTTCACGGCGTAGTCGATGGCCTGGATGAACCGGGACGACGGCGCGGTGGGCTGGCTGCCGAACACCTTCAGGCCGACCAGGCTGGCGCCGGGCGCCATCCCGCGGATCCGGATCGTGCAGCCCGTCGGGGTGACGCCGGACGCGGACCAGTCGGCCACGTCGTAGGTGTGCAGGCCCTGCGCGGCGATCGCGCTGGCGTCACCGAAGGCCTCCGCGGCGTCGCTGGGCGCGTCCGGGCCCTCGGAGGTGAAGTCCTGGTAGTCGGCGAAGACCGGACTGCCGTCGGCCCGCTGGAAGTCGGGGTTGTGGACGTCGATGCCGTCGGCCAGGAAGGCGACCTTGACGCCCTCGCCGGTGGCCAGGTTGGCGGCCTGCGGCTGGCTGGCGCTGTCGTACGCGGTGTGGGTGAGCTGGAGCGCCTCGGGCTCCAGCTGCGGCCGGGCCGGGTCGCCGGTGCAGGCGGCGGCCTGCGCGGGCGGTACGGCGGCTGCCGGCGCGGCGGCACGCGCCTGCTCGGCCGGCCTGCGGACGGGCAGGTCGGGCACGACGGCGGCCACGCCGGGCTTCGTCGCCAGGTGGCTGGCCTCGGCCTTGGACACCGTCGCCGAGACGGCGTTGAGCGTCGCGTACTGGTGGACCCGGCCGGCGTGCACCTGGTGCAGCTCGTCGACGACCGGGCTCTGGTCGGAGCGCAGCGCCTTGGTCCTGGCCGTGCGCTGCTGGCGGGCGGGCAGGTCCGGGTGCTGGTTCTTCAGCAGGACGATGACCGGGGTGTCCGGATTCCTGGCCAGCTGGGTGGCCTGGCCCGGGGTGAGGGTGGAGGGATCCGCGTGGGCGCTGCCGGTGCTGACGAGCACCGGCAGGAGCACCGCCAGGCCGGCGGTGAGACCGGCGCCGGAACGGCGCAGGCGAGAGCCGCGCATGTGACTCCTTGCGTTTACAGAGGTCAGAACGCCAGATATGACGCCACGCGGACCTTACCGGCTAATTCGGTTGCCGGTGGCGACGCCGGCCGCGATCATGGACTCATGTTCCGGACGGCCGTCACCTCGCGGCACGCGCTCGACGCGTGCCCGCTGACGGCTGCCCTCGCCGCTGTGCTGGCCGGCGCCCGACGCTGACCCTCCTCCCGTCCCGAGAACTCACGGAGGAGGGTGCCGTCCGCGTAGTTCTCGCGACCTGAGGAACTTCGAGCCCGACAGGGGCACAGCCATGAGCAAGAAGCAGTACGTGCGGACCAAGCCGCACGTGAACATCGGCACGATGGGGCACGTCGACCACGGGAAGACGACGCTGACCGCCGCCATCACCCGGGTCCTCGCCGACCGCGGGCTGGCCACCGTCATGCCGTTCGACCGGATCGACCGCGCGCCCGAGGAGCGCGAGCGCGGCATCACCATCAACATCGCGCACGTCGAG
>JBJMIH010000244.1:0-37828 GCA_045806985.1 Mycobacteriales bacterium | reverse complement strand
GTCGAGCCCGTCCCGGCCGCCGGCCTCGGTCTCCAGCTCGTCCACGGTCACCGAGATCGGGAACAGCTGCCGGAACGCGTTCCACAGCGTGTCCAGGTCCCAGTCCTCGGCGTACAGGTCGGCGGTCGCGCCCTGCACGTACCCGCGGATCGTGTCGTCGATCATCGGCCGGATCTGGTCGCTGAGGTCGGCACCCTCGAGCACCTTGCGGCGCTCTTCGTAGATGACGGTGCGCTGCTTGTTCAGCACCTCGTCGTACTTGAGCACGTTCTTGCGGATCTCGAAGTTCTGCTGCTCGATCTGGTGCTGGGCGTTGCGGATCGCCCTGGTCACCATCCTCGACTCGATCGGCACGTCCTCGGGGATGTTCAGCGTGTCCATGATCCGCTCGACGGCGGCGGCGTTGAACATCCGCATCAGGTCGTCCTGAAGGGACAGGTAGAACCGGGATTCGCCGGGGTCGCCCTGCCGGCCGGACCGGCCACGCAGCTGGTTGTCGATGCGCCGCGACTCGTGCCGCTCGGTCCCGAGCACGTACAGCCCGCCGGCCGCGACGACCTCCTCGTGCTCCCGGGCGCACTGCTTCTGGTACCGGGCGTATACCTCGGGCCACGCCGCCGCGTACGCGTCCGGGTTCTCGTGCTCCTCGATCCCCCGCCGGCGCAGGTCGGCGCGGGCCAGGAACTCGGCGTTGCCGCCGAGCATGATGTCGGTACCGCGACCGGCCATGTTGGTGGCGACCGTGACCGCGCCCTTCCGGCCGGCCTGGGCGACGATCTCCGCCTCCCGCGCGTGGTGCTTGGCGTTCAGCACCTCGTGCGGCACGCCGCGCCGGGCCAGCATCGTGGACAGCCGCTCCGACTTCTCCACCGACACCGTGCCGACCAGCACCGGCTGGCCGCGGCGGTGCCGCTCGGCGATGTCGTCGACGACCGCCTCGAACTTGCCGTTCTCGCTCTTGTACACCACGTCGGCCTGGTCGACGCGGATCATGGGCTTGTTGGTCGGCACCGGCACGACGCCGAGCTCGTACGTCTTGTGGAACTCGCCGGCCTCGGTCTGCGCCGTACCGGTCATCCCGGAGATCTTCTCGTACATCCGGAAGTAGTTCTGCAGGGTGATCGTGGCGAAGGTCTGGTTCTCCGCCTTGATCTCCACGTGCTCCTTGGCCTCGATGGCCTGGTGCATTCCCTCGTTGTACCGGCGGCCGTGCAGGATGCGACCGGTGAACTCGTCGACGATCAGCACCTCGCCGTCGCTGACGATGTAGTCCTTGTCGAGCTTGTACAGCTCCTTGGCCTTCAGCGCGTTGTTCAGGTACCCGACGAGCGGGGTGTTCACCGACTCGTACAGGTTGTCGATGCCGATCTGGTCCTCGACCTTGGCGATGCCGGCCTCGGTGATCCCGATCGTCCGCTTGGCCTCGTCCACCTCGTAGTCGACCTCGCGGATCAGCCGCGGCGCGATCCGGGCGAACTCGGTGTACCAGCGGCTGTTGTGCTCGGCGGGGCCGGAGATGATCAGCGGCGTCCTGGCCTCGTCGATGAGGATCGAGTCGACCTCGTCCACGATCGCGAAGAAGTGGCCGCGCTGGACGAGCTCCTCCTGCGACCAGGCCATGTTGTCGCGCAGGTAGTCGAAGCCGAACTCGTTGTTGGTCCCGTAGGTGATGTCGCACCGGTACGCCTGGCGGTGCCACTCGGTGTCCTTGTCGGCCAGGACGACGCCGACGGTCATGCCGAGGAACCCGTACACCCGCCCCATCAGGTCGGCGTGGTACTGCGCCAGGTAGTCGTTCACGGTGACGACGTGGACGCCCTTGCCGGCGAGCGCGTTGAGGTACGCGGGCAGGGTCGCGACCAGCGTCTTGCCCTCACCGGTCTTCATCTCGGCGATGTTGCCCATGTGCAGGGCCGCGCCACCCATGAGCTGCACGTCGAAGTGCCGCTGCCCGAGCGTGCGCTTGGCGGCCTCACGGACCACCGCGAACGCCTCGAAGAGGATGTCGTCGAGCGTCTCGCCGTCGGCGAGACGCTGCTTGAGCACGTCCGTCTGCGCCCGGAGTTCGGCGTCGGAAAGGTCTACGTAGTCCTCTTCCAGCGCGTTGACGGCGTCGGCGATCTGCCTGAGGTGGCGGAGGATCTTGCCCTCGCCCATGCGGAGGATCTTGTCGAGTACCACGGAACCGGTTTCTCCCTCGGACGTCCTGACGTCCCATCGTAGGCACGCGGTGGCCACGGACCGAAGACGATCATCACCCGGCGGTCCATGGTGACAACGGACGAACCGCCGCCACGGTGCCGCGAACACCGTTCAGCCTACGCAGTGTCACAACGGAGTGGCAGTCGCGCTCGGCCGGCCGGGGGTTGGCGGCGATACGGCAATGATATAAGCCGCTCTGCACCTTTTGGTGCGGACCGGCGGTACGCCGGACGGCCGCCTGTCGGATAGCCGTTAATCGGGCGAGTTGACCGGTTCCCGATTGCTAGCCTTCAGATCTCATCCCCACGGGGGCGGCGATGCGCTTCGGGATCCTGGGTCCGGTCGAGGTCTGGGATGGCGGCCGCCCGGTCGCCGTCGGCGGACCGCAGCAGCGGGCCGTACTCGCCCTGCTGCTGGTGCACGCCGGCAGGGTGGTGTCGACGGCCCGGCTGACCGATCAGCTCTGGGGCGAGCGCCCGCCGCCGACCGCCCGCAACCTGTTGCAGGGATGCGTGGCCGAGCTGCGCCGGATGCTGCGCCGCACCGGCGGCGCCACGCTGGCCACCCGCCCGCCCGGGTACGTCCTCGAGATCCGGCCCGGCGAGCTGGACCTGGACCGCTTCGAGGAGCTGGTCGGCACCGCCGGAGAGTACTCGGCCGGTAACTCGCCGGCGGCGCTGGAACGGGCCGCCGCGCTGCTGGCCGAGGCGCTGGCGCTGTGGCGCGGGCCGGCGCTGGACGGGGTCGCGGTCGAGGCGTGCCAGGCCGAGGCGGCCCGGCTGGCGGAGCGGCGGCTGACCGTGCTGGTCGAGCGCGTCGACGTGGACGTACGGCTGGGCCGGCACGCGAAGCTGATCCCCGAGTTGCGGACGCTGGTCGCCGACCACCCGCTGCACGAGGGGCTGTGGAGCCGGCTCATGGTCGCCCTGCACGGCGCCGGCCGGGACGCCGACGCCCTGGCCGCCTACCAGGAGGCCCGGTCCGCCCTGGTGGACCAGCTCGGGGTCGAGCCGGGCGCGGCGCTGCGTGACCTCCACCAGTCGCTGCTCACCGGTGTCGCCGTGGACGCCGGGTACCGGCCGCGGCCACGCCGGCTGGAGCCGGTCCCCCGGCAACGGGCACCGGAGCCGGCACCGGCCACCCGGCCGCCGCCGGCCCAGCCGCCGGCCCGGCCGCCGGCCCAGCTGCCGGCCCCTACCGCCGTCTTCGCCGGCCGCGACGCGGACCTGGCGTGGCTGGACGCGTGGCTGGACGCGCGGCTGGACGCGCGGCTGGACGCGCGGCTGGACGCGCGGCTGGACGCGCGGCTCGCCGACCGCGCCGGACCCGCCGTGGCCGTCCTCTCCGGTACCGCCGGGATCGGCAAGACCGCGCTGGCGCTGCGCTGGGCGCACCGGGTACGGGACCGGTTCCCGGACGGGCAGCTGCACGCCAACCTGCGCGGGTACGCGGACGCGCCGCCGTCGGCGCCGCTCGGCGTGCTGGCCGGGTTCCTGCGCGCGCTCGGCGTGGCGGCCGACGAGGTCCCGACCGACCTGGAGCTGGCCGCCGCCCTGTACCGGACGTTGATGGCTGGCCGCCGGGCGCTGGTGGTGCTGGACAACGCCCGCGCCGCCGACCAGGTACGGCCACTGCTGCCGGGCGACGCCGGCTGCCTGGTGCTGGTCACCAGCCGGGACCGGCTCGGCGGGCTGGTCGCGCACGAGGGCGCCGCCCACCACACGCTCGGCGTGCTCACACCGGCCGAGGCGCGGGACCTGCTGGCGCGGGTGCTCGGCGCCGGCAGGGTGGCGGCGGAGCCGGCCGCCGCCGCGGATCTCGCCGCCGGCTGCGGGTACCTGCCGCTGGCGCTCCGGATCGCCGCCGCCCAGCTGGTGTTGCGGCCGGGCCGCGCGATCGCCGGCCAGGCCGCCGAACTCGGCACCGACGGCCGGCTCGGCGAGTTCGCCGTCGACGGTGAGGACGACGAGCGGGGTGCGGTGCGGGCCGCGTTCGACCTGTCGTACCGGGCGCTGCCCGCACCGGCCCGCCGGCTGTTCCGGGCGCTCGCCACCGTGCCCGGCCCCGACTTCACCGCGCCGGTGGTCGCCGCCCTCCTGGACGTCACGCCGTCCCGGGCCGCCGCGCTGCTCGACCGGCTGGCCGGCGCCCACCTGATCGACGCGCAGGCCGGCGGGGACCGGTACGCCCTGCACGACCTGCTGCGCTGCTACGCGGCCGAGCTGGCCGGGGCCGAGGACTCCGCCGGGACGCGAACGGCGACCACCGACCGGCTGTACGCCCACTACCTGAGCACCGCCGCGGCAGCCGCCGACCTGCTCTACCCGCACATGCTGCGGCTCCCGGGCCGCCCGACGGACCCGGTCGCGCCGTTCCCTGACCACGCCGCGGCCCTCGGCTGGCTCGACGCCGAGCGGCCCAACCTGGTCGCCGCCGCCCGCGACGTGACCGCGCCGGCGGCGGTACGGGCCGCCGGCTGCCGGCTCGCCGACCTGCTCCGCGGGTACTTCCACCTGCGCCACCACCTGGCCGACTGGCTGGCGGTGGGCACCGCCGCGCTGGCCGCCGCGCGGGCGGCCGGGGACCGGCACGCCGAGTGCGCCGCCCGGCACAGCCTCGGCACCGCGTACCGCTGCCTCGGCGACAACCCGGCCGCGCTGCGGCACTACACCGCCGGGCTGCGGCTGGCGAGGGCCTGCGGCTGGGCCGCGTCGGAGGCGACCGCGCTGGGCAACCTCGGCATCATGTCACTGAAGACCGGCCGGCTGAAGGCGGCCGTCGGGCAGCTGGAGAAGGCGCTGGCGCTGGACCGGCGCAGCGGCAGCCTCGCCGGGCAGGCGAACAACCTCCGCCACCTGGCCGTCGCCGAGCACCAGCGGGGCGACCTGGCGGCGGCCGCCGCGCACTTCGCCGAGTCGGGGCGGCTGAACCGCCTGACCGACTGCCAGCACGGCCTGGCGCTCGCGCTGACCGGGCTCGGCGAGGTCAGCCACGAGCGGGGCCGGTTCGCCGACGCCGAGCAACAGCTCACCGCCGCACTCGACCTGTACGTCCTGGTGGGCGACCGGGACGGGCAGTCGGTGGCGTACCACTGCCTGGCCGCGCTGGACGGCGACGCGGGCCGGCCGGAGCAGGCCCGCACGCACGCGCTGGCCTCGATCGCGCTGGCCACGGAGATCGGCGACCGGCAGGCCGAGGCGGCGGCGCTGAACACGCTGGCCCGCGCCCACCACCACACCCACCGGTACGCCGAGGCGCTCGACTGCCACCGGCGCGCCCACGACCTGGCCGTGCAGACCGGCACCCGCCGGGTCGCGATCGGGGCGCTGCTCGGCATGTCCGCCACCCACCGCCACCTCGGCGACACCGGCGAGGCCGCCGCCTGCGCGCTGCGGGCACTGGCGCTGGCGCGCAGCGGCGGCTACCGGACGCTCGAGGAGCAGGCGCGGGCGGCGCTGGAGACGAGTCAGTTGCCGTTCACGGATTGGATCTGGTCGACCTCGTACGGGTAGTCCTGCTGGGTCTGCTCGGCCGGCAGCTGGCCACCGTTGCCGTCGCTGCCGCGCCAGGTGGCCGCGTACTGGTCCACGGCGTGCACGGTGTAGTCGACCCTGGGCTCGGTGAACGTCAGGCCGCACGATCCGGTGCTGGCGTCGGCCTGCGTGGCCGGCACCGGGGCGGCGCATTCCGTGCTCGGGCCGCCCGGCGTCGCGTTGACCCGCAGGTCCGGCACGGCGGTGACGGTCGCCCAGGCGCCGGTGGGGTTGTACGTCGCGGTCACGCTGAGCGTCTTGAACGCGTCGTTCTGCCCCCACAGCCAGGTCTCCAGCCGGACGACGCCCCTGCCGGCCGGACTGAACGCCAGGTCGGGCTTGCGCAGGCCCATCGCCGCGTACGCGAACTGGGCGAGCACCGCGGGCGGGATGGCCGGCAGGCCGGGCGGCGGCTGCCCGTTCGGCACCCACACGTCGTCGAAACCGAGGTTGAAGAACTGGTCGGAGGCGCGGTTGAAGTCGTCCACGCTGATCGGGTCGTCCAGGCTGTACGAGCAGGTCTTATACCACCACGACCCGCCGGTGTCGTTGGCGTGCTGGTCGATCTCGCTCTGCGGCGGCCAGCGCGCCTTGGTGTTGTCCGGGTCGTTGCGGATGCCGGACGGCAGGTTGTTCGGCCAGCCGTCGTGCAGCTTCTTGAAATCGGCGCCGCTGTCGCCCTGCTCGTAGAAGCAGGGCACGTAGGGCACCACGCCGGTCGGCACCGAGCCGGGGTGGCTCTGGCCGGTGTCGCCGGTCAGGGTGATCTGGCTGGCGATGACGGCGGCGTACCCGTTGCTGGTCGGGCAGGCGCTGCTGCCGGTCGACACGTAGGTCCGCGTGCAGCCGGCCAGCGCCGGGGTGCTGGTTCCGGTGACGGCCAGGCCGAGCGGTACGAGGACGGCCGCCGCGGTGACGGCGAGCACGCGGCGTGCGGCGGAGCGGCAGGTTCTGTTCATGGTCAGCTACATCCCGTGGACTGGAGATCGAGGCTTGCGACCAGGTAGCCGGCGCCGCCTGGTTCGAGCCGGGCGACGAACGGCTGCGGGGCCGCCGGCCCCGGCTGCGAGTCCTGCCCGTTCTTGTAGACCTTGACCTTCGAGAGGTCGACGCAGTCGTCGATGATCCGCACCGCCGCGTTCCTGGTGATGTCGAGCCGCGGGTTGAGGACGATCGGGCCTTTCTGGGTGAGCCCGGCAGCGGCCGCGCTGCTGAGCGTGCCGCGCACGCCGGTGAATCCGGCCGCCGTCATCGACGCCCGCAGGGCCGGGGAGTCCGCGTTGTCGGTGGCACTGGCCTGCACGTACGCCTTCCAGAAGGCAAGGTAGGCGTCGAGCACCGGCCGGTGCGCGGTGTCGGCGACCAGCGCGCCGCGCACGGTGACGTCGCCGTCGGTCAGCTGCCGGGCGGCCCTGGCGGAGGTGGTCGCGGCCGGCGAGTCGGACGCGAGCTTCGGCTTCGCGGTCGCGCTGTGGTGCCCGCAACCCGCCAGCGCCACCGGCAGCACGGCGGCGGCGAGCACGAAACGGTGCAGTCTGCGCCTCACATCCGGATTATGACGCAAAAAGAAGATCGTCAATCGCATTCCGGTGTCGGCAGAATATTGGACATGGAACCCCTCCCGGAGCTCACTCTCGACACCACGCGGCTGGTGCTGCGCCCGTTCAGCCGCGAGGACGCCCCGGCCGTCCAGGCCGCCTGCGACGACCCGGAAACCCGTCGCTGGCTGCCGCTCCCCGATCCGTACGACCGCGCGGCCGCCGAGGAGTGGGTGAACGACGGCGCGCAGCGCGAACGGCGGTCCGGCGGCGGGTACACGCTCGCCGCCGCGGACCGCGAGACCGGCCGGCTGGTCGGCTCGTTCTCGCTGCACCACGTGCCGCGGCCGGGCCGCGCCGAGATCGGCTACTGGGTGGCGCCGTGGGCGCGCGGGCGGGGCTACGCGACCGAGGCCACCCGGCGGATCGCCGCGTACGGCTTCGAGGCGCTGCTGCTGCCCCGGATCCAGATCAGGGCGGCGGCGGACAACCTCCCCTCACAGTGGGTCGCGGCCAGGGCCGGGTTCCGCGCCGAGGGGCTGCTGCGCGGCGCCGACCAGCACCCGAGCGGCCGGCGTGACATGGTGGTCTACGGCCGCACGGCCGGGGACAGCGGCGACCCGGTGCTGCCGTTCCCGCTGCCGGTGGACGTGACGGACGGGGTGCTGGCGCTGCGGCCGCTGGACGGCCGCGACGTCGAGGCCGTGTACCTGGTGACCTTCGATCCGGTGGGCCAGCGCCGGCTGCCCCGGCCGGCGCCGGAGATCAGCGAGCGGGCGGCGCGAAGCATCATCACCACGGCGGGTCGCACGTGGCTGGACGGCACGATGGCGAGGTTCGTGGCCGCGCAGGCGGCCACCGGGACGGTGGTGGGCGACGTGGTCGTGCGGCCGCAGTGGGGCGGCACCCAGCAGGCCATGCTGGGCTGGTCGGTGCTGCCGGAGCACCGGGGTCGCGGGTACGCGAAGCGGACGGTGCGGCTGGCGATGCGCTGGGCGTTCGGCCAGGCCGGGTACGAGCGGCTGATCGCCGGGGTGGAGCCGGACAACGTGGCGTCGCTGAGGGTGGCCGAGGCGGTCGGGATGCGGCGCGAGGCGGTCGCGGCCGGCGCGCTGCCACCGCTGGTGGCCGGGCCGCGCCGGGACTGCGTGCTGTTCGGCGTGCTGCGCGACGAATGGACCGACGGGGTTGGCGACGGGGCGGCGGTCGCCGCGGGCGGGAGGGTGGACCGGTGAGCGAGGCTCTGCCCGACGTGGTGCTGGAGACCGCGCGGTTGATGATACGGGCGTTCACGCCCGCCGACGCCGGGCCGCTGGCCGCCGGCGTGAACGACGAGGAGTGCCGGCGGTGGCTGCCGGTGCCGGCGCCGTACCCGGCCGAGCGGGCCGCCGCCTGGGTGGCCGGGCCGGCGCACCGGTTGCGGCTCACCGGGGCCGGGTACCACCTCGCGGTGTGCCGCCGCGCCGACGGCCGGCTGCTCGGCGGCTGCACGGTGACCAGGGTGGTGCCTGGCGGCGCCGAACTGGAGGGCTGGCTGGCGCCGTGGGCGCGCGGCCAGGGTTACGCCACCGAGGCGCTGGCGTTCCTGGCCAACTGGGCGGCGGAGGAGTACGGCCGCGCCCAGTACGCGGTGGCCGCCGACAACCTGCCCGGCCAGCGGGTCGCGGTCGCCGCCGGCCTGCGCCGGGAGGCGGTGCTGCGGGCCGCCGCCACCAACCCGGAGCGCGCCGACGCCCTCGGCGAGCTGGTGGTGTACGGCCGGCTGCCCGGCGAGCCGCCGGCCGTACCGCTGCTGCCGTGGGCCAGGCCGATGAGCGACGGGCAGGTGGCGATCCGGCCGGTCCGGCCCGGCGACGCGACCCGGCTGCGCGAGCAGCTCAACGACCCGGCGTTCCAGATCCGCGGCAGCGGGCCGGCCGCCGAGACGGACGTGGCCACGGCGGCCGCGCGGATCCACGGCCAGCTCAAGGGGTGGCTGGCCGGGGAGCGAGCCAGCTTCGCCATCGCCGACCCGGTCACCGACGCGTTCGCCGGCACGATCACGCTGTACATGACCGGACCGGGCCGCGGCATGATCGGGATGGGCGTGCACCCGGCGTACCGCGGCCGGGGCTGGGCGGCGCGGGCGGTGCGGCTGCTGGCCCGCTGGGCGTTCGAGGTAGTCGGGCTGGCGCGGCTGGAGGCCGGCGTCGAACCCGACAACGCGCCGTCCATCCGCAGCCTGGAACGCGGCGGCCTGCGCCGGGAGGGCCTGCTGCGCGGCGAGCTGGAACCGCTCGCCGCCGGCGGCCCACGCCGCGACGTCTACCTGTACGCCCTGGTCAACCCCGCCCTCGCCTAGCGTGTCTCAAAGTCGGCTTCCGCCTGTGCTCGTGGCCGATTTCGGACCCCTGCGGCCACGATCAAGGACTTGTGCCCGCATTTTCATGTGACAACGCGGCCACAACTCCTTGATCGTGGCGAGACGGGCGGCGGGCTGGCGGATTTCGGAACCCGGCGGCCACTTTGAGACACGGTTTAGCCGGTCGTCAACGCGGCGACCAGTTCGGGGATCCGGCCGAGGACGCGGGCGCCGGCGACCTGGTCGGTGTAGTCGCGCGAGTGCACGATCCGGCCGTCGCGGACCGTGACCACCATGAGGAACGGCAGGGTGAACGGCTCGCCGGTCGCCGCCCTCTCGCCGCGCAGCGCGTACTCGGCGATGACCACCTCGGGGTCGGTGGTCTCGTGGATGACGAGCCGGTCGAGGCCGGTGTACCGGCGCAGCGCGGTGCCGGCCCGGAAGCGGGCCCGCAGCTGCTCACAGGTGGTCTCGATCCGTGCCGGGTACAGCGCCGGGGTGGCGAACGGCATCTCGATGACCACCTCGGTGGCGTAGCAGTCGGCCATGTCGCCGGGGTCGGCGCTGGTCGCGGCGCGGACCAGCCGCTCGACGGTCTCGCGGGGAGTGGTGGCGGGCATGGGAGTACCATACCGGAGACTGCGCCCCGGTTGCACTGTCCGTGAAGAGAGGATGCCGCCGACCGTGACCGAACGACCGCTCCGCGCCGACGCGCGCCGCAACCGGGACCGGCTGCTCGAGGTGGCGCGGGAGGCGTTCGCCGCCGAGGGGCTGGCGGTGCCGCTGGACGAGATCGCCCGCCGGGCCGGGGTCGGGCCTGGCACGCTCTACCGCCACTTCCCGACCAAGGAGGCCCTGTTCGAGGCCGTCGTGGAGGACCGGCTCCGCGCGCTGGCGGATGTCGCCCGTGCGCTGCGCTCGGCCACCGACCCCGGTGTCGCGCTGTTCACCCTGATCGACCGGCTCGCCGCCGAGGCGGCGGTCAAGAAGGACCTGGTCGACGCCCTGGACAGCGCCGGCGTGGAGGTGCGGACCTCCCTCGCCGCCACCGCCACCGACCTGCGCGACGAGATCGCTCACCTGCTGGCCCGTGCCCAGCACGACGGCGCCGTCCGCCCCGACCTCGACATCGCCGACCTGATGGCCCTGCTGTCCGGCCTCTTCACCGCCCTCACCGCCCCCGCCCACCGCCGCGCCGACCCGGCCAGGGCCCTCGCCGTCCTCCGCGCCGGCCTCCGCCCCTGACCAGGCGTGGTGAGTCAGGTGATTTCGAGGAGTTTTTCGCGGACCGCGTAGACGACGGCTTCCATCCGGGAGTGGAGCTGGAGCTTCTCGAGGATGTTGCGGACGTGGTTCTTCACGGTGTTCTCGGAGATGAAGAGCTCCTTGGCGATGTCGCGGTTGTTCATGCCGCGGGCGACCAGGCGGAGGACCTGCATCTCCCGTTCGGTGAGCTTGGGGGCGGACACCTGCTGGGTGCGCTCGGCGGGGCGCTTGGCCAGGTTGGCGAACTCGGTGAGCAGCTTGGCCGCCATCGACGGGCTGATCAGCGACTGGCCCCCCTGGACGGCGCGGATGCCGGCGGCGACCTCCTCCAGCGAGGCCTCCTTGAGCAGGTAGCCCATGGCGCCGGCCTTCACCGCGTCGAACAGGTCGGCTTCCTCGTCGGACACGGTGAGCATGATGATCTTGGCGGCGGGTACGGTCTCGCGGATCATCGTGCACGCCTCGATGCCGCCGACCACCCCGTTGCGGGCCGGCATCCGCACGTCCATCAGCACGATGTCGGGTACGGTCCGCTCGGCCTCGGCCACGGCCCCCGCGCCGTCGCCGGCCTCGCCGACGACCTCGATGTCAGGTTCCTGGGCGAGCATCATCTGCAGGCCCTGCCTGAACAGCGCATGGTCGTCGACCACCAGCACGCGGATCGGATCGGTCACGGTCTCCTCCACCCCCGACAACGGCGGTAACAGGGAGGATGCGCCCTGCAACGGGGCGCATCCTCTCACGTTTACGACGAAGGCGGATCGGCGGGCCCGCGACTCCCCGCGCTACTTCGCCAGCCTGATCACTCCGTAGTCGTACGCCCACCGGCGGTACACCACGCTGGGCTGGCTGGTGTCGGCGTCCATGAACAGGAAGAAGTCGTGGCCGACCAGCTCCATCTCGTGGAGAGCCTGGTCGACGGTCATCGGCTCGGCGGCGTGCTCCTTGATCCGGACCACCTTGCCCGGACCCTCGGTCCGCGCCAGCACCGAGGTCGGCTCCTCAGCCTGCTCGGCCTCCCGGTCGATCACGCCGACCGTGCCCCCGGCCTGCTCGCCCAGGCTCAGCGTGCCGGGCGGGGTGTACCCGCCGTTGCCGTTCGTCGCCGCCGCCACCGAGACCGGAGTGCGGGAACCGTGGTGGACCTTGCGGCGGTCGCTCGAGCGCCGCATCCGGTTCTCCAGCTTCTCGACGGCCCGGTCGAGCGCGACATAGAAGTCGCTCGCGCACGCCTCGGCGCGCACCACCGGCCCCTTGCTGGCGGCGGTGATCTCCACACGCTGGCAGTTCTGGGCCTGGCGGGGATTGCGTTCGTGGTACAGCTCGACATCGACGCGGATCATCTTCTGGTCGAACCGCCCGATGCGTTGCAGCTTCTCATGCACGTGACGGCGGTAGTGGTCAGGAACTTCCACATTGCGACCTTTGACGACGATGTCCACGCGCTCCTCCAGTACACGAGGTGCCGGTGAGGGTCCGGCGCTGCTGGTACGGGTTCGGGTCGGGGTCCAGGTCGGGGTGCTCGCGTACCGCCGACCTCTGTGTCGAGCGGACCTCCCCTCGTCTCGCCGGAAACTTCTCGCGGGGCCTGTCGTACGCCGAACGTAGACCCTTCGCGACGAGTTCCCAACCCCTTTCCGCAGTTCAGCTGTTACTAACTGTTAACTTTCGCTCCGTGGCAGCAATCACCGCGCCGCCCGCCGCCGGGTGCCCCGCGGCAGCCAGCGCCCTGGCCGCCTCCGCCAGCGACGCACCGGTCGTGATCACGTCGTCGACGATGACGATCACTCCGGGTGGCGGCGGCCGGCGGACCCCGAACGCGCCCGCCAGGTTGACCCTGCGCGCCTCCGCCGACAGCCCGGCGCTGTCCGCCACCCGCCGCACCTGGCGCAGCACCGGAGCCACCCGCGCGCCGGGCAGCCGGGCCGCGGCCCGGTCCGCCAGCCGGCGCAGGTGGTCGCCACCGCGGGCCCGGGCGGCGGCCCGCCGCGACGGCACCGGCACCAGCACCAGACCTGTCGCCGGACCCGGCCAGCCCGCCGCGCTGGCCGCCGACAGCGTGGCCGCGGCCAGCGCCTCGGCCAGCGGCTCGACCAGCGCGCGGCGCTGGCGCTCCTTGTACGCCAGCATCGCCTGCCGCACCGGCCCGCCGTATCCGGCCACCGCCCAGCAGTCCGGCAGCCCCGGCGGGCACGGGCGCGGCCGGGCGGGCCGGGGCGGCCCGCGCAGCCGGGTGGCGCACTCCGGGCACCACTGCTCCGGGCGGAGCCGGCAGCCGGCGCACGAGGTCGGCAGGACGAGATCGAGCAGCGCGGTCAGCATGGCCCCACTCTGCCGTGGGGGTACGACATTTTCGGGCTACGAGCTGGTGGCCGAGTACTCCGGATGCGTGCAGGCGGCGGTGCCGGGGCCGAGCGGGACGGCCGTCCAGTTGCCGCCCTGGGTGGCCTGCTGCCAGAGCTGGCTGCCGGGACCCTCGACGATCAGCGGCAGGTCCGGCGCGGCCGCGATCGCCGACACCGGCTGCGGCAGCCCGCCGCCGCCCTGGTTCTCCACGTCGTACCCGTCGACGCCGACCAGCCACGGCGAGGTCACCAGGTCGGTGCCCTGCCGGGCCAGCACGGCGACGTGCGCGGCGTCCGCCCAGGCCACCGCCACCACCCCGGTCAGGCTCGGCGCGACCTGGGTGACCTGGTCGAACAGGTACCCCTGCTGCCCGCTGGAGCGGACGATCCCGATGAGCAGCCGGTCGCCGGACACGGCCGCCGCCCTGGCCCCGTCCCGGGACACCACGAACTGGCTGACCGGGCCGCCCACCTCGCGCAGGTCCACCGGCGCCGGCGCCTTCGGCGTGTCCGAGATGGCCTGGTCGATCCGCTGCACCTGCCGACCGCCGGAGGTGATCACGTACGCCGCGTTGGTGCCCCCCAGCGAGAGGCTGGTGGCGTCCGGTCCCACCCGCACGGCCGGGTTGTCCACCTGCTGCCCGAGCTGCGACGCGGGCAGCACGGTCCGGACGTACTGGGCACCGGACTGGTCGGGCGCGGTCAGGCCGAGCACCAGCGTGCCGCTCTTCGCCACGGCGATGTCGGCCAGCGCCGGGGACGGCGGGATCGTCGCCTGCGGCCCCAGCAGCCACTGCAGCCCACCGGCGGCGGTCAGGCAGTACGCCGCCGCCTTGCTCGTCACGTTCGGGTCGTAGGTGGCGTAGTCGGTGCGGCTGAGCGAGTTGCCGCCCTGGATGCGGCCGATCGGCTTGCCGCGCAGCAGCGGTCTGATCGTCACCACGTCCAGCTGCCGCAGCGTCCACACCAGCTGCGCGCCGACCAGGTCGGCGGAGTCGGAGTCGAGGTCGTCGACGCCGTTTCCGGTCAGGTCGACGGTGAGCGCGCCCTTGGCCTCGGTGTACACACCGCGCACCTTGGTGTGCGTCGGGAAGCCGGTGCGCACCGCCCTGGCCACCGACGGCGACGGGCCGAGCACCAGCTCGCGGACGATCGCGGCCGGCAGCCGGTCGCCGCGCTCGGCGAAGTACCGCCGGTCCGGGGTGAGCGCCGAGTTGGTGTAGGAGCCGAAGTACAGGTCGACGGGCTGGTACACCAGGTCGAAGTCGGTGTCGAGGATGAACGGGTCGCTGGGTGCTCCCGCCGACCGGTCCTCGGCGTTGATCCGCCACTCCTGGTCGACCCTGGTCAGCGTCAGCGTGATCGAGATCTGCGCGCGGCCCGGGTCGGCGGGCTGGAACGTGCCGCGCGGGTTCACCGTCCCGACCACCGAGCCGACCACCCGCATGGAGACGGGGCCGTCGTTGGGCAGGTCGGTCTGGGACGGGCCGGCCGGGTCGGGGCACAGGCGCGCCCAGGTTTCGGTGGTCAGCTCGCTGTCCGGCACGTAGGTCACGCAGTCCACGTGCAGGATGCTGACCTCACCGCTCGGCCGCCACCGGCGGCGCTGCGCGCTGGTCAGGTACTCCCTGGCGATCCGGTAGTCGCCGTCCTGGCTCTTGAGCGCCCGTAGCCAGCCCCACACGATGCTCCGCTGGGCGGCGCCGCGGTACGGCCCGCGCGGCACCACCGTGACGTCGCCGGTGGTGGAGACCGTCACACCGGGCGGGACCTTGCGCGCGGTCGCCGGCGCGCTGTGGTGCGGCACGCCGGCACAACCGGCCAGCGCCAGCGCGAGTGCGGCGGCCACCGCCGCGCCGACCGACCTACGCATGGGCCTCGTCCTTCCGCGGGTCCGTCGGGGTGTCGTCGGTGCCCGCCACGGCGGGCACGTCGGCGCGGTCCGGTTCCAGCGGCAGCGGCGAGCGGATCAGCGGGCCGCCCACCCGGCGCGGCAGCGTGAGCCGGAACTGCGCGCCGCCGTCCGGCTCGCCCCACGCCTGCAACCAGCCGCCGTGCAGCCGCGCGTCCTCCAGGCTGATCGACAGGCCCAGCCCGGTACCGCCGGTGGTGCGCGCCCGCGACTGGTCGGCGCGCCAGAACCGCTGGAACACCGCGGCCGTCTCGCCGGGCCGCAGCCCGACGCCGAAGTCCCGGACGGCGATCGCCACCGCGGCCGCGTCGCCGGACATCCGGATCCGCACCGGGCTGCCGGCGCCGTAGTCGAGCGCGTTGCCGACCAGGTTGCGCAGGATGCGCCGGACCCGGCGCGGATCCACCTCCACCAGCGTCGGCGCGTCCGGCAGGTCCAGCTCCAGCGCGCAGCCCTGCCGGCGGGCCAGCGCGCCCATCTCGTCGGCGACCGCCTCCACCTCCACGCGCAGGTCGGTGACCTCGGTGTCCAGCACCGCCGCGCCGGCGTCGTGGCGGGAGATCTCCAGCAGCTCCTCCAGCAGGTCCTCGAACCGGTCGAGCTGCTGCTGGAGCAGTTCGGCCGCCCGCGTCGTCTCGGGCGGGAAGTGCGCGCGGGAGGCGTACAGCACGTCGGCGGCCATCCGCACGGTGGTCAGCGGGGTACGCAGCTCGTGCGACACGTCCGAGGTGAACCGCCGCTGCAACCGGGACAGCTCCTCCAGCTGGGCGATCTGGCGTTGCAGGCTGGCGGCCATGCCGTTGAACGACTGGGCGAGCAGGGCCAGCTCGTCCTCGCCGCGCACGGTCATCCGCTCCTCCAGCAGGCCGGCGGCGAGCCGTTCCGCGGTGCGGGCGGCGGCCTGCACCGGCTTGACCACCTGCCGGGTGACCAGCCAGGCCAGGCCGGCCAGCAGCAGCACGATGGCCAGCCCGGTGACCAGCAGCAGCCGCTGCACGAAGGTGAGCGTCTGCTGCTCGGCGTGCAGCGGGAACAGGTAGTACAGCTGGAACTGCTCGCCGAGCTTCATGCCCACCGCGACACCCGGCCCGAGGTTCTGGACCTCGTTGCCGGACCGGCGCCGCAGCTCCGTGTACGCCCAGACCTCCTTGACGTCGCGGGAGTCGGAGTTGGCGACCGCGGTGGCGAGCTCCCTCGGCACGCTGGTGTCGTCGACGCCGGCGGTGTAGACGGGTTCGAGCTGGCTGGAGACCGGCAGGATGATCACGTCGTACAGGTTCGTGACGCTGCTGCCCTGGGCGAGCTGCTGGAGCACCTTCACCATGGCGCTGCGCTGGCGGGCGAAGGCCTCCGGGCTGATCGAGTCGGGCGGCTGGGACGGGCTGGCCTCCGGCTGCGGCCGGGTCGGGCCCTCCCCCGGCGTGGTGTCCGGGGTGGACAGGGTGGGCGTGGCCAGCTCCGGGGCGGCGATCCGGTAGCCGGCGTCGGCCTCGGCCAGCGCCGAGTCGCGCTGCGAGGTCAGCAGCTGGTGCCGTACCTGGGAGTACATCGTCCACCCGAGCAGGCCGACGACCAGCGCGGACAGGACCATCGTGGTGACGATGACGCGCAGCTGGAGCGACCGGTTCCAGCGGGTGCGGGCGGAGCCGGCGAGCCGGGACAGCGCGGACCGCCGGTACCAGGCAACCGTCCCGTCCCGGGCTCGCCGCAGGCTCAGCGCCATGTCACTACTCCGCTCAGGGCGGGCCGGCCTTGTATCCCACGCCGCGCACGGTGATCACCACCTGCGGGTTCTCCGGGTCCCGCTCGATCTTGGCCCGCAGCCGCTGGACGTGCACGTTGACCAGGCGGGTATCGGCCGCGTGCCGGTACCCCCACACCTGTTCGAGCAGCATCTCCCTGGTGAACACCTGCCGCGGCTTGCGGGCCAGCGCCACCAGCAGGTCGAACTCCAGCGGAGTGAGGCTGATCCGCTGCCCGTCCCGGCTCACCGCGTGGCCCGGCACGTCGATGGTGACCGGCGAGTCGGCGGGTCCGAGGGTGAGGATCTCCGGCGTCTCGGTCTCGGTGCGCCGCAGCCGGGCCCGGATCCTGGCCACCAGCTCCTTGGGCTTGAACGGCTTCATCACGTAGTCGTCGGCGCCGGACTCCAGGCCGAGTACCACGTCGACCGTGTCGGTCTTGGCGGTGAGCATCACGATCGGGACGCCGGACTCGACCCGGATCGCCCGGCAGACGTCCAGGCCGCTCATGCCGGGCAGCATCAGGTCGAGCAGGACGAGATCGGGCTTGGCCTCGCGGAACACCTCCAGCGCCCGCTCCCCGTCGCCGACGAACGACGGGCTGAACCCCTCGCTGCGGAGGACGATCCCGAGCATCTCGGCGAGCGCGGGGTCGTCGTCCACTACCAGAACCCGACCTCTCATGGGTGCATCGTCGCACCTGACCGCTCCGGAACGTGAAGTGCGCCACCCCCAGTTACGATTTGTAGTCAATTGAGCACGATCCGATGACGCTCCGCGCCGGTGGTGTCGCGTTGGGTGGGGAGCGGGCGACGTGCCACGATGGTCCCCGGTCTTGGCGAGAGTGGAGCGCGATGTCCGGAAACCCGGCCGAAGGTCCGGCCGCTACCAGCTGGGCCCTGCCGGGGTCCGGCGGGACTTCGGGCACCCCACCCCGGCCGCAGCCGGTCTCCACCAAGCCGGCCACCGTGACCTGGGTACAGCTGGTCCGGCCGGGCGTCATCCCGCTCCGCCCGCTCACGCTCACCGAGATCCTGGACGGCGCGATCGCGGTCGTCCGGCTCAACCCGCGTACCGTGCTCGGCCTGTCCGCGATGGTCGTGGCCGTCAAGGTGGTGATCGCCACCGGCCTGACCCTGCTCACCGACGAGGTGAGCCTCGGCCCGGCCGGCGCGCCGATCGCCGCCCAGCTCGGCAGCGGCAGTTCCAGCGTGATCGGGCTGCTGCTGGCCGCCCTGGTCGGGGCGGTGCTCACCGGGATGCTGGTGATCGTCGCCAGCGAGGCGGTACTCGGCCGGACGGTACGGTCCGGCGAGGTCTGGCGGCGGATCCGCCGGCGGATCTTCCCGCTGCTGGTGGCGGCCGTCATCGCCGGGCTGGTGCCGTGGCTCGGGCTGGCGCTCTGCATCGTGCCCGGCGTGCTGCTGTGGGGCGCCTGGTCGCTCACCACGCCGGCGCTGGTGCTGGAGCGGCTCGGACCGTTCGGCGCGCTGCGCCGGTCGTGGAAGCTGGTGATGCCCGACTTCTTCCGGGTCTGGGGCATCCGGGCGCTGGCCTTCCTGATGTACGAGCTGATCCTGCTGGTCGTGGCCGGGCCGTTCTACCTGGTCGGCATCCTGTTCCTGGGCGGCGACGGCGGGCTGTTCAGCGATTCCCAGCCGCTGTCGATGATCGTCCTCACCAGTGTGGGCGCGGTGGTGGCCGGGACGATCGCCGAGCCGTTCCTGGCCGGTACGCTCGCCCTGCTCTACATCGACCGCCGGATGCGCGCCGAGGCACTCGACATGACGCTCCAGGACACGGCGGCCGCCGACGCGGGGGCGCGGCCG
Organism: Mycobacteriales bacterium; assembly: GCA_045806985.1. Taxonomy (GTDB): domain Bacteria; phylum Actinomycetota; class Actinomycetes; order Mycobacteriales; family JBJMIH01; genus JBJMIH01. Next base: position 19,120 of record JBJMIH010000244.1, on the reverse strand, counting down.
TGATCATGGCGCTCGCCCCCGCGATGGACCCGGTCACCCGCGACGGGGCCAGGGACGAGGCGCGGCGCGAGCTGAGCAAGGGCGTCTACCAGTCCACCCGGCGGCCGCTGTGGGAACGGGTCCTCAACCACATCCTCGACTGGCTCAACAACCGGAGCCAGGACGTGCACTCCTCCACCGGCGTGCCGGCGGTATTCCAGTGGTTCATCCTGGCGCTGCTCATCGTCGGCGTGATCGTGCTGGTGCTCTACGTCACCGGCGGGCTGCGCCGGTCGGCGCAGTCGGAGGAGCTGTTCGCCGGCGAGTCCGGGCCGACCACCGCCGAGCAGCACCGCAGGCGGGCCGACGAGCACGCCGCCGCGGGCCGGTACGCCGAGGCGATCCGGGAGCGGATGCGGGCCGTCGCCCGCGAGCTGGAGGACCGCGGGGTGCTGGACAACCGGCCCGGCCGTACGGCGGACGAGATCGCCGCCGAGGCCGGCGGGCTGGTCCCCGGCATCCGCGCCGACCTGCGCAGGGCGGCCTGGATCTTCGACGAGGTGTGGTTCGGCGAGCGCACCGCCACCGCCGCGTGGGACGGCGAGATGGCCGCCGTCGACACCCGCATCCGCCAGGCACACCTCGTCGTCAGCGCCGACAGCGCCGCCGCCGAAGCCGGGTGGTCGATTTCGTGACCGCGACGGGGACAGCGACGACGGGGACCACGACACCGGCGGGAGCGCCGCTGAAGGGCGCGTTCCGGTCCGACGCCGGCCGGCTGTGGCGCGGCGGCCGGGCGGTGCTGATCGTGATCCTGCTGATCGTGCTGGTCGGCGTCACCGCCGGGATGCTGCGCGGCCGGAACGCCAAGGGCAACCTCGACCCGAACGGCACCAGCACCGGCGGGGCCAGGGCGCTCCGGGTACTGCTGAACCACCACGGCGTCGACGTGCGCCGGCGTACCGATACCGACCGGGCGCTGTCCGACGCGCGGAACAGCACCACCGGCGCCGTCGTCATGGTGCCGCTGCCGGACATGCTCACCACCGGCCAGCTGCGCCGGCTCGGCCAGCTCGGCACCGGCACCCGGGTGGTGCTGGTGAACGCGGACGACGGGATGCTGGAACGGCTCGGCGTGGACGTGCGTACCTCCGGCTCCACCACGGTCCGCACCCGCGACCCGCAGTGTGGGCTGCCCGCCGCGAAGGTCGCCGGCCGGGCCGTCATGGGCGGCACCACGTACCGCGGCGGCGACGGCGAGAGCTGCTACCCGGACGGCGGCGGCACGCTCGTCACCGCGACGGTGCCGGGAGGCGCGGAACTCATCGTGCTCGGGGCCGGCGATGCGCTGACCAACGGCAAGCTCGGCGAGCAGGGCGACGCCGCGCTCGGGCTCGCGTTGCTCGGCGCCGACCCCGACGAGCCGTACGACACCGTGGACTGGCTGATGCCGGGCGGCGGGGCCACGCACTCCGACGAGAACTCGGTGGGCCTGTCCGACCTGCTGCCCGGCTGGGCGGTCGTCGCGTTCACCCAGCTGCTGTTCGCCGGCCTGATCGCCGCCCTGTGGCGGGCCCGCCGGCTCGGGCCGCCCGTCACCGAGCCGCTGCCGGTGGTGGTGCGCGCGGCCGAGGCCGTGGAGGGCCGGGGCCGGCTGTACCGCCGCGGCCGGGCCAGGGACGTGGCCGCCGAGGCGCTCCGCTCCGGCGCCCGTGCCAAGGTGGTGCCCCGCCTCGGGCTGGGTACCGATCCGCCGATGGACGCGGTGGTGGCGGCGGTGTCGCGGAACACCGGCTGGCCCGCCGCACACGTGGGCGCGCTGCTGTACGGTGCGGTACCGGCTGACGACGCCGGGCTCGTGCGGCTCGCCGATGACCTGGACCTGCTCGTGACCACCACCCTCGACCGGGAGGTACGCCGCCCGTGACCCAGCCACCGATGACGCCGCAACCGGGGCAGACGCCACCGCAGCAGGGGCAGTGGTCGCAGTACCCGCCACCGCAACAGCAGCAGCCCGGCCAGCCGCAGTTCGCGCCGCAGCAGTACCTGCCGCCGCAGTCCCCGCCGGAGATGGCGAAGTTCACTCCGCCGGAGCCGTCCGGCCCACCCGATCCGGCGGTGGAGGCGGCCCGGGAAGCGCTCACCCAGCTCCGCGCCGAGGTCGCCAAGGCCGTCATCGGACAGGACGCGGTGGTGACCGGGCTGGTCATCGCGCTGCTCTGCCGCGGGCACGTGCTACTGGAGGGCGTGCCCGGCGTGGCCAAGACCTTGATCATCCGGGCGCTGGCCACCTCGCTGGCGCTGGACCACAAGCGGGTGCAGTTCACCCCCGACCTGATGCCCGGCGACGTGACCGGATCGCTGGTGTACGACGCCCGGTCCAGCGAGTTCGCGTTCCGCGAGGGCCCGGTCTTCACCAACCTGCTGCTCGCCGACGAGATCAACCGCACCCCGCCGAAGACCCAGGCGTCGCTGCTCGAGGCCATGGAGGAGCGGCAGGTCACGGTGGAGGGCGAGCCGCGGCCGCTGCCGGAGCCGTTTGTCGTGGCCGCCACCCAGAACCCGGTCGAGTACGAGGGCACCTATCCGCTGCCGGAGGCGCAGCTCGACCGGTTCCTGCTCAAGCTGACCGTGCCGCTGCCCGGCCGGGACGACGAGATCCGCGTCCTGCTGGCCCACCACCAGGGCTTCGACCCGCGCGACCTGGCCGCCGCCGGCCTGCACGCGGTGGCCGGGCCGAAGGAGCTCGCCACCGCCCGCGACGCGGTCAAGTCCGTGCAGGTCACGCCGGAGGTACTGGGGTACGTGGTGGACCTGTGCCGGGCCACCAGGTCCTCGCCGTCGCTGTCCCTGGGTGCGTCCCCGCGCGGCGCGACCGCGCTGCTCAACACCGCCAAGGCGTGGGCGTGGCTGGCCGGGCGGGACTACGTCACCCCCGACGACGTGAAGGCGCTGGCCAAGCCCACCCTGCGGCACCGGGTGATGGTCCGCCCCGAGGCCGAGCTGGAGGGCGTGACCTCGGACGCGGTGCTGGACAGCGTGCTGGCGACGGTCCCGGCACCACGGTGACACCATGAGTCTCACCGGCCGTACGGCGTTGGTGGCGGCGCTCGGCGCGGCCCTCGCGCCACTGCCCGACCTGCTGGTGCTGGTGTGGTTGCTGCTCATCGTCGGCGTCGTGGTCGACGTGCTGCTGGCCGGGAAGATCGCCGACCTCGGGTTCACCAGGTCCGGCATGACCAGCACCCGGCTCGGCGACGGCGGCACGGTCACCCTGCTGGTGCACAACACCGGCCGGCGGCGGGTACGCGGCCGGATCCGGGACGCGTGGGTGCCGTCGGCCGGCGCCCGGCCGCGGGTGCAGCGGATCGACATCCCGCGCGGCGAGCGGCGCCGGCTGGAGACCACGCTCACCCCGACGCGGCGCGGCGACCGGACGGCCGCGCACGTGTCGGTGCGGGCGTACGGCCCGCTCGGGCTGGCCGCCCGGCAGCGCCGCCGGCGAGTGCCCTGGACGGTGCGGGTGCTGCCGCCGTTCACCTCCCGCAAGTACCTGCCGGAGAAGCTGGCCCGGCTGCGCGAGCTGGACGGCGCGGTCACGCTGAACCGGCGCGGCCAGGGCACCGAGTTCGACTCGCTGCGCGAGTACGTGCCCGGCGACGACGTCCGCTCGATCGACTGGCGGGCCACCGCCCGCTCGGCCACGATGGTGATCCGCACCTGGCGGCCGGAGCGGGACCGCCGGCTGGTGTGCGTGCTGGACACCGGGCGTACCTCGGCCGCGCGGGTCGGCGACATGCCCCGGCTGGACGCGGCCCTGGACGCCTGCCTGCTGCTGGCCGCCGTCGCCGCCAAGGCCGGCGACCGGGTCGACCTGCTCGCCTGCGACGCCGTGGTGCGCGCCAGCGTGGAGGACGCCACCCGCAACGAGGTGCTGCCCCGGCTGGTGGAGGCGATGGCGCCGCTGGAACCGGTGCTGGCCGAGTCCGACGCCTCGCTGATGGTGTCGGAGGTGCTGCGCCGGGAGCGGAAGCGCTGCCTGGTGGTGCTGTTCACGTCGCTGGACGCCGCCCCCACTGAGGAGGGCCTGCTGCGCGTGCTCGGCCAGCTCACCCTCCGCCACACGGTGGTGCTGGCGACCGTCGGCGACCCGCGCGTCGCCGAGCTGGCCGGCGGCCGGGGCGACGCCGAGGCGGTGTACTCGGCCGCCGCCGCCGAGCGCACCCTGGCCGAACGCCGCCGCATCACCGCCGAACTCCGCCAGCGCGGCGTCTTCGTCGTCGACGAGCCCGCCGACGTCTTCCCCTCCAGGGTCGCCGACGCCTACCTCGCCCTGAAAGCCGCCGGCCGCCTCTAGTGCGGGCTACAGACCGCGGTACACCTCGCGACGGTGGCCGAGTGCGATCACGAGCACCAGGAGTTCCTGGTCCTCGATCTGGTAGACGATGCGATAGTCGCCGGTACGGACGCGCAGGAGCGCCTTGCTTCCAGCGAGTGCCTTTACCCCGGATGGACGCGGGTCGACAGTCAACGCGGTCAGGGCGTCGAGGATCTGGTCTCGTGCCGAGGTGTCGAGGCGGCGGAGCTGGCGGCGCGCGGCGGGCAGGAGCTGCACCGAGTAGACCGGCACCGGCTGAGCCTACCGGCCGAACTCGGCCTTGATCTCCTCGAGCGGAATCGGCTCGCCTCCCTCGGCGAGGGCGGCCTCGGCGGCGGCGACGTCTTCCCAGTCCTCAACCAGCTCGATCAACTCCAGTGGCACAACGGCAGCGATACGCTGGCCCGCCGTGGTGAGGTAGATGACCTTGCCCTCGTGGGCAGCTTCGGCCACCTCAGCCAGGTGCTCGCTGGCCTCGGTGACAGGAAGCTCGGTGGCTGGTTCGCTCACTCCCACATCGTACGTGGCCAACTCGACATGGGGATAGCTCGCAGGGTAGGTCGGCGACACGGCGGGTACGGTAACCACCGTGACGGGTACGGAGGTGCGGGCGGTCGAGCGGTGGGCCGACGTGGAGGCGCTGTTCGGGCCGAACGGGGCGTGCGGCGGCTGCTGGTGCATGTTCTGGCGGCTGCCGGGGCCGGAGTGGCAGGCCGGGATGTACGACGGCAACCGGGACGCGCTGCGGGCGGTGGTGGAGTCCGGCGCGCCGGCCGGCGTTCTCGGCTGGCGGGACGGCCGTCCCGTGGGGTGGGCGGCGGTGGCGCCGCGGCCGGAGCACGCGCGGGTGCTGCGGTCCCGGGCGCTGCGGCCCGACCCTGCCGGCGGCGACGAGGCCGGCGACCCGGGCGTGTGGGTGGTGCCGTGCTTCTACGTGCACCGCACCGCCCGCCGACAGGGGCTGGCGGCCGAACTGCTGGCCGGCGCGGTGGCGTACGCGGGCGAGCGCGGCGCGCACACCGTCGAGGGCTACCCCGTCGACCCGGCCGGCCGGAAGATCCCGGCCGCCGAGCTGTACACCGGCACGGTCACGCTGTTCCGCGACGCCGGCTTCACCGAGTACCGCCGCCCGCCCACCGGCCGGCGCGTCGTCATGCGCCGTTCGCTGTGAGCGAACGGGCGGCAAGCATGGGTCACGCCACCGGGAGCTGGTCCTCGCGCAGGCCGATGCCCAGGTCGGCGGACTCGGCGGCCTTGTCGGCCCGCCGGCCCCAGCCGAACACGTACAGCAGGAACGCGGTCTCGGCGAGCACGCCGACCGCGATCCGGGCCCACGTCGGCAGGCCGGACGGGGTCACGAACGCCTCGATCGCCCCGGACACCGCCAGCACCACGATCAGGCCGAGCGCGCCCAGGATCGCCTCCCGGCCGGCCCTGGCCAGCGCCCAGGTGCGCGGCAGCGGCCCCGGATCAACCCACGACCAGCCCATCCGCAGGCCCATGCCGGCCGCCACGAACACCGCGGTCAGCTCCAGCAGGCCGTGCGGGATGATCAGCCCCCAGAACAGCCCGGTCCGGCCGTGGCCGATCATCAGGCCGCCCACGACGCCGAGGTTGACCGCGTTGTCCAGCAACAGGTAGATCGGGAAGATCAGGGTGACGCCGGAGATCAGCGTCGCGCCGGCCACGAACGCGTTGTTGGTCCACACCTCCAGCGCGAAGTCTTGCGCCGGGTGCTCCGAGTAGTAGCTCTGGAAGTCGTGGTTGACCAGCTGTTTCAGCTCGTCCGGGGTACCGAGCTTGGGCCAGATCTCGGGATGGCTGGCCACGTACGCCATCATCACGAACGCCAGCGCGTACGACAGCACCATCGCCCCGAGCCACCAGTAGCGCGCCCGGTACACCGTCATCGGGAAGGTCACGGTGAAGAACCGCGACACCTCCTTCCAGGCCGGCGAGGAGCCGCCCGCGACCGCGCTGCGGCCGCGCGCCACCAGCGTGGACAGCCGGCTGACCAGCACCGGGTCGGGCGAGCGGGTCTGGATCACCGACAGGTGGGTCGCGGCGCGCTGGTACAGCGCGACCAGCTCGTCCGCCTCGAAGCCGGTCAGCCGGCGGCGGTTGACGAGCTGCTCCAGGCGGTACCACTCGCCCGCATGTGCCGCGACATAGGCGTCGATGTCCACGCCGGGCAGCCTAATCCCTCCCGGATGCGCCAGGATGGTTCCGTGAACGACGTCGTCACCGGTGAAGCCGTAGCACTCGATCTCCAGGTCGCGCAGTTCCCGTCCCGGGCGCTGGCGGCCTTCCTGGACATGCTGGTGCTGATCGGGCTGATGTGGGCGGCGTCGCTGCTGCTGTTCGCGCTGCTGGCGTCCGGCGAGACCGACTCGGCGCTCGCGGTCGCGGTCAACCTGGTGGTGCTGCTGCTGGTGCTGCTGGGGTACCCGGTGCTGTTCGAGACGCTGACCCGCGGCCGGACGCTCGGCAAGATGGCGCTCGGGCTGCGGGTGGTGCGCGACGACGGCGGGCCGATCACCTTCCGGCAGGCGCTGATCCGCGGCCTGATGGGAGTGGTGTTAGAGCGGCCCGGCCTGCTGCTGCTCGGGTTCGGAACCAGCATCGCGATCCTGGTGATGATGCTGTCCTCGCGGGCCAAGCGGCTCGGGGACATGATGGCCGGCACCGTCGTGCTCCAGGAACGGGTGGCGGTACGGGCCGGCATCGTGCCGCCGATGCCGCCGCCGCTGGTCGGCTGGGCGGCCACCCTGGACCTCACCGACATGGACGACCGGCTGGCCCTGAACGTGCGGCGGTACCTGGCCCGGCTCGGCCAGCTCAACCCGGCCGCGCAGGTCACCGTGGGCGAGCGGCTCGCCGCGCAGGTCGCCGCCAAGACCACCCCGCCCGCGCCGCCGGGCACTCCGACCTGGGCGTACCTGGCCGCCGTGCTGGCCGAACGGCGGCGGCGGGAGGACGGGCGCTTCGCGGCGCTGCTGGCGCAGCAGAACCTGCGCCAAGCCGCCCGTACCGTGGCCACCCCGCCGCCCGGCACCCCACCCCCGGTACCCGCCGCCGTCCGCGCCGACACCGGCTTCCTCGCCCCCTCCTGACGCCCCCCTGCCCGACAGCCGCACATCGGCCAGAAATCGCGACTGTCGCTCCGACTCTCGATGCCAGTAAGCTCGGTCCGGCACGAGCCAGGTGGGGGATGTGCAGCGGCACATTTCCTGGCCCGTGTAGAGGCCTGAACCCTTTCAGGCCGGCTGCCATGGCCGCCCCGTCGGCCGTGGCACGAGGTAGGCAGAGGAAGGCCGCGCAGCGACTTCTAGGTGCCCGACGGGGAGGGCAGCTGGAGGGGCGCGTTGGCGGTGTACCTGATCCCTTTCCTGATCGCTGCCGCTACCGGCGCGGTCGTGGTCCTGTTCGTGGTTGTGGTCTCCACTCTGGCCCGGTGCGACGTGACCAGTTGGCGTGCGCGGCGTACTTACGCCCTGGTGCGCGGGCGGGACTTTGACGAGGTACGGCCGGCGGACTGCGGGTGTCGGCGGTGTGTGCGGCATCGGCGCGCGCGGCTCGAACCAGGGTCCTAGGTCGAAGGTCGGGTTGTCGGCGGTGCGGGCATCGATCAGGATCGATGTATGAGCGATGAGGCTTACCTGGACGCGTTGGAGCGGTTGCGGGGGTCGGGGCCGGAGTTCCGGGGGTTCCTGTCCAACCACGGGCCGATGGCGGCCGACGCGCTGGTGACGTTGGGTGCGGACGACGAGGTCGCCGGGTGGGTGGAGCGGTACAGGAGCAAGCTGGAGGACGAGCCGGGGCGGCTGGGCCGGATCGAGGACTGGCGGGCGGCGCTCGGGGACCTGCGGCGGGTCAGTGACTGGACCGCGCTGTTCCAGGCCGAGCTGGCCGACCGGCCCTGGCGGGAGGTGCTGGCCACCTGGTGGCCGCGGCTGCTGCCGGGCGTGGTGGCCGGCGCGACGCACGGGGTCATCCGCACGGCGCACGCGGTCCGCGGGCTGGAACGGGTCGGGCCGGCGGCGGAACCGGACCCGCTGAAGGTGGACGAGCTGGCACACGGGCTGGCGTACTGGGCGGCGCGGTACCAGGAGATCCCCGGCCATCCGGCGCTGCGCGGCTCGCTCGGCGCGGCCGACGCCCTCGCCGCGCTCCCCCGGCTCGACCCCGACGTGCCGAACGAGGGCCCCGGCATCATCGGCCGGGTGGCCGCCGTACGCCCGGACCGGGCGCCAGGCCTGGTCGCCGCCCTGGACGCGTACCGCCCGGAACCCACCCCGGACACGACGCTCAGCGCGCTCACCGCCGCCGCGGCCGAGGTATACCTGGCCCGCCCGGCCAGCCCGATCGCGTTCGTCCACTCGGTCACGGCGCCGGCCGCGATCCGGATGGTGCTCCCGCACCTCCCGCCCGACCAGGTCGAACCGACCCTCTCGCGGGCCTGGCAGCTGGTGGCCGGCCTGGTGGTGGCGTTCGCCCCCGGCCCCGACCCTGCCCCGGAGCCCGAGCCCGCCACGGACCTCCCGTCCCACGCCGAACTGGCCACCCGCGCTGTCGAGCACGGCGACGAGCACGCCATCAAGTTCACCGAGGCCTGCCTGCGCGAACACCGCCTCACCGCCGCCCCCGTCTACCTCCGGGCCGCCGCCACGATCACCCACCGCCTCCCCCGCGACTGACTGCTTGCAAGTCGCTGCCGTCAGCAGCACAATGCTGCTATGGCTGCCATTACGATTCGAGACGTGCCGGACGAGGTGCGGGACGAGCTCGCCTCGCGGGCCGCGCTGAGCGGGCGGTCACTGCAGGAATACCTGCGGGCCCAGCTCATGGAGCTCGCCCGACGACCCGACCCGCAAGTCCTGCTCGCGCGGGTCCGCGACCGCAAGCAACGCCTCGGCACCCGGCTGCCGGTGGAGTCGATCCTGGCCCACCGCGACGCCGACCACCGATGACCCTCGTTGTCGACTCCAGCTTCGTGGTGGCCGCCCTCGTGGACGGGGGGCCAGTGGGCTCCTGGGCCGACCAGCTGATAGCCGGCGACGACCTGGCCGCACCTCATCTCATGCCGGTGGAGGCGGCCACCGTGCTGCGGCGGGCCGCGATGACCGGCGAGATCTCCGCTGACACCGCGACCCTTGCCCACGCCGACCTGCTGAGCCTGCGGGTCGAGCTGTTCCCCTATGAGCCGTTCGCCTCGAGGGTGTGGGAACTGCGGGAGAACGTCAACGCGTACGACGCCTGGTACGTGGCCCTCGCCGAGTCGCTGGACGCGACGCTCGCCACCGTGGACCTCAAGCTGGCGAAGGCCACCGGCCCGCACTGCGCTTTCGCCACCCCGTAGTGGTGGGACAGTCGAACCGTGGGTGTTGTGGTGATGGGCAGTGTGAACGTGGATCTCACCGTTCGGGTGCCGTGGTTGCCGTTGCCCGGGGAAACGGTCCGGGGTGGGGACGTGGTGCGTACCGCGGGCGGTAAGGGGGCGAACCAGGCGGTGGCGGTGGCGCGGCTGGGGGCGGACAGCCGGCTGGTCGCGCTGACCGGAGATGACGCGGCCGGTACCGAGTTGCGGGCCGCGCTCGCCGGCGAGCGGGGGGATGTGTCCGGTATGGACGTCGCCGTCGGCGTGCCGACGGGGACGGCGCTGATCCTGGTACGGCCGGACGGGGAGAACACGATCACCGTGTCGCCGGGCGCGAACGACCGGCTGGTGGAGTCGGCGCTGGATCCGCGGTGGTTCGCCGGCGTGGACGTGCTGCTGGCGCAGTTGGAGGTGCCGACGGCGACATGCCTGGCGGCGGCGCGGCTGAGCCGGCAGGCGGGCGCCCGGGTGGTGCTGAACGCGGCACCGCCGTCACCGTGCGGCGACGACCTGCTTCCCTCGCTCCTCGAGGCGACCGACGTGCTGGTGGTCAACGAGGCGGAGGCACTGGCCCTGGTCGAGGCTGCCCGGCCGGGCGGCGACGAGGACTGGGCGGCGGTGGCGGTGGCGCTGCGGGGATTGGGGCCGCCGGCCGTGGTGGTGACCCGGGGTGCGGCCGGGGCGGTGGGGGTGGACGCGGACGGTGCGCCGTTCGCGGCGGCCCCGTACCCGGTCGAGGCGGTGGACACGGTCGGCGCCGGGGACGCCTTCTGCGCGGAGCTGGCGGTCGCCCTCGGGGACGGGGCCGACCTGGTGACGGCCGTCACGCGGGGCTGCGCGGCCGGCGCGCTCGCCACCCGCGGGCCCGGCGCCCAGGCCGCGCTGCCGTACCGCGCGGAGGTGGACGCGCTCCACCAGAGCGGCCCGGACGCGCCGCCATGACGGATGTCCGACATGGAGTGACCTTTCCGGCAGCCACCGGGACCGCCTCCCGCACGCGAGCGGCCGCTCATGTCACGATCAGCGCGTGCAGGCGGAGGAGGTGAACGACGTCCCCGGGGAGCGGGTGGACCGGCCGGTCGGCGACGCTGTGGACAAGTATGTGGACAAGCCTGTGGATGGGCTTGTGGAAAGCGTCCACGCTGTGGACGGACAGCTCGACGTCCCTGTGGAGGAGCCGCCGCAGCCGACCCGCGTCCGGCAGCCGATCGACCTGCTCCGCGCGCTGCTCGGGCTGGCGCTGACCGCCCTCCTCCTGCTGCTCGGCGGGTTCGCCCTCGACACCTTCACCGGCCTGGAGGCCGACATCGCCCACGGCGGCGACGTCGCCCCGCCGTTCCTGATCCACCTGCTGGTCAACACGCTGCGCACGCTGTCGGGCGCGGCCCTGTTCGTGCTGCCGGTCTGGCTGGCGGTGGAACGGCTGTTCCGCGGCGACCGCCGCCGGCTGCTCGACGCGGCCCTCGCCGCCGCCCTCGCCGCCGTCGCCACCAGCGCCCTGAACTGGTGGATCACCGGTCCCGGTCCGGACCGCCTGGAACAGGCGATCAGCCGGGTCGGGCCGTACGGCGCGCAGACCGCCCCCACCTCGGCCTTCCTCGCCGGCCTGGTCGCCTACGTCACCGTCGTCGGGCTGGCGCAGCGCCCCCGCTGGCAGGCGCTGATCTGGGGCACGCTCACCCTGAACGCGGTCGCCGCGCTGCTCGGCCGGTACGGCACCCCGCTGGGCGTGGGCGTCAGCATCGCGCTCGCCCGCACGGTCGGCTTCACCGTCCGCTGGGTGCTCGGCACCGGCAACGTCCGCCCGCCCGGCACCGCCGTGGTCGCCGCGCTGCGCCGGGTCGGCCTGGACGTGCGGTCCTGCCGCCGCCGCGACCCCGGCGAGGACAGCCGCGGCTACCAGGTGACCACCGCCTCCGGCAGCGAGGTCGACGTGTACGTCCTCGACCGCGACCAGCAGGGCGTCGGCCTGCTGTACCGGCTCTACCGGCGGGCCCGGCTGCGCAAGGCGGTGGCCCGGCGCGCCCATCTGTCGGTACGCCGGGCGCTGGAACACGAGGCGCTGATGTCCTACGCCGTCGCCGCCTCCGGCGTGCGCACACCCAAGCTGGTCGCGGCCACCGAGGTCGGCCCGGACGCGGCGCTGCTCGCGTACGAGCACGTGCCCGGCCGCACGGTCGCCGAGATCGAGGCGGGCGGCGGGCAGCTCACCGACGGCCACCTGGCCGCGCTGTGGACGGAGCTCGGCCGGCTCCAGGCGCACCGGCTCGCCCACCGCGAGCTGGTCGCCGGCAACCTGCTGATCGCCGAGGACGGCAGCGGCTGCCTGCTGGACCTGCGGTCCGGCGAGATCGCCGCCAGCGAGCTGTCGCTGCGACTGGACACGGCGCAGCTGCTGGTCACGCTCGCGCTCAAGGTCGGCTCGGCGCGCGCGGTGCGCAGCGGCTCGGAGACGCTCGGCCCGGACGCGGTGGCGGCCGCGATGCCGCTGCTGCAACCGGTCGCGCTCAGCCGGGAGACCCGGGCCGAGCTGCGCAACCGCCGGGAGCTGCTGTCCGAGATCCGCCGGGCCGTGCTGGCGGTGCGGCCGGAGGCCGAGGTGGAGCCGGTCAACCTGGTCCGGCTGCGCACCCGCACCGTGCTCAGCGTGGTCGGCCTGACGGCGGCGCTGTACTTCCTCATCTCCCAGCTGACCAATGTGGACATCGTCAAGGTGGTGCGGGAGGCCCAGTGGGGCTGGGCCGGCGTCGCGCTCGGCGCGGCGGGCCTCACCTACCTGGGCGCGGGCCTGTCGCTGATGGGCTTCGTGCCGGAACGGCTGTCGCTGTGGCGGACCACCCTCGCCCAGCTCGGCGCGTCGTTCGTCAAGCTGGTCACGCCGGCCGCGGTCGGCGGCGTCGCGCTCAACACCCGGTACCTCCAGCGCGCCGGCATCGCCCCCGGCCTGGCCGCCGCCAGCGTCGGCGTGGCGCAGCTGTCCGGGCTGGCCTTCAACATCGTGCTGATCGGCCTGTTCGGGTACCTGACCGGCACCGGCACCGGCTCCGCCGAGGACCTCGCGCCGTCCAGCCGGGCGCTGGTGCTGATCGGCACGCTGCTGGTGGTGGGGGCGGCGGCCGGCCTGCTGCCACCGGTCCGCCGGCTGCTCGCCAGCCGGGTGAAGCCGCTGTTCACCGGCGTGTGGCCGCGGTTGCTGGACGTCGTGCAGCGGCCGGTGAAGCTGGGCATGGGCCTGGGCGGCTCGCTGCTGCTGACGCTGGCCTTCATGCTCTGCCTGTACACGTCGGTGCTGGCGTTCGGCGGCCGGGTCGGCTTCGCCACGGTCGCGCTGGTCTTCCTCACCGGCAACACGATCGGCTCGGCCGCGCCCACCCCGGGTGGGCTGGGCGCGGTCGAGGCGACGCTGGCCGCCGGGCTCACCGCCGCGGGCCTCACCGGCGACGTGGCGGTCTCGGCGGTACTGCTGTTCCGGCTGCTGACCTTCTGGCTCCCGGTACTCCCCGGCTGGCTGGCTTTCACCTGGCTCACCCAGCGCGGAGACCTCTAGCCGGCCCAGCTTCCCGCTGCCGGCGTTGTCGGATCGCTTGCGTGCCAAAGAACAGCACGCGGCGCGAGCCTCCGCCTTGGCAGCGGCAAGCTGGATCCGGCTAAGAAAATTAGTACCGGTAGTGGTCGGACTTGTACGGGCCTTCGACCGGGATGCCGAGGTACGCCGCCTGCCGGGGGCTCAGCGTGCTGAGCTTGACGCCGAGGGCGTCGAGGTGGAGGCGGGCGACCTTCTCGTCGAGGTACTTGGGGAGCGTGTAGACGCCGGTCGGGTAGTCGTCGGTCTTCGTGAACAGCTCGATCTGGGCGATGACCTGGTTGGTGAACGAGTTGGACATCACGAAGCTCGGGTGGCCGGTGGCGTTGCCCAGGTTGAGCAGCCGGCCCTCGCTCAGCACGATGATGGCCCTGCCGTCGGGGAACACCCACTTGTCCACCTGCGGCTTGACGTTCTCCCGGCGGATGCCCGGCACCGCGGCCAGCCCGGCCATGTCGATCTCGTTGTCGAAGTGGCCGATGTTGCCGACGATCGCCTGGTGCTTCATGGCCGCCAGGTGCTCGACCCTGATCACGTCCAGGCAGCCGGTGGCGGTGACGAAGATGTCGACCTCGCCGACCACGTCCTCGATCCGCGCCACCTGGAAGCCGTCCATGGCGGCCTGGAGCGCGCAGATCGGGTCCACCTCGGCGATGATCACCCGGGCGCCCTGCCCGCGCAGCGACTCCGCGCACCCCTTGCCCACGTCGCCGTACCCGCACACGAGTGCGACCTTGCCGCCGATCAGCACGTCGGTGGCCCGGTTGATGCCGTCGATGAGCGAGTGCCGGCAACCGTACCTGTTGTCGAACTTCGACTTGGTGACCGAGTCGTTCACGTTGATGGCCGGGAACAGCAGGCTGCCCCGCTCGGCCATCTGGTACAGCCGGTGCACGCCGGTGGTGGTCTCCTCGGTGACGCCGCGGATGCCGCCGGCGATCGCGGTCCACCGGGTGCCGTCCTCGGCAAGCGACCGGGCCAGCGACCGCAGGATGACCGCCTCCTCCTCGCTGCCGGCGGTGGACGGGTCCGGCACCGCGCCGGCCTTCTCGTACTCCACGCCCTTGTGCACCAGCAGGGTGGCGTCGCCGCCGTCGTCGAGGATCATGTTCGGACCGTTGCCGTCGGGCCAGCGGAGCACCTGCTCGGTGGCCCACCAGTACTCCTCCAGCGACTCGCCCTTCCAGGCGTACACCGGCACGCCGCGCGGGTCGTCCGGGGTGCCGGAGCCGACGACGATCGCGGCGGCGGCGTGGTCCTGGGTGGAGAAGATGTTGCACGATGCCCAGCGCACCTGGGCGCCCAGTGCCACCAGCGTCTCGATCAGCACCGCCGTCTGGACGGTCATGTGCAGCGAGCCGGTGATCCGGGCCCCGGCGAGCGGCTGGCTGTCGGCGTACTCCCGCCGCACCGCCATCAGCCCGGGCATCTCGTGTTCCGCCAGGTCGATCTCCCTACGACCGAAGGCGGCAAGCGACAGGTCAGCAACCTTGAAGTCGGGCGCGGTCATACGGCCAGCCTACTGACCGGCCCGGCCCGCGTCGTACAGGTCGGGTTCGAGGTAGATCACGCGGGCGGTGGGGACGGCGGCGCGGATGCGGCGCTCGGCGGCGTCGATGCCGCGGGCGACCTCGGCGGCCGTGTCGTCGTGGTCGACGGCGATCTTGGCGGCGACCAGCAGCTCGTCCGGGCCGAGGTGCAGGGTGCGCAGGTGGATGACGCGGGTCACCTCGGGCGTGTCGGCCAGCGCCTGCTCGATGCGGCGCTGCTCCGGCAGGCTCGCCGACTCCCCGATCAGCAGGCTCTTGGTCTCGATCGCCAGCACGAGGGCGATCAGGCCGAGCAGCGTGCCGATGCACAGCGTGCCCACACCGTCCCAGCGGCCATCGCCGGTGACCACCGCGAGCGTCACCCCGCCCAGCGCCAGCACCAGGCCGACCAGCGCGCCGAGGTCCTCGAGCAGGACGACGGGGAGTTCCGGGGCCTTGGCGTGGCGGATGAAGCGGAGCCACGACTCGCCCTCGCGGGAGTGCGCGGACTCCTTCAGCGCGGTGCGGAACGACATGCCCTCCAGCGCGATCGCGATGCCCAGCACCGCGAACGCCCAGACCGGCGAGTCGACCTTCTCCGGGTGGTGGACCTTGTGGTACCCCTCGTACAGCGCGAACAGCGAGCCGAGGCTGAACAGCACCATCGCCACCACGAACGCGTAGAAGTACCGCTCGCGGCCGTACCCGAACGGGTGTTCGGCGGTGCGCCGGCGGCCGGCCCGCTTGCCGCCGAGAAGCAGCAGCCCCTGGTTGCCGGAGTCGGCCACCGAGTGCACCGCCTCGGCCAGCAGCGACGACGAGCCGGTGAACGCGAACGCCACGAACTTGCTCAGCGCGATCCCGAGGTTGGCCGCCAGCGCCGCCAGTACCGCCCTGGTCCCCCCGCCGGTACTCACGAGCCGGCCGGCCGGAGGATCCGCTCCTTCAGCTCGAAGATCGCGTGGATCGGGGTGGGGTCGAGCCCGTACCCGAGGCCCAGGTACGCCGAGGCGAAGTCGACCAGCCCGACCAGGCTGGCGAACCGCTCGATCGCCGACGTGCCCTCGGTGTCGAGCTGGGTGACCGGGATGTGCCGCTCGGCGGCCAGCTCGACCGAGCACTCCCGGCGCCGCGCCACCCGCGGGTGCTCGTCGCTGTCGGCCAGCACCACCAGCCGCAGCGCGGTCGTCTCGGTCGGGTCGTCGAACAGGTCGCCGGTGACCATCCGGCCGAACGGCCCGTCCAGCGCCACCACCTGGTTGTGGTTGGCCTCCGGCAGCACGCCGGAGATGGCCGGGTACTTGGCGTTCTCGTTGAGCTGGCCGGCGAACCGGTACGCGGCCGTGCCGGCGAGCGGGCTGGTCCCCCACACCATCGGCAGCGTGCCGGCCAGGTCGATGGCGAGCTGCTTGCCGGGGTTGACGAACGACTCCCGGGCCGGCCGGCAGCGGTCGGCGATGTCCTCCAGCCTGGCGGCGGCGGCCTCCAGGTCCTCGTCGGTGCACTGGACCAGGCCGAGCGCCCGCCCCGCCACGATCAGCGGCACCGACAGCGCCCACAGGCTGGCCCGGGGCATCCGGCCGGGCGGCACCGGCACGTACGGCCCGCGCCCGCGCCCGACCAGGTCGGCCAGTGGCGAGTCCGCGCCGCCCACGCCGGCGATCGCGCAGCCCCTGCCGACCGCGACCTCCATCGCCGACAGCGTCTCTTCGGTGGAGCCGGAGCAGGACACGCCGATCACCATGTCGGCGGCGCCGACCCAGCCGGGCAGGCCGTAGCCGCGGTGGGTGATGACCGGGACCGGGCAGCCGGTGCCGGCGATCGCGGCGAGCACGTCGCCGGAGATGCCGGACCCGCCGATGCCGGCGACCACGACGGAACGCGGCCGGCCGTCCTCGGCGAGCCGGTCGATCCCGGACTCGGTGGCGGCGGCCAGCGCCTCCCTGACCTGCGCGCCGGACGCGGCGATCGTGCGCAGCATGTCGCCGGGGTCGAGCGCGGCGAGGGCGTCCGCGTCGTCCAGCCGGCTCTCGTCGAACGCGGCGCTCCGTACCGCGGAGCTCATGCGCCCGCCTCGCTTCGCTCACCGGCCGCATGAGGCACGACCGCACTGTGCTTACGGTTCGCTCCGCAAGCTCCGCTCACGCCGCCCGCCTCGCTTCGCTCACCGGCCGCATGAGGCACGACCGCACTGTGCTTACGGTTCGCTCCGCATGCTCCGCTCACGAGCCCGCCTCGGGGGCGGCGTCGGTGCGGGTCTGGCGCGCCTCGTCCACCAGCATCACCGGGATGTCGTCGCGGACCGGGTACGCCAGCCCGCAGCCGGTGCAGACCAGCTCGCTGGCCGCGTCGTCCTGGCGCAGCTCGGCGTGGCAGGCCGGGCAGGCCAGGATCTCCAGCAGGACCGGATCGAGGTTCACGGTCGCTCCTTCCGGGTCAGCCGCGGACGGCGCCGAGCACCTCGTCCCGCAGCGCTTCCATCCGCGCCTGGTCCGGGGCTTCGACGTTGAGCCGCAGCAGCGGTTCGGTGTTGGACGGGCGCAGGTTGAACCAGCCGGCGTCGCCGAGGTCGACGGTGAGCCCGTCCAGCTCGTCGATGGTCACGCCGGACCGGCCGCCGAAGTCCGCCTTGACGGCCGCCATCCGGCCCGCCTGGTCGTCCACTGTCGAATTGATCTCGCCGGAGGCGACGTACCGGGAGTACTCGGCGACCAGCTCGGACAGCGGCCCGGCCTGCTCGCCGAGCGCGGCCAGCACGTGCATCGCGGCCAGCATGCCGGTGTCGGCCCGCCAGAAGTCGGCGAAGTAGTAGTGGGCGGAGTGCTCGCCGCCGAAGACCGCGCCGGTGCGGGCCATCTCGCCCTTGATGAAGCTGTGCCCGACCCGGGTGCGCACCGGCACGCCGCCGTGCTCGCGGACGATCTCCGGCACCGCCTTGGACACGATGCAGTTGTGGATGATCGTGGCGCCGGGGTGCTTGCCCAGCTCGCGGACCGCGACCAGCGCGGTGACCGCGCTCGGCGGCACCGGCTCGCCGCGCTCGTCCACCACGAAGCAGCGGTCGGCGTCGCCGTCGAAGGCCAGCCCGATGTCGGCGCCGCTGGCGGTGACCTGCTTCTGGAGGTCCACCAGGTTCTTCGGGTCGAGCGGGTTGGCCTCGTGGTTGGGGAAGGTGCCGTCCAGCTCGAAGTACATCGGGACGACGTCGAGCGGCAGGCCGCCCAGCACCGACGGCACGGTGTGGCCGGCCATCCCGTTGCCGGCGTCGACGACCACCTTGAGCGGGCGGCCGCCGGTCAGGTCGACCAGCTCGCGCAGGTACGCGGCGTACTCGGCGAGCAGGTCGCGCTGGCTGACGGTGCCGCGCGGCCCGTCGTACGCGGGCACGCCAGCCTCGATCATGGCGCGGATGTCGGCGAGTCCGCTGTCCTGGCCGACCGGGGCGGCGCCGGCGCGGCAGAGCTTGATGCCGTTGTACCGGGCCGGGTTGTGGCTGGCGGTGAACATCGCGCCGGGGATGTCGAGCTTGCCGGCGGCGAAGTAGAGCAGGTCGGTGGAGCCGAGGCCGGCCTCGATCACGTCGGCGCCCTGGCTGGTCACGCCCTCGGCGAAGGCGGTGGCCAGCTCGGGTGAGGACGGGCGCATGTCGTGGGCGGTGACCACGGTCTTCGCCCCGACCAGCCGCACGAACGCGGCGCCCGCGGCGCGGGCCAGGTCGGCGTCCAGCTCATCCGGGACGACACCCCGGATGTCGTACGCCTTGATGATCGTTCCGAGGTCGCGCGGCACTGCACTCCCCTTGTCTCACGCTAGACGTCCAACGCGGGGAGCCTACCGGCACCGGCGACCGCGCCGACGGCGCGTACGGTTTGTCCCGTGACGCCGGGTTTATGGGGCGGGCGGCGCCGGGAGCACTCTCAGGTGGCCGCGCCGGCCGGGTGGTCCGGCCGTCGCCGGGGGTTCGACCGGGCGGGACTGCGGGCGCGCCGCCTCGCGGACGGCGTTGGCCAGCGCCTCCAGGTCGTCGTCGGACGGGACAGGCGGGACGTAGTCGCCCTCGTGCCGGACGACCTCCCATCCCCTGGGCACGGTCAACCGGCCGGCATGGGCCTCACACAGGTCGTACGCGTGCGGCTCGACGTAGGTCGCGAGGGGGCCGACCACCGCCGTGGAGTCCGCGTACACGTAGGTGAGTGTCGCCACTGCCGGCCGGCCGCAGCCGGTCTTGGAGCAGCGCCGATGAGACCTCACGGCGTGCGACCGTAGTCCGCCTC
>JBJMIH010000243.1:0-16006 GCA_045806985.1 Mycobacteriales bacterium | reverse complement strand
CGCCGTAGGGGCCGGGCCACATGTCGTACCCGGCCTTGGTGGAGATCACCAGCTCGTCGCGGTACGGCCGGAAGTCGGCGGCGAAGTGGCGGCCGAAGTTCTCCTCGGCGGAGCCGTACGGCGGTCCGTAGTTGTTGGCCAGGTCGAAGTGCGTCACGCCGCGGTCGAAGGCGCGGCGCAGGATCGCCCGCTGCGTGTCCAGCGGGCGATCGTGGCCGAAGTTGTGCCACAGGCCGAGTGAGACGGCGGGGAGCTGGAGCCCGCTCCGGCCGCTGCGCCGGTACCGCATCCTGTCGTAGCGGTCCTCGGCGGGGGCGTACGGCACGGGCACGGCGTGGCTCCTCACGGCTCGCGGGTCGGCTCACCCCGATCGTAGGCGGGCGCGGCCGTGGCCAGCCCCGCGGTCCAGCGCTCCTCGATGCGGGCCAGCCGCCACACGGCGAGGGCCACCACCCAGGTGAACACGAACAGCGCCACCACGAAGTAGCCGACGAGGTTGAGGTCCAGACGGGACACCCAGCCCCAGAAGCCGCCGTTGAGGTGGAGCTTGTCGGCGAGCAGGCCGAGCAGTTCGACGCCGCCGATCACCATCGCGACGGCGACGGA
Organism: Mycobacteriales bacterium; assembly: GCA_045806985.1. Taxonomy (GTDB): domain Bacteria; phylum Actinomycetota; class Actinomycetes; order Mycobacteriales; family JBJMIH01; genus JBJMIH01. Next base: position 15,400 of record JBJMIH010000243.1, on the reverse strand, counting down.
GAGGCCGGTGATCGTGATGTTGTAGTAGATCTTGCGCACCGGCTGGGAGAACGCCCAGCCGTAGGCGAAGTTCATGAACGAGCCGTCGATGCTGTCCAGCAGCGACATGCCGGCCGCGAACAGGATCGGCAGGACGAGGATCGCGTACCAGGGCAGGCTGAAAGCGGCCGAGCTGCCGGCCAGCACCAGGAGCGACACCTCGGTGGCGGTGTCGAAGCCGAGGCCGAAGAGGAGGCCCACCGGGTACATGTGCCATGACTTGGTGACGGCCCTGGTGACCTTGCCGAGGATGCGGTTCATCAGGCCGCGCTTGCTGAGGTGGTGCTCGAGGGCGTCCTCGTCGAACTCGCCGTGCCGCATCCGCCGGAACACGCCGAGGATGCCGCCGAGGACGACGAGGTTGAGCACCGCGATCAGCATCAGGAACGTGCCCGACACCAGCGTGCCGACCAGCCCGGTGGTCTGCTGGAGGCCGGACTGGCCGTTCTCCACCTGGCCGGCCAGGGCCTTCACGCCGAGGCTGAGCAGCACGCACAGGCCGCCGACCACCGACGAGTGCCCGAGCGAGAACCAGAACCCGACCGAGAGCGGCCGCTTGCCCTCGGCCATCAGCTTCCGGGTGGTGTTGTCGATGGCGGCGATGTGGTCGGCGTCGAACGCGTGCCGCATCCCGAGGGTGTAGGCGGTGATCCCGAGGCCGATCCCGAAGACCCTCCCGCCGCCCAGGTCGTAGTGGTGCGGGGCGATGACGAGCAGCAGCGTGGCGAACCCGATCACGTGCAGGGCGAGGATGAACGCGGCCATGCCGGACAGCTCGGACCATTCGCGGCGGCTGAGCCGAGGGGTGGGGTCGGACATGCAAACATTGTGCAACTAAGACTGCGATGCAGGTAAGTACCCGTGGCGAAACCTACCCCGCTGTCGCGTCTGTCCCCGCGTCAGTCGTGCCGCGCGCCCTCGTGCTCCCGGTGGCCGGCCGGTTCGAGCTGGAAGGTGCTGTGCTCGACGTCGAAGTGGCCCTCCAGGCAGGCGTGCAGCATGTCGAGCAGGCTGCCGCCGCAGCGGTCGGTGAGCACCAGCGGGTCGACCGTGACGTGCGCGGACAGCACCGGTACTCCGGAGGTGATGGTCCAGGCGTGCAGGTCGTGCACGTCGTCCACGCCGGGCTGTTCGAGCAGGTGGCGGCGTACCTCGGCCAGGTCGACGCCCTTCGGGGTGGCCTCCAGCAGCACGTCGACGGCCTCCCGCAGCAGCCGCCAGGTGCGCGGCAGGATCGCGGCGCCGATCAGCAGCGAGGCGATCGCGTCCGCCCGCCGGTACCCGGTCAGCCCCACCACCAGGCCGGCCGCCACCACGGCGGCCGCGCCGAGCGCGTCGGACAGCACCTCCAGGAACGCGCCGCGCACGTTCATGCTCTCCCGCTGGCCGGGCGCGAGCAGCACCAGCGACACCGCGTTGCCGGCCACGGCCAGCACGCCGAACGCCACCATCACGCCGGGCGCCACCTCGGGCGGCGAGAGCAGCCGGCGTACCCCCTCGTACAGGATGAACACGGCCAGGCAGAACAGCAGCACCGCGTTGATCACCGCCGCCAGGATCTCCGCCCGCTGGTACCCGAACGTGCGGGCGAGGGTGGCCGGCCGTGCCGCCGCCCACACCGCGAACAGCGCCAGCCCGATCCCGGCCGCGTCGGCGGCCATGTGCCCGGCGTCGGCGAACAGCACCAGGCTGCCGGACAGCACCGCGCCGACGACCTCGACGGTGAGGATCGTGACGGTGATCGCCAGCACGACGACCAGCCGGCCGCGGTGCGCGGCGGCGGCGGTCGCGTGCGTGTGGTCGTGGCCCCGACCCATCTCAGGCCGGCTCCGGCACGTTCTTCTCGTGCTTGGTGAGCCGGACGCGGTGGTGGTCCAGCGGCGCGTGCGCGTCGTGGTAGCTGCCGTCCGGGTCGGTGTGCACGGCGACCGTGGCCAGCCGGGGCACCGCGTGCAGCAGCCGGTGCTCGGCCTCGACCGCGATCCGGTGCGCCTCGCGGACCGACAGCGCGCCGTCCACCGCCAGCTCGGCCTGGGCGTGCAGGGTGTGGCCGACCCAGCGGACGCGGACCTCGCCGACCCGGCGGACGCCCGGCGTGCCGGCGGCGGCCGCCTCGATCGCACTGACCATGCCGGGGTCGACGGCGTCCATCAGCCGCGCGTACACGTCCCGGGCCGCCTGGTAGGCGACGACCAGCACGGCCGCGGTGATCGCCAGGCCGACCAGCGGGTCCGCGGCGCGGAACCCGGCCGCCACCCCGCCGGCGCCGACCAGCACGCCGAGGGAGGTGAAGCCGTCGGCGCGGGCGTGCCGGCCGTCCGCGACCAGCGCCGCCGAGCCGATCCGCCGGCCGACCCGCATCCGGTACCGGGCGACCAGCTCGTTGCCGGCGAACCCGACCAGCGCGGCGCCCGCGACCGCCCACAGGTGCCGCACCGGGGCGGGGTGGGCCAGCCGGTCGACGGCGGCCCACGCGGCCAGCGCCGCCGAGGCCAGGATCATCAGCACGACCGCCACCCCGGCCAGGTCCTCTGCCCTGCCGTACCCCCAGGTGTAGCGGCGGCTGGCGGCCCGGCGGCCGAGCGTGAACGCGATCGCCAGCGGTACGGCGGTGAGCGCGTCGGCGGCGTTGTGCAGGGTGTCGCCGAGCAGTGCGACCGAGCCGGCGGCCAGCGCCACCACGGCCTGGACGACCGCGGTCAGGCCGAGGACGGCCAGCGAGATCACCAGCGCCCGCATCCCGGCGGAACTCGCGGCGGCCTCGTCGATCTTGTCGGCGTGGTCGTGCGAGTGCGGCCGGAACGCGTGCGTCACCTGCCGCCACCAGGCCGTACGCCCGTGGTCGTGCGCGTGGTGCTCGTGGTCGTGGTCGTGGTGATGCCCGTCCATGCGCCGATGGTAACCCAATACCTGCGCATCTGCTAAGATGTGCAGCTGATGGCCATCGAGCAGGATCACGAACAGGACGACCTCACCCACGACCAGGTCGAGACGGCGGTCGCGTCGTTCGCGCTGCTCGCCGATCCCACCAGGCTGCGGGTGCTCTGGGTACTCCGCGACGGGGCCGAGCGGGACGTCACCACGCTGAGCGGGCTGGCCGGCGCCAGCCCCACCGCGACCTCCCAGCACCTCGCCAAACTGCGGCTCGGCGGCCTGGTCGCCACCCGCCGCGACGGCCGCCGGGTGCTGTACCGCGCCCGAGGCGGCCACGTCCGCCGGCTGCTCGCCGAGGCCCTCTCGCACGCCGGCCACCAGGTCCGCGGCGAACCCGAACACGACTGAGCAGGCCCGTCCCGGCCCGCTGACCCTGCGCTGACACGGCAGCGTCAGCGCAGGGTCAGCGTCGCTTCAGCCCGTGTCGGCAGAGTTCGGATTCCCCAGTGACACACCTCGAAGGGATTCCGGAACCATGCGTCGTACTCTGCGAAACAAGATCGGTGGTGCCGCCGCCGCGCTGCTGATGGCCGGCCTCAGCCTCGGCGTCACCGCCTCGGCGGCGGACGCGCGTCCGGCTCCCGCCGGCGCGGTCCACCCGCTGGACACCCAGTTCCACCAGATCAAGAACACCGGCAGCAACCTGTGCCTGCAGCCCGACTCCACCATTGCCACGGCGGCGGTCGTGCAGGAGCCCTGTGACGGCGGCTTCCTGCAGGGCTGGCAGTTCAATGTGGACGGAGGGACGAACCACTTCTACTTCGTCAACCAGGCCACCGGCTTCTGCCTGGACGCCTTCGACGGCGCCTTCAACGGGGCTCGCGTGCTGAACAACGACTGCGGGTTCCTCAAGCCCACCGAGACGATCAGCAACGACGAGTGGAACACCGGACAGTCGCTTCCCGCGGTGACGAAGATCGAGTCGAGGGTCCACTTCCGCGACACCGGCTTCTGCATGGACGTGCCCGGCGGCTCGCACGACGCCGGGGTGGCCCTGCAGGTGTTCAGCTGCAACGGAACTCCCGCGCAGATCTTCGTGGTTGGCTTCTAGCCGACGACGGCGGACAGGCCGCCCTGCCACTCCCGCACGGGAGTGGCAGGGCGGCTGGTTCGTCAGGGCAGGAAGTGGGTGGTCCAGTGGCCCGGGTCGGCCGGGTCGTCGACCGGGTGGACGGTGGCGGCGAGAGCGGCCAGCTCGGCCTGGGTCCGCCGGGCCTCGACGGAGACCTCGCCGCCGTTGACCTTGAACACGAACAGCTGGTCCGGGGGGATGAACAGGGCCGGGTGGCCGTTCACCTGCCGGTCGGCCCGGCCAGCGTGGTTGTCGCTGGTCGTGTCGTTGGCTTCACAGCCCAGGTACAGGTGCTTGCCCGCGCCGTCGACCAGGGTGATACCGCCGCCGCCCTTGAAGCCGTCCCGCTGCCCGGCCGTGGCGGCCCTGGTGCCGTACACCTGCGTCCCCGCCGGGATGCCGGCCAGCTGGAAGGGCAGCGCCTGCGGCAGGTTCAGGCCGAACCGCGCGCCGGTGGCGATGTCCCGGGCGGCCTGTCGCTGGGCGGTCGTGCTGTCCCCCGTCGTGCGGACCTCCGCCCACGAGCCGGGCGCGTACTCCCACACCAGGCCGGTGACGCAGCGCATGTTGGTGCTGTGGCCGGAGCGGTCCGGCTGGGCGGCCAGGAAGGCGGGACGGCCGTTCACCGGGTCGGTGGGGGCTCCCCGCGCGCAGGCCACGTCCTCGCCCTGGTCGGGCTGGTCCGGGTTCCAGCCGCGGGCGTGCACCTCCAGCTCCGCCTCGGTCACCGGCCCGTGCCGGGGATCGGCGACCCCCGCGTACGCGACCTGGCTCGCCGGGGTCAGTTCGGAGCCGTGCGGGGCCAGGCCGGCCGGGAGGGCGCCGAAGTCCACGGTGCGGACGGTGGGGTCGTACCGGTCCGGCGCGGCCGGCACGGTGGCGGCCGGCCGGCTGCTGCCGGCGGTGGGCGTGCGGTGGCGATCGCCGGCGTGGTGGCCCGGCCAGGCGACCGCGGCGGTCGCGGTGGCGGCGGCGAGGGCGGCGACCGCGGTGACGGTCAGGCCGGCCTGGCCGAGGCGGCGGCGCCGGGCCCTGGCCCGGCCGGCCGCGAGCAGTGCGCCGATGTCCGGTCCGCCGGCCGGCGGATGGTCGTCGACGGTGGCGAGCAGGTGGCCGAGGTGTTCGGTGTTCATGACTCCTCCACGGAGTGCCCCGCGTACCCGGGCAGCAGCTTGCGCAGCGCCGCCAGGCCGTGGGACGTCTGGCTCTTCACGGTCCCTTGCGAGCACCGGAGGAGAGCGGCCGTCTCGGCGACGCTGAGCTGCTCCCAGAACCGCAGCACCAGCACCGCACGATGGCCGGGGGCGAGGTGGGCGAGCGCGTCGAGGACGTCCAGCCGCCGGCCCGGGTCCGGCCCGGTCACCGGCCGGTCCGGCACCGCGGCGACCGTGCGGACCCGCCGGAACCAGCCCCGCCGCTGCTCGGAGAGCCAGGCGTGCACCGCCATCTGGCGGACGTAGGCGTCGACGGTGTCCGCGCCGGCCGCCTTGTGCCAGTACACGTACAGCCGCACGCACACCTGTTGGGCCAGGTCGTCGGCGCGGTGCCAGTCACCGCACAGCCGGTACGCGAGCCGTCGCAGCCAGTCCCGGCGCGCGGTCACGTATTCGACGTAGGCGTCCTCGTCGTCAGCTCGCACGAAACCTCCTCCGTGTCTACCCGAGCTGACTTCGCCGGAACGGGATCGGTTGGTTCGCACCGGAAGATCAGCGGTACGAGGAGAGGTGTTCGAGGATCGCGTCAGCGAGCGCGTCCGGTGCGGTCTCCGGCACCCAGTGCGGGACCCCGGCGAACTCGCGGAACGCGTACGGCGCGCGCACCCAGCGGCCGCTGCGCTCGGCCGCGCCGCGGCCGAGGAACCGGTCCCGGTCCCCCCAGACGTACAGGGTCGGCACGGTGACCGGCCGGGCCCCGGCCATCGCGGCGGTGTTGAACGGGATCGCCCGGTACCAGTTGATCGCCCCGGTGAGCGCCTCCGGGGTGCCCAGCGCCGCCGCGTACTCGGCCGCGTACTCGTCCGGCAGCCCGGTGCGCACCAGCTGGCGGCGCAGCAGGCCGCCGTCGCCGGCCAGCAGCCGCCGCTCCGGCGCCCACGGCACCTGGAAGGCGGCCATGTACCAGCTGTCGCGGACCTGCCGGCTGGTCAGGATCGCCCTGGCCAGCGCCCGCGCGTGCGGGGTGGACACCGAAGTCATCGTGCGCAGCCGTTCCGGGTGCCGGTCCGCGAGCGACCAGGCCACCGTGCCGCCCCAGTCGTGCCCGACGACGTGGAACCGGTCGGCGCCGGCCCGGGTGGCGAGCGCGAGCACGTCGGACTCCAGCTCGCTGATCCGGTACGCCCACCGGCCGCGCGGCCGGGCGCCGGGGGAGTAGCCGCGCTGGGCCGGCGCCAGCACCCGGTAGCCGGCGGCGGTGAGGTGCGGCGTCACCGCCTTCCAGGACGCCGGGGTCTGCGGGAAGCCGTGCAGCAGCACGACCACCGGCCCGTGCTCCGGCCCGGAGTCCTCCACATCGAAGGTGAGCGGGCCCCGGGTGTACTGCTCCATGCGACGACCTCCGTGCCGGTTGGCGAGCGCGGTCACTTGACGAGGGCGAGCACGAAGCCGTCGTAGCCCTTGGCGCCCACGGTCTGGATGGCGGTGGCGGACAGCCGCGGCTCGGCGGCGACCAGCTCGGTGAACCGGCGCACGCCCTGGACCCGCGGGTCGGCGCTGGCCGGGTCGACCACGGCCCCGTCGCGCACCACGTTGTCGGCGACGATCAGCGTGCCGGGGCGGGCCAGCTTCAGCGCCCAGGCCAGGTACTCCGGGTTCGACGGCTTGTCCGCGTCGATGAAGACCAGGTCGAACGGGTCGGCAGCGGCCAGCGCCGGCAGGGTCTCCAGCGCCGGGCCGGTCCGCACCTCGGCCACCCCGTCCAGCCCCGCCCCGGCCAGGTTGGCCCTGGCCAGCTCGGCGCGCGCCGGGTCGGCCTCCAGGCTGATCACCGCGCCGCCGGCCGGTACCGCCCTGGCCAGCCAGATCGTGCTGTACCCGGCGAGCGTGCCGATCTCCAGCACCCGCCGTGCGCCGGTGGCCAGCGCCAGCAGGTACAGCAGCTTGCCCTGGTTGGGCGCGACGTGCGCGGGCGGCAGGCCGGCCCGGTCGGCGCCGGCCAGCGCCGCCGCCAGCGCCGGGTCCGGCGGGGCGAGCAGGCCGGTGAAGTACTCGTCGACCTCGATCCAGCGGGGGTCCATGGCCGACACGCTACCGGCGGGTGTCACTCCGGCTCGGGGTCGGTCCAGCCGGCCGAGCCGCCGCGGGACGGCCCGCGCCACGGCGCCTCCTCGTCGCCCTGGCCGGTCGGGCCCGCCGGCCGCTCCGGATCCGGTCCCTGGGCCGGCGGCTCCGGCGGCTCCTGCGGTTTCGACGGCTCCGGCGGTTCCCTGTCCGGTCCGGCGGCCGGCCGCTCCGACCTGGGTCCGGTGGCCGGCGGTTCCTGGCCTGCCGCGCCCGCCGGTGGGCGCTTCCGGCCCGGGCCGGTGGCCGGCGGCTCCGGCGGCGGCCCGGCCGGTCCGGTGGGTCCGCCGAGGCCGGAGTCGTCGTACGCGGGACCGCGGGCGCTGGACAGCACGTGCACCAGCCGGCGCCGGGTCTCCTCGGTGAGCCGCTGCACCTGAGCGAGCGCCAGCCCGACCGGCTCGACCCTGGCCGAGCCGTCCGTGGACAGGTGCATCCGCCAGCCGGGCAGCTGCTCGGGGTCGACCTCGGGGCCGGCCAGCGCCACCATCGCGATCCGCAGGTCCGGGGCGGTACGGGTGAGCGCCTTGAGCCGGTCCCACTGCTGGGAGGTGGGCGGCAGCGCGGACAGCAGCACCTGCGGCCGGTCGCCGAGCTCCTCCTCCGGGCTGCGGTGCGCGCCGTAGGACGACCACGCGGCGCCGCCGGCGACGACCGTCTCCAGGTCGTCCAGCGCCTCGTCGAAGTCGCCGGCGTAGCTGACCCTGTCGTCCTCGAACGCGTCGACCAGGTCGTTGCCGAAGCTGACGCAGGTCACCCGCATCTGGTCGGCGTGGTTGCTGGTGGCCAGCTCGCAGGTGAGCGCGGCCAGGATCGGGCGTACCCAGGCCGAGTCGACGTCCCGCTCGTCGGGCAGCAGCCACAGCACCCCGGCGGTCTCCAGGTCGAGCATGACGTCGTTGCGCCGCTCGTCGAAGCCGACCACCACCAGGAACGGGTACGGCGACGGCATCCGGGCCGCGGCCGGCAGGTCGATCCGCTCGGCGTCGTCGAAGTCGAACATCCACAGGTGCGGCTCGTCGGTGTCGCTGAACGGCGCCGCCGCCGGGCTGCTGTCCGCCACCCACAGCTGGAGCGTGCCGCGGTCGCGGCGGGCCGCCACCACCTGCGGCGGGGTGCGCCGCTCGGCGGCGAGCGTCCCGCCCAGCGCGCGCAGCGCGTAGCTGATCAGGTCGCGCGGCACCGGTACCGCGGTGCGCCGCAGCCGGTCGGAGAAGAAGTCCAGCTCCTCGTCGGCCTCGTCGGCCGGCGGCGGGAACGCCCAGGTGTCGTCCACCCGCCGGCGCCGCCGGCCGAGCCGCACGGCCACCAGCAGGGTGAGCAGGCCGGCCGCGAGCAGCGCGCCGATCTCGGCGATCGGCACCGCGTCGTTGCCGCGCTCGCCGGCCGCCGAGTGCGCGTGCGAGGTGGCCGGCGGGGGCGTGTGCTGGTCGGCGACGCTGCCGCCGGACGGTACCGGCGGCACCTGCCCCTGGCCGGGCTTGCTGGCCTGGCCGGGCTTGCTGGCCTGGCCGGGCTTGCTGGCCTGTCCGGTCGGGTGGCCGCTGGGCGGGGCGGTGGGCTGCGCCGTCGGGTGCTTCGCCGGCGGGCTGGCCGGCACCGGCGGGGCCGGCGCCGGCTTCTGCGTCGGCTGCTGGGTGGGCGCGTGGGTCGCGGACTGGGTGTGCTTCGGCGACGCGGGAGAGGCGGTCGGATGCTGGGTCGGCGGGTGCGTGGGGGCGGTGGTCGGCGGCGGCGGGGGTGGGGCCGGCGCGGGGGACTGCGCCGCCGGCGGCGGCCAGCCCGGGATGCCCTTGGCGTCGTCGGGAACGGTCAGCCGCTCGCCGGGGAAGATCAGGTTGGGATTGGTGAAGTTGCGCCCGGTCGGCTGGGTGTGGCCCTTGTTCATGGCCCAGATCTCCGGCCACCGGCTCGGGTCGCCGAGGTGCTGGCGGGCGATGTTCCACAGGTTGTCGCCGCGGACCACCTGGTACACCGGGTGCTCGGGCGCGGCCGCCGGGCCGCCGGCGGCCGCGGGCGGCACCGGCGCGGTCTCCGCCGTGTCGTCGGGGGCCGGTGGTGGCCCGGCGGGCGACGTGGCGGGCGACGTGGCCGTGGCGGGCGCCGGGGGAGGGGCCGCCACCGGGGCCGCCACCTGCTCGGCGACCGGAGCCGCCATCGGGGCGGGCACCGACACGGTCACCGGGCCGGGCGCGTGCGCGCCGGCCGGGGCGGTGCTCAGCGCCGCCACCGGCACCTGGAACCACGGCGCCGCCGGCATCGGGGCCGCGTTCCCGGCCACCGCGAGCGCGGGCGAACCGCTGGACAGCAGTACCGCGGCACTGGTCACCAGGCTGGCCGCGAGCCGCTGGCCGCCGCCGAAGCCGCGCACGTGCGGCGCGGGCAGGCCGCGCACCTGCGCGACCGCCTCCACGACCACCGAGATCGCGAACCACAGCCAGCCGATCCAGCCGATGCCGGCGATCACCGCGAGCGCCAGGTGCTGGCCGTCGTCGCGGCGCAGCAGCGCGGCCCGCAGCTCGCGCAGGTCGGGCACGTGGTCGGGCAGGGTGACGAGCTTCGGGGTGAGCCAGGCCAGCGCGACCGGCAGCGCGACCACCAGGGTCAGCAGGGCCAGCAGCGCGAACATCCCACCGAGGATGTCGGTGGCCGAACGCCCCGCGGGCCGGGCCGCGTGCCGGCGGGCGGGCTTGGGTATCACGGGAACCCCCTCATGCGGTGCCTCATCCGGTTTCTCATCCGGTCTCGAGGTGGGCGACGGCCGACCCGGAGACGTCCCAGTCGTTGAGTCCGATCAGGCGGAGCAGCGTGGTGTTCTGGTGCACGTGCACCACGACCCGGATCCCGTCCACGCCGTCCGGCGTCACGTCCGCGGTGTAGCCGTTGGCGGGTGTCCTGCCACTTGCGGTGAGGTACTCCAGCGCGGCGTCGCTGGCCTCCGGGTAGGAGAAGGTGACGCTCCCGGACTTGCGCAGGGTTACCAGGTCGATGCGGTCCATCCCGGCCCTGGCCGCCTCCTGGGCCAGCCCGGTCGCCTCGCGGGCCGCCCGCATCTTCAGGCCGCCGTCCACCACCAGCCCGGCGACCGCGAACATCGGCAGCACCAGCAGCAGGGAGAACAGCGTGACCGTTCCCCTGTCGTCCCGGCTGCCAGCCCGGCGCCGTCGCATCGCGCTCACTCCTTGGCCCGGTACGGATCCAGCGGCGAGGAGAACGTCGCGGTCAGCGTCTTGCTGCCGGGCGTGCCCCACAACACCAGGTCGGCCAGCGGGACCGTGCAGCTGATCGTGACCGTGACGTGCGCCGCCGCGCCCAGCGGTGCGGCGAAGCCGCTGGTGTCGACGCCGACGTCCAGGTTCTGGCACTTGACGTCCTGGGCGTCCAGGCTCTGCCGGGCGGTCGCGTTGGCGTCCTCGCTGGCGTGGTCGGCGAACCGGTCCAGCGACGCGGTCCTGGCCGCGTCCCGCGCCGCTCCCTCCACCGCCGAGCCGGCGGTCGAGATCCGCCCCGCCGCCACGAAGAAGGCGAGGAACAGCAGCATCGCCGGCGCCCCGACGACCAGCATCTCCAGGCTGGTCGCCCCCTCGTCGCGCCGCCGCGACCTCACCGGTCCCCCGGATGGGTGAACCGCTCGCGGGCGCCGACCGCGGTCTGCGAGATCGTCCAGTTGATGCCCGGCAGCGGCAGGATCTTCATCGGCTGGCCGGTCACCGTGACCTGGACCCGCTCCCCGCTGTCCAGTTCGGACACGCCCCAGTCCAGCAGCGCCCCGCCGCCGTTGTTGGTGACGAACGTGCGGGCGGCGGTGTCGCCGGCGCCGGCCGGCGCGTTCTCCAGCCGGCCGGAGGACACCCCCTCGCGCGCCGCTGACAGCGCGATCGCCCTGGCGTGCCACCAGAACCCGACCTGGAGCAGCAGCAGGAACAGCGTGAGCAGGGCCGGGAAGAGGACCATGATCTCGATCGAGACCGACCCGCCGTCGTCGCGGCGGCGGGCACCCCTCCTACCGGCGAGGCTCACTGGACGTCGGCCTTGTGCTGGTTGACCTTCTGCATGATGAACGCGGCCACCGCGACGGCGGCGGCGACCAGGCCGCCGGCGATGACCAGCACCTCGATGGAGATCGCTCCGGCGTCGCCGCGCCGGCGGGCGTCGTCGAGCCGGTCCCGGTGCCTGGCGAAGAACGCGACAACGGTTGTGGTCAGGAACCTGTAGTCGAGCATGGGGACACGCCTTTCGCGAGGTCGTTCACTTGACGGACAGCAGAGCGGGTACGAGCACGACAATGAAGAACGCCAGCGCCATCAGGCTGACAGGCATCGACAGCTTGTCCGAGCGCTGGTTGGCCTCCTCCAGTTCGGCGGCGGTGGCCGCGTCCTCCAGGGCGTCCGCCTTGGAGGACAGGGCGTCGTAGACCCGCTGGCCCTCGTCGGAGGCCGCGGCCATGATCCGGCCGAGGTCGTCGAGCTCCCCGATCCGCATCTCGGCAGCCAGGTCGGACAGGGCGTCCCAGGCGCTGATCCCCTCCAGCGGGGCGGACAGCACCCGGTCCCTGATCCGGCGGAACACCCAGCCGTTGCCGTCGGCGCAGGCCAGTTCCAGCGCCTCGCTGGCGCCCGCGCCCGACACCCGCGCCTGCGCGACGAGGCGGAAGTACGCCTCCACGCCGGCCCGGAACTCACCCCGTGCCCTGGTGGCCGCCTCGGCCACCTCCACGTCCACCGCGTACCAGCCGAACGCGGCGAACGCGAGACTCACGATCACCGGCACGAACACCGGCAGCGGCGCCACCAGCATCGACACCAGCGCCAGCACGGCCGCCGGGAACAGCAGCCCGACCACCGCGTAGGTGGCCTTCCTTGCCAGGTACGCGTCGGTGCCGCGGCCCAGCATCCGCAGGTCGGCGGTGGGCATCCGCCACACCAGCAGCGGCCGGACGTACGGCACCAGCCGCGGTCCCAGCCGCTGCTCCAGCGGCCCGCTACCCGGGTACGCCACCGTGCCGGCGTGCTCGCGGTACCGGTCCTCACCGGACAGCCGTTGCAGCGTGTCGCCGAGCAGCGGCCGGCTCGGCACCAGCGCCACGATCATCAGCGCCAGCCCCAGCCCGCCGGCCGCCCCGCTCAGGATCATCAGCGGCGTCGCGTTCACGGCTGCGCCTCCCGATTCGGTCCGCTACGCGGCGCCGCTCCGCTCTCGCTCACGGTGCCCCCTGGTTCGCTCCGCTACGCGGCTTCATGCCGCGTCGAGACGACCATCGGATGCTCAGGCCGTCTCGACGCGGCGCCGCTCCGCTCTCGCTCACGGTGCCCCCTGCCCGGGTTCGGCCGGGATGCAGCGGTACCCCGGCGACGGCCGGACCAGCCGCACCATCCACCACACCGCGGCGCCCATCATCGCGGTGGCGGCGACGACCGCGAGCTGGCCCTTGCCGGTACGGAGCTGGCCGATCAGCGTGCGGTCGAACAGCAGCAGCGCCAGCAGGAAGATCAGCTCGATGATGATCACCCACCGGACGGTGGTGCGCGGCTTGGCCCGGTCCGCCTCGACCCGGCGGCGCACCGCGACCTTGCGCTGCACGTCGTCGGCGAGCGTGTTGAGGGTGGCGGCCAGGCCGCGGCCGCGCCGCTCCACGGCCAGCATCAGCGCCAGCGCCACCCGGTCGCCGAGCGGGTCGGCCAGCTCGTCCGCGAACAGGCCCAGGCCCTGGCGGATCGGCAGGTTCTCCTCCAGCCGCAGGCACAGCCGGCGTACCTCGGGGGCGATCGGGCCGGGCGGGTTCTTGCCGGTGGCGAGCAGGGCCTGCTCCAGGCCGGCGCCCACCCGCAGGCCGCCGGCCAGCGAGCGGGTCCAGTCCTGCAACGCCTCCCAGCGGGCGATCTGCCAGTGCGCCCCGCTCGGGCGCAGCAGCGGCGGCAGCCCGATGACGGCCGCGGCGGCGGCCAGCCCCGCCGCCGGCACCTGCACGACGACCAGCACCAGCAGCCCGGCGACCAGCCCGACGAGGGCCCGCAGCCGCAGCTCGCGGCGGCCCCGCGCGTGCGCGGCGTCGGGCTGGAACAGCCGGGCGAACCGGCGCTGGACCGGTGAGGCCGGGTGCGCGTCCTGCCGCGGCAGCCCGTACAGCGCGGCGAAAATGACCAGTACGCCGGCGGCGACGCCACCGGCGAGCAGGGCGGCGAGGGCGGTCATCGGCGCGCCACCCCCGGCACCGGCGGCGGCGACAGCAGGTTCGGGTGGAAGCCCGCCTGGTACAGCCGGGACTTGCGGGACTCGGACAGCCGGCCCGCGCCGGCGGCCACCGCGCGGCCGTCCGGGCCGGGCTTGAAGATCTGGTTGTGGCCGGGCATTCCGGCGTCGCCGACCGGCAGCACCTCCACGATCTCGGACACGTACCGGTGCCGGCCGCCGCCCACCGAGGTGAGGTCGACCAGCTGCACGTGCACGACCAGGTCGAGCGCGTCGGCGGTGTAGGAGAACGCGCCGTCCCGGTTCAGCGGCTGGGTGCGCCGGTCCGGGGCGACCGAGGCCATCGAGGCGATGCGGTTGAACACGTGGATCGCGGAGTTGGCGTGGATGGTGGACAGCGAGCCGGGATGGCCGCAGGACATCGCCATCAGCATCGGCACGATCTCCGGGCCCTTGACCTCGCCGACGATGATGCGGTCCAGGCCGAGGCGCAGCGAGGCGACCAGCAGGTCGTACAGGGTGACCTCGCCGGCGTCGTCCTCGCTGCTGCCCTGCCGGGCCTCCAGCTCGATCAGCCGCGGGTGCCGGTGCGGCAGGTCGCCGAGGTGCAGCTCGAACTCGCTCTCGATGGTGGCGATCCGCTCGTGCGGCCCCACCTCGTTGGCCAGCGCCCGTACCAGGGTGGTCTTGCCGGCGTTCATGCCGCCGGTGACGACGATGTGCATCCTGGCCCGGACGGCGGCACGCAGGAAGTCGCGGATCGTGGTGTCGATGGAGCCGATCCGCACCAGGTCGTCCAGGTCGACGTCGACCAGCCGGTGCCGGCGGATCGCCACCCCGATCCGCTTGCTCACGTCCTTGATGGCGGTGAGCCGGCTGCCGTCGGACAGCCGCAGGTGCAGGATCGGCCGGGCGGTGGAGAACTCCCGCGCCGTCTGCCCCTCGCGGGCGGCGAAGTTGCGGATCAGCTCCTCCAGCTCGGCGTCGTTCTCCACGATCGGGGCGATCCGCTGCGGCTGCTGGCCGCTGTAGGTGACCCAGATGTTGTCGTACCCGTCGATCTCGATGTTCTCGATGCGCTCGTCCTCCAGCAGCGGCTGGAGCGGGCCGAGGCCGTACATCCGGTCGTACACCGCGCGCCGCAGCGCCGCCTCGACCATCGGGTCGACCCGCTGGCCGGTACCCCGCAGCTGCTCCTCCGCCCAGCGCTGGGTCTCCTGCAGGATCAGGTCGGGCGCGGCGGCCCGCTCGTGCTCCATCGTGGTGGTCTGCCGCTGGCGCAGCTCCTCCAGCCGCCGGCTGACCCGCTGCCGGATCTCCCGCACCGCCGACTGGTCCAGCTCGCGCAGGGCGTTGGCCTGCTCGACACCGGTGGGCTCGTCGGGTACGGCGGTGAGCGCGCGCGGCTTCGCCGGCGGGCCAGCGAGCTGCCCCGGGATGTGGGTGGCCGCGTCGTACGTCGCCGGCCCTGGCTGGCGGGCCGGGTTGGTCTCCCGGCGCGGGACCGACCGGCCGGGCGCCGTTGCCGGGGATCCGCACCGCGTGCGCCTGGCCGCCGGAGCGGCGGGCGATGATCCACTCGGTGAGCCGCATGCTGACCGCGCGGGCGGCCCTGGCCAGCCGGGACCTGGCGTACCGGGCCGGCCGGCCGACCCCGTCGGACAGCCAGCTCGCCGCCACCGGGTCGGGCGGCAGCACCACCACCGGGACGTTGAACTCCTTGGCCACCTCGGCGGGCCCGTACGGGCCGGTGCCCACCAGCAGCAGCGTGAGCTGGCTGGTGTTGCCGGTGGTCTCGCGCAGGCCGTGCCGCAGCACCGCCAGGTGCGGCTTGACCGCGTTCAGCGAGCGCAGCGTCGGCCTGGCCACCGTGACCACCAGGTCGGCG
>JBJMIH010000242.1:0-17021 GCA_045806985.1 Mycobacteriales bacterium | reverse complement strand
CGCCGCCGCCACCGACATCAGCCACCCGCACGGGTACCTCATCACCCACAGCACGGTGCTCAGCGACGGCGCGGCGAACACCGTCTACCTCGGACGGCCCTGGCACCCCAGCGGCGACCCGAACGCGATCGCCCAGGTCGTCTACCGCGAGACCGCCCTCCCGGCCGCGATCAAGACCGCGCAGCCGTGGACGGACATGAGCGGCTTCTCCTGGAAGGACGCGCGCTTCTTCGAGTACCACAACACCGGCCCCGGCGCCGGGGTGAACGCCAACCGGCCGCAGCTCACCGACGCCCAGGCCAGCCAGTACACCCCCGCCGCCTACCTGGCCGGCGACGACGGCTGGAACCCGGACCCCGGCGGTCAGGCACCGCCGGTAGTCGTCACCCGGACGGACGGGCCGCTGCCGGACCACCGGTCGACCGTGTCGCCGGCCTGGACGGTGAACACGTACGTGCTGCCCGGCGCGAGGCCGGTGACCGTGTACGCGTCACCCGCCGTGGTCGCGGCGCCGTCGACGGGGCTGAACACCGCCCCGGCCGGCACCGGCCGCCCGTCCCGGTAGACCCGGTACCCGACCACCCGCTGGTCGTCGACGGCCGGCGTCCAGCGTAGCGTCACGCTGCCGCTGGTCACGCCGGTCGCGACCAGCCGCGCCCCGCGGGGCCAGCGCGGCGCGCCCGTGTCGTACGGCGGCAGCGTCGTCACCGTGACCGCCACCGGGTACGCCGCCGCGTTGCCGCTCGCGTCGAGGGCGCGCAGCGTGACGGTGTGGGTCGTGCCCGCCGCCAGCCGGGTGGCGACGAACGCGGTCGCGTCGCCGGCGGCCGTCCCGACCGGCCGGCCGTCCACGGAGATCCGGTACCCGGCCACGCCGTAGGTGTCGGTGGCCGGCAGCCAGCGCAGCGCCGCCCAGGTGGTGCCGGTGCCGCCCGGGACGGCGGTGAACGCGCCCGCGCCGGCCGGCACCGTGGGCGCGGTCACGTCCGGCACGCCGGTGGTCGTCACGTCGACGGCCGGCCCGCCGGCCGCGTTGCCGGTCGCGTCCACTGCCCGCACCGCGAACCGGTACGCCAGCGCCGGCGACAACCCGGTCACGCTCGCGGTCAGCGCCGTGCCCGGCACGGTGGCCACCGGCACGCCGCCGTCCCGGGTGATCACATAGGACGCCACCGCGGTGGGATCGGTCGCCGCCGGCCAGGCCAGCGTCGCCGCCGTGCCGGTGACGGCGGTCGCGGTCAGCGAGGCCCCGCGCGGCCAGGCCGGCCCGCGCGCCGCGTCGGCGGTGACGGCCGTCGCCGTGGTCCGGCCGGTGAAGCGCAGGCCGGTTGAGCTGGTCACCGCCCACGGTTCCGGGGTGCGGTCGAACACCACGTCGTGGAAGGTGCTGTCGCGCAGGTACGCGATGCTGGCCGGGTGCGCGTCCAGGAAGTGGACGTCGTCGAAGCGCAGCCGCCGGTGGTACCGGTCCGGCACGCCGAGCACGCCGATCGACTCCTTGCCGGTGCCGTCCACGGTCACGTGCCGCACGGTCACGTCCTCGAACAGCGCCTTCGTCGCGGCCGGCTCCACCACGATGGCCGCGCTCGGGTCCGAGTACGCCGAGGTGAAGATGAACGCCTGCTGCCCGACGCTCCGCAGCGCGTTGTACTGGAACAGCACGTTCCTGACCCCGCCGCCGTTGGCCGGGTTGGTCTTCATCCGCAGGCCCACGTCGGACCGGTCGACCACGTTGTCCTCGGCGACGATGTTGCGGATCCAGCCGCCGGTGTGGCTGCCGGCGACGACCGCGCCGTGCCCGTGCCGGAAGTAGTTGCCCGCGATCCAGGCGTCGCCGCTCGGGCCGTCGGCGGGGCTGGCCGCGCCCAGCCCGGCGGCGAAGTTGAGCGAGTCGTCGCCGGTGTCGAACACGCTGTTCACGACCGTGAGCCCGGTGCTGTTGCCGAAGTCCAGGCCGTCGCCGTTGTTGATGTTGTACGTCTTCATGCCGACACCGTCGACGGTGAGGTCGCGGGTGCGCAGCGCGGCGATGTCGTGGAAGGACGGGTTCACCGCGTCGAATCCGCCCAGGTACGCGCGGGTGACGCCGCGCAGCGTGATCAGGTTGGAGCGGGTGCCGTACGGGTTGGCACTGCCCAGTGCCGCTGCCCTGGCGACCTGCGCCCTGGCCAGGACGCCGTTGTCGTTGACGGTGCCGGCGCTGCTCGGGGCGGAGATCGGGAAGCCCTCCGCGTCCACGCCGGCCCGCTTCCAGCCGTCGCCGTCGATCGTGCCGGGGCCGACGACGCGGACGTCGTGCAGGCTGCCGTCGTCCCAGGTCTGGGCGTTGAGCAGGGAGTGGAAGCGCGGGTCGGTGGAGTAGTCGTACAGCAGGAAGTCGTACGGGTAGTCGGCCGCGTCGTCTGACCCGAGCAGCGTGCCGCCGGCCGCGACCTGGAACGTCATGTCGCTCTTGAGCCACAGCGCGCCGGAGCGGAACACGCCTGCCGGGATGACGACCTTGCCGCCGGGGGTGCACGCGTCGATGGCGGCCTGGATGGCGCGGGTGTCCAGGGTGGAGCCGTCGCCGACCGCGCCGTAGTCGGTGACGTCGAACACGGCCGGCCGGTGTGTGGTCGTCACCGTGCGGGGCGCGCTGTCCCGCGACTCGTGCCCGGCCGCGTCCACCGCCCGGACGGTGAACCGGTACCGGGTGGCCGGCCGCAGGTGGGTGGCGGTGAAGGCGTGCCGGACGATCCTGACCTGCGCCGCGTTGGCGGGATCGGCCTCGAACCGGTCCAGGTGCGGAGCGGCGGCCGAGGACGCGGTGGCGGTGTCGCCGGCCAGCCGCCCATCCCGGTACACGTGGTAGTCGACGGTGCTGGACCCGTCGGCCGGCCGCTCCCAGACCAGCGTGGCACTGGTGTCGTCGACGGCCAGGGTGGGTACCCGCAGGCCACGCGGTGGTTCGGGGCCGGCGCCGGCACGGGCACGGGCTGGCGCGGCGGCGGCCCCCGCCACCAGGACGGCGGCGGCGAGGAGCGGGATCGCGGTCGGGCCGGGGCGCATGGCGGCTCCTCGATGCCGAGCGGTAAGCGCTTTCCGCAAGCAGACAAGCACCGCCCCACCCCCCTGTCAACGCCCCCGATCCCCGACCGGACCCCCCCGCCCTGCCCTCCCCCGGACCACCTCGCCGGCCGCACACCCTCAGTTCCAACCCGCCGTACCTCGCCACCGGGCCTCCCCGCCAGGCGCCTCCCCGCCGGACCTCCCCGCCGCGCCTCCCCGCCGCGCCTCCCCGCCGCGCCTCCCCGCCGCGCCTCCCCGCCGCGCCTCCCGGCCGCGCCTGCTCGGCGGGCCTGCTCACCGGAGCTCCCTGCCGAGCCTCCATGCCGGGCCTGCTCGTCGGGCTCCTCGTCGGGCCTCCTCGCCGGCCGCCTCCTCGCCGAGCCCGCTCGCCAGGCCTGCTCGCCAGGCCTCCCCGCCAGGGGCCTGCTCGCCGGACCTGCTCGCCGGGCTCCCTGCCGGAGCTCCATGCCGGGCTCCTCGTCGATGCTGCCTGCCGGGGGCTGCCTGCCGCGCCTCCTGCCGGGCCTGCTCGTCGGGGCTCCCCGTCGGGGTCCCTGCCGGGCGCCTCCTCGCCGGGCGCCTCCTCGCCGGGCGCCTCCTCGCCGGCCCGCTCGCCGGGGCTCCTCGCCCGGCCCCCTCGCCGGGCCTGCCTGCCGGGCCTCCCTGCGGGGCCTCCCAGCCGGGCCTGCTCGCCGGACCTGCTCGCCGGGCCTCCTCGTCTGGCCTCCTTGTCGGGGCTCCTTGTCGGGGCTCCTTGTCGGCCCCCCTTGCCGGGCCTCCTCGCCGGGCTTGCTCGCTGGGCCGCCCTGTCGGGGCTCCCGGTCGGGCGCCTCCTCGTCGGGCGCCTCCTCGCCGGGCGCCTCCTCGCCGGGCCTCCTCGCCGGGCCTCCTCGCTGGGGGTCCTCGCTGGGGGTCCTCGCTGGGGGTCCTCGCTCGGCCTCGTTGTTGGGGGGCTCGTCTGGGGGGCTCCGGCGACACCTGGGGGGTGTCGCCGGAGCCGGTGGTGGGTCGGGCTACCTGAGGCGGTAGGCGCGGAGGATGGTCTCGTCCACGGTGTTGCCGTCCTGGTCGCGGGCCTGCGCACGCAGGGAGACGTAACCGGGGGCGGCGGGGTGGTCGAGGGTGGCGGTCCAGCTGTCGCCGCCGCCGCGTACGGTGGCCGGCTGCCAGGTCCTGCCGTCGTCGTAGGAGACCTGGACGGCCAGCGCGGTCACCGGCGCGGTGGCGGTTTCGGTGTGCTGGACCGCGACCGGGACGGTGAAGCGCCGCCCGGCCGGGGCGGTGTTGGTCGGGTCCAGCGCCGGGGAGAACCGCACCGCCAGCAGCGGCAGTACCGTCGGCCCGTCGGTGTGCGCGGAGCGGAATGTCCAGCTCCCCGACACGTCCGTGGACAGCTCCCACCACGGCCAGCTTCGCGACGTCTCCGCGTCCAGCCGGTACGTCGCCTCGCCCTTCACCCCGGTGAAGTCGCCGCGCCCCGGCTGGCGCTGGACGGTGCCGACGACCTGGCCGTCCCGGCTGAGGCGGGTCCAGCCGTCCGCGTCCAGGTACCTGTCCTGGAGGTAGGAGAGGCCGGCCGGGTCGACCAGCAGCGGCACCCTGGCCTGCAGGATGTCACCGTCCCGGGTGAGCGCGACCGCCGGATCCTGGCCGGGGTTGAACCGGACCGCCGGCCCGACGACCGCGGAGTTCCACACCTCGTCCGGGTTGCGGCCCTGGTGGTAGTCCCGTACCCCGCCGGACGGGTCGCTGACCAGACACCCGCACGGGTTCGCGCTGACGCGCCAGCTGCCGGGGGTGCGGAGGACCTCCCGCCAGGCCGGCCCGTACACCGGCACGCTGTCGGCGATCAGGTAGCCGTCCGAGCCCATCGCCCGGTACAGCGTGCGCGTGCGGGCCAGATCCGCGTCGTGCACCCGGTACACCGGATCGGTGGGCACCGTGCCGGGGTGCACGAAGTCGAGGTCGTACGCGTACGGGCTGACCGCGACCGCCCGCATCGACATGGTCACCGGGCCGGCCGCCGCCAGCTCGCGGAGGTACTCCAGCTGGGGCCGCTGCGAGGTCGCGACCGGCAGCGGCAGCGGGGAGTCGGTGGACAGGTCCGGGTACGCGTCGACGAACAGCACCATCGCCGCGCCGGCCCTCGCCAGTGCCGCCAGCCACCCCGGCAGGTCGGCGTTGTCGTCGTCGGTCGGACTGAGCAGGACCGCGGCGCCCCGCACATCCTTGCCGGCCAGGTCCTCCGGCCGACCCCGCCCACCGTCGACGACCGGCATGGACCGGTCACCGGTGAGGCCGGGCTTGTCCTCCCACCAGATGCCCGGGAAGGTGTACCGGTCGCCACCCGCCGTGAAGGACAGGTCGAGCCAGGGTTCGGAGATGGTCGCGGCGACCTCGGTGTGGAAGTGCGGCGAGCTGACCGCGCCGCTGACCGTGCCCAGCGAGACCGTGCCGATGTCGAACGCCCACCGGCTGGAGAAGCCGCCGCTGCGGTCGCCGTCGGCGTAGTCGGCCCAGAACTGGTAGGCGGCTGACGCGCCGGAACGGTCCACCAGCACGCCGGCCGGCCGGGCCGACCTGGCGTCCATCGTCAGCCGCGCGTCGCGGTCCAGCGCCAGCTCGGGATCGGCGACCAGGGCCTGCGCGGCATCGCGGTGCGGGCGTGCCGTGTTGATCGAGGCCATCACCGCGTACCGCCCCTCCGGCAGGTCCACCGGCCGCCCTGCCGGGACGATCCAGCCGTCACCGGTGGCCAGGTTGTACGCGAGGCAGTACTCCGCGTCGGGAGCGCCGTCCTGGTTGATCTCCTCGACGGTGAGCTGGTGGGTGACCGGGTTGACCGCCGCCCCGACCGTGGTGCGCACGGTGGTGACGCCGCTGGTCGCGGTGATCCAGCCGCCGTAGAGGTGGTACGGCTCGACGCTGGCGGCGGTGAAGGTGACCGGGACCGCCGCGGTGCCGTGCGCCGGCACCGTGACGCTCGCCGCGCCCAGGCTCACGCCGGGCGCGTCGGTGGCCAGCGCCAGGGTGACCGGACCGTCGCTGTCGTCGGCGTAGGTGAGCGTCTTCGTCACCGGCGCGGCGCCGGGGGCGAGCACGCCCATGCTCAGGCTGCCCACGGTGGCCCTGACCTGCTGGCTGGTGGCGCGGGCCAGGTCGAGGCGGCCGGTGCCCTGCCCGTAGATGTCGGCTCCGGTGACCGGATGCGCCGAATCCATCAGCGCGGCCTTGAGCTGGTCGGCCGTCCAGTTCGGGTGTTCCTGGGCGAGCAGCGCCGCGCCGCCGGCCACGTGCGGGGTGGCCATCGAGGTGCCGGACAGCGAGGTGGCGTACTGGTCCCGCGGCGCGCCCAGCGATGTTCCGGCGGCCCTGGCGGCCACCACGTCCACGCCGGGCGCCGCGAGGTCGGGCTTGACCGCCGCGTCGCCCCGGCGCGGCCCCTTGCTGGAGAAGCTCGCCAGGGTGTCCTTCTTGGACACCGCGCCGACGGCCAGTGCCGCGTCCGCGGTGGCCGGGGCGGTCACCTGGCCACCGCCACCGCTGTCGTTGCCGGCCGCGACGACGAACAGGGTGCCGTACCGCGCGGTCAGGTCGTCGATGGCCTGCGACACCGGGTCGGTGCCGTCGGTCGGGTAGCTGCCGAGGCTGAGGTTCACGATCCGGGCCCGCGGCGCCGCCCAGGCCAGGCCGGCCAGTACCCAGGAGTCCTGCCCGTACCCGTCGTCGCCGAGGACCTTGCCGACGATCAGACCGGCGTCCCTGGCCACGCCGACCTCGCCGGTCGCCCTGCCGGTGCCGGCCAGGATCGAGGCGACGTGGGTACCGTGCCCGAGGCCGTCGTGCACGCTGCCGCCGCCGGTGAAGTCCTGCGCCGCCGTCACCTTGCCGGCGAGGTCGGGATGGGTCTCGTCGTATCCGGAGTCCAGCACGGCGACGGTCACGCCGGCCCCGGTGTATCCGGCCGCCCAGGCGTCCGGCGCGCCCACCTGGGCGAGAGTGTCGGTGTCGTCGACCTTGATCCGGGCGTCCAGCCAGACCTTGGCGGTGGCCGGCAGCGATCGCCACACCTGGCCGGCCCGTGCCTTCGGCGCGGCGAAGGCGGTCAGCCCGGCCGCCGGCAGCGCCAGCGCCGCCAGCCCGGCCGGCGCCTTCGCCGTACCGCTCACCAGCAGCGGCACGTCCTGCCGGTGCGCGTCGTCGTAGCCCTCCCTGACCAGTTCGGACACGTCGAACAGCCGGCCGTCGAGCCGGCCGTCACTCACCGCGGCCATGGCCTGGCCGGGGACCACGTGCACGTCGCCGTACCGGTCGGTCCAGTGCGCGCTGGAGCCCACGGTGTCGTCCCGGGCCGGGGTGAACGTGAGGTGCCTGCCGCGCAGGGTGACCTTGTCGCCGGTGACCAGCGTCACGGTGCTGGCCGCGGCCGCCGGTCCGGCGGCAGGCGGCGCTGCGGCCACCGTCGCCGGCCGCCACGCCGCGATCAGGCCCGCCACCAGCGCGGTCGCGGCCACGCCGGCGAGTACAGGTTTGTTCATCGGATTCCTTCCGTCCGGGACAAGCCCCCGCAGTTGATTCGCCCGGCGGCCGGATCGGTTCGCGCCTGCCTGGCTAGG
Organism: Mycobacteriales bacterium; assembly: GCA_045806985.1. Classification (GTDB taxonomy): domain Bacteria; phylum Actinomycetota; class Actinomycetes; order Mycobacteriales; family JBJMIH01; genus JBJMIH01. Next base: position 9,357 of record JBJMIH010000242.1, on the reverse strand, counting down.
CTGCCGGCATGAGCGAGAGGATTTGGCTGGTGACCGGGGCGTCGTCCGGGCTGGGGCGGGCGATCGCGGAGGCCGCGCTGGCGGCCGGCGACACGGTGGCGGCCGCCGCCCGCAAGACCGACGCGCTGGCCGACCTCGCCGCCGCGTACCCGGGCCGGGTGGACCCGGTGGCGCTGGACGTGAGCGACACCGCCAGCGCCGGGGAGGCGGTCGCCGGGGTGGTCGACCGGCACGGCCGGCTCGACGTGCTGGTCAACAGCGCCGGCCGGGCGCTGGTCGGCGCGGTCGAGGAGACCACCGACCGCGAGCTGCGCGACCTGATGGACGTGCACTTCTTCGGCCCCGCCGCGCTCACCAGGGCGGCCCTGCCGTACCTGCGCCGGCGGCGGTCCGGGGCGATCGTGCAGATCACCAGCATGGGCGGGCGCATGTCGTTCGCCGGCGTGGGGGCGTACTCGGCCACCAAGTTCGCGCTGGAGGGGCTGTCCGAGGCGCTCGCCGCCGAGGTCGGCCCGCTCGGCATCCGGGTGCTGATCGTGGAGCCGGGGGCGTTCCGGACCGGCCTGCACCGCGGCGGCGTGCGGCAGGAGACCGCGCCGAACCCGGCCTACGACGACATCGTCGGCCCGGTCCGGGCCGCTCAGGCGGACTTCGACGGCAGGCAGCCCGGCGACCCGGCCAAGGCCGCGGCCGCCATCCTCGCCGCCCTCGACGCGGACGAGCCCCCGCTCCGCCTGGTGCTCGGCAACGTCGCCGCCGACGCGATCGCCGCCAGCCTGGACACCGCCCGCGCCGAACTCGCCGCCTGGGAGTCCGTCAGCCGCGGCACCGACATCGACACCTGACCGTAGTCCTATCGCGACCCTTCGTACCGGTCCGGGTGGGTACCGTCGAGCGATGGCCCCCCGCAGCTGGCTGACGACACCGCTGGTGGCGGCGGCCCTCGTGGTGGCGCCGCTGGTGGTGGTGGGGCTGCTGGCGACGCTGTTGGCGGCCGTCCGCGGGACCGATCCGCGGTACGCCCTCGCCGTCCGGCGCGACGGCGACCGGCTCACGGTGTCCGCCTACGGGCACTGCCCGCGGAGCGAGCACCTGAGGTCGCTGACGGTGTCGACGTACGACCCGTCGACCCAGCGCGCGACCGAGGTGCTGTGGGAGGTCCACGGCGGCGTCAACGACCGGCTGACGGCGCGGTCGATCGTGGTCGGCGTCGTCCCGGCCGGCTGGGTGAAGACGGTCGACAACCTGGCCGGGCGACCGCTCGGACCGAGCCTGCGCCTCGACTTCCACGCCGCCTACCACTGGGAGGTCGCCGTCGACACCCGGAAGCTGGCGGACGGCAGGGCGCGCCGGGTCGTCGCGCAGGCGGTCTTCTGGGAGAACGCCCGCGAGCGGAGGGTGATCTGCGGGTAGCGGTCAGGAGCTGGTCAGGACCTCGGAGCAGCGGGCCAGCAGCTTGATCAGGGTCTGGTACTCGTCCGGGGTGAAGGCGGCGGCGAGGCGGCGTTCGACGGGGACGGCCCTGGCGTCGGCCCGGTCGAAGGCGGCCTCACCGGCCTCGGTGAGCCGGATCTCCATCACGTTGCGGTGCCAAGGGTGTTGCGTCCGCTCGATCAGGCCCTGAGCCTCCAGGTTCTGCAGGATCGTCGTCATCGTCTGCGGCGTCACCTGGCAGCCGCGCGCCAGCCCGGCGGCGGAGATGCCCGGGTTCTCCCAGAGCACCAGCAGCGCCGCGTACTGCGGGACGGTCAGCCCGGCCTCCTTCACCGCCGCGTTCTTGGCGGCCATGAGGTCCTGCTCGACGCGCTTGAGGTGACTGCCGAGGCGCTGGTCGATGGGCATCCGCATGTCCGCATCCTATGAGCTCCGCCACTTGGTAGAACATTGACGAGCATCAGGACTCTGACTAATGTTCGAGCCCGTAATAGTCCCCATCAAGGAGAGACATGAGACTTCTCCGGAACTCCGCCACCGTGCTCGGCGCGGCCGGCCTCGCGCTGGCGGCCGCCGTGCCCGGCGCGTCCGCGGCGCACCGGCCGGCCGGCTCCGGCAGGCCTGCGCCGGTCATCGAGGCGAGCGCGCCGTCCCTGCACCCGGAGGGCGTGGCCTGGGACCCGACCCGGCGCGCCTTCCTGGTCAGCTCGGTACGGCACGGCACCGTGTCGGTGGTCCGCACCGACGGGTCGGTACGCACGCTGGCCAGCGACCCGGTGATGGTGTCCACCTTCGGCGTGCACGTCGACGCGGCCCGGCACCGGTTCCTCGTCGCGTACGGCGACATCGGCCACGGCGAGCGCAGCGGCCCCGACACCCTCGACAAGGTGTCCGGCGTCGGCATCTTCGACCTCGCCACCGGCCGGCCGCTGCACCTCGTCGACCTGGCGATCGGACCCGGCAACCACGCGGCCAACGACCTCACCGTCGACCGCTGGGGCAACGCCTACGTCACCGACCCGGCGTCGGACACGGTGTACAGGATCGACACGGCCGGGCACGCCTCGGTGCTGGTCAGCGATCCCCGGCTGGCCAGCCCCAGCATCGGCCTGAACGGGATCGTCTGGGACCCGGCCGGGTTCCTGCTCATCGTGCGGTACTCGGACGGCACGCTGTTCCGGGTACCGCTGCGCGACCCGGCCGCGTTCACGCCGGTCCAGCTGGAGCGGCCGCTGGTCGGCGGCGACGGGATGGCCCTGCGGCCGGACGGCGACCTGGTCGTGGTGACCAACTCGCTGGGCTCGCCCGGCCCGGACGCGGTCACCGTGCTGCGCTCCCGCGGCGGTGCCTGGCAGGCGGCGCACGTGGTCAGCCGGGTGGAGCCGTGGCCGGGCACGTCGCCGACCACGGTGGCGGTCACCCCGTACGGCGACTACGCGGTGTCCGGCCGGCTCGAACTCCTGCTGACCGGAACCACCAGCGACCAGTTCACCCTGCGGCGCGTCTGACGCACGCGTCGGCACACCGCTGGAGCACCGCCAGGCGCAGCCGGTCCGCCTGATCGGTGACCACGTACCCGGCCGCCCGGCACGCCTCCCGTGCCGCGGCGGCCGGGTCCGCATCGAGCGCGCCGGCCAGCCCGCGCAGCGCGTGCGACCGGCGGAACAGCAGGTCGGGCTGGCGGCGACCGGGCGCGGATACCGGCCCGGCCGCCGCCAGCGCGGCGTGCGAGTCGGCGAGGTAGCGGTCGGCCAGTGCCGCCAGCTCGGCACGCGGGTCGTCCCCCGCCGGAGTCCCATCGAGTGCGGCGAGCGCGCGGGCGGCGGCCGGCTCGCGGTCCAGCCCGGTCCCGCCGACCAGCAGGCGCGCCACGTACCGGGTGATGACCGGCAGCACGCCGGGGTCCGGCATGGCGGCGAGGATTTCACGCAGCGCGGGGTCGCGGAGCGCCGGGTCGTCCTCGCGGCCGTCCGGGATCAGGTCCTCAGGCACCGGGCGCAGCAACGCGAACCGGAACCGGCGCGCCGACGCGAACCACGACCGGTCCAGCCGGACGCCGGTGAGCGTCTCGGCCAGCGCCAGCCCGGCCGCCCGCCACTCCCCCGCCCCGGGGCCGAACGGCAGGCCGTCGAGCGCGGCGGCGATCGCGTCCGGCTCGGCGCCGTGCCGGCTCTCCGGCCGGAGCATGTCGAACGAGACGAGCCGGCGGCCGCCGACCGCGTGGCTGAACCGGTTGCTGCCGTTGACGTTCCAGTACACGCTGACCGCCGCGCCGCCGCGGGACAGCGGGCGCAGCACCTCGGGCCGGCTGCCCTGGAAGCCGTTGTGCTCGATCCCGACCAGCCACTCCCCCGCGCGGTCCAGCAGCACCGCGGCCGGGACCGCGCTGTAGTGGTACCCGGCGAGTTCGAAGCCGGCCTCCTCGACGGTCGTCCACCGGGCCGCCGCGGGATCGCCGCCGAAGGCGCGCAGGAAGCCGTCCTCGTCCACGCCCCGCGCGTACGTCACGCAGACGGCCTCGCCCATCCCCGGTTCGGCGGCCAGCAACCGCTCGTAGTGCCCGTCCATCCGGACATGATCCCGCGGACGGTCGCGAACCCGACGTAACGTCCCCGGCCGCGACGCGAAATCCCCTGTGGTACGGGGAAACGGGGGTAGGACTCATGAAGAAGATCGTGCTCGCCAGGGTGGCCGCGCCGGCCGCCGGCCTGGTGCTGGTCGCCGGCCTCGCCGTGTGGCTCGGCGGGAGCGGCTCCGGCCACTCCGCCGGCCTGGTCCGGCCGGTGCGGCCAGCCAGCGCCGACATCGCCATGCGGCACTGGCTGCTCCCGGACCCGCCCGGCGCCACGCCGAGCGCGGCGCCGACGCCGACGACCGGGTTCGAGGAGCTCGTCAGCCCGTCGGCGTACTCGGCGCTGTTCCCGACGGCCCTCGCGGCCCTTCCGGAGCTGCGCCAGTACCGGTGCCACCGCATCGCCGTGCGCAGGTGGACCCAGCAGGACTGGCCGGTGCGGACGGACGTGCTGGAGTTCCGCACCGCGCGGGACGCCGCCGGCTACCTGGCCGCCCGGCAGAAGCAGTACCTGGACGTCGACAGCGCCGAGCACACGATCACCCAGATCGCCGCGCTGCCGGGCGGGCAGCTCTTCACCGACGACGTCGGCGACATCGACGGCCCGGCGGCGGTGGTCCTCGCCGGCCACGGCACCCTGGTCATGCAGCTCAACGTGTGGCAGCGGGACGGCTTCGACCTCGGCACCGTCGCCGACCTGGCGCGCCGGCAGTACGCCAGGATCGACAGGGCGGCCCCCGCGCCGCCCGCCCCGGCCCGCGACCACGAGGGCGACCTGGTCGGCCTGCTGCTCCCCCGCCCGCCCGGGACGGAGGCCTGGGACAACGAGCCCGGCGTCGCCGGCAACGTCACCGTCGCCCAGATCGCCGACGACACCCTGCGCGTGAACCGGACCGACCTGCTGGCCGAGTTCAAGGACCTGGAGATGGACCGCGGCGCGGTCCGGACGTGGACCGGCGACGACAGCACCGTGAAGATCTACGTCTACCACTTCGGTACGGACGCCAACGCCGCCGGATGGGCGAAGGCCGAGGAGGGCACGCCGATCGTCGACGGCCACTTCGGGCGCGTCAGGACCGACACCACCGTGGACGAGAACGGGGACGAGCAGGCCATCGCGGCGGCCCAGAGCGGCAACCTCGTCATCTCCGTCGAGGTGTGGAAGCACCATCGCAGCGACCCGGCCGCCGCCCACGACCTGCTCACCCAGCAGCTCGCCCGCCTCTGACAGCGCCGCAGCCGGAAGCTCCCCCGGCTCCCACCGCGCTGGCCGGATCCAGGTTTCCGCTCGCAAGGCGGAGGGACGCGCCGCGTGCTGCACTCTGGCACGCAAGCGGCCCGACAACGCCGCGAGCGGGAAGCTGGGCCGGCTAGCGTTAGCCGCGGGGCAGTACCTCGGGGAGCACGGTGGTCAGGGTGGCCCAGTCGCTGGAGACGATGCTGGCGTGCCTGGCGGCGAGCTCGGCGACGCGGGCCTTGGCCTGGTCGACGGTGGGGTTGCTGTCGTCGATGGGCGGGGGGACGTTCTGGGCGTCGGTCATGATCAGCAGGTAGTGGTTGGTGTCGTACCAGGACGTGTCGACGTTGGCGACGTAGGTGGCGGCGTCGCCGTCGAAGACCACGAACCACGGCCGCAGTGTCGTGTCGGAGTACCGCGTCCTCGGGTCGCCGGTCTGGGCGTTGTGGACGGACGGGAAGATCTCCGCCTGGCCGATCTGGCCGGCGGCGGCGAGGCTCTTGAGGTACCGGGCGTACTCCACGTCGGTCCACAGCGAGTCGAACGGGTTGGACTCCTCGAAGCTGCCCGGGATGATCTCCACGGTCACCCTGCCGGCCAGGGCGCCGCGCTGCGGCCACGCGTTCGCCCTGGCGGCCGCGTCCAGGCTGGCGTGGCCGGCGAGCAGGTCGGCGGGCCGGTACACCAGGCTGCCCAGGTGGTTGCGGATCGCCGTGTCGAGCTGGGCCGGGCCCATCCCGGCGTTGGCCTGGAAGCCGCCCTTCAGCTCGATCTTCAGCATCAGCGGCGGGTGGCCGGGGTGCGCGCCGAGCCAGACCCGGATGTCGTCCAGGCAGCTCTCCAGGTCCTTGTTCTTGCTGCCGGTGTAGAGGTCGGAGGCGCTGGCGGCGTTGACGCAGTTGTTGCCGTTGCCGAGCGGGTTGCTGTGGCTGACCTTCCATTCCTGCGTGACGGCGTCGGCCCAGACGTCCAGCTCGACCAGGCTGGTGCCGGAGTCGAGGCCGCTGGCCAGGTACGGGTACGTGTCCGGGTTGTAGGTGTTGTGCACGCCCACGGTGGTGGCGCCGGCCAGGTTCGCCGCGATGTCGGCGCGGGCGGCGGCCTGCGGGAGCACGAGTACGCCGAGAAGTGCGGGAAGGAACAGCGCCGGCACACGGCCGCGCGACAGCAGCTTGCGCATGCCATCTCCTGAGTTGCCCGGTGGGGGTCTGGTGGGAGCACCATAATGCCGCTTTCGTCCGGAACGGAGGGGAATGGCTGACTTGCCGGTGAACGACCCCCGAATGTCGCGGTGCGCATTGGCTACCGTGTGACCGTGACCCGGGAATGTGACGAGGTGGCGGCGCGGATTCGGGAGCTGTTCGCGGCCAGCGGGTACGGCATCGGCTTCCACGCCGTGGAGCTGGGCGGCGACGCCGAGATCGCGGTGGACGCCGACGAGCCGGCCGTGGTCGGCTCGGTGTTCAAGATCTGGGTGGCGCTGGAGTACTTCCGGCAGGTCGCGGACGGCACGCTGGACCCGGCCACCCGGGTCCGGCTGGCGCCGGGCGGGCGCACTCCCGGCCCGGTCGGCATCTCCGCGCTGAAGTACGACGTGGAGGCGTCACTGGGCGACCTCGCCGCGCTGATGATGTGGCTCAGCGACAACGCCGCCACCGACGCGGTACTGGACGCGGTCGGCGGTCCGGAGCGGGTCACCGCCACGCTGGCCGGGCTGGGCCGGACGCGGACCCGGCTGACCCTGAACACCATGGACATGATCGACGAGATCGCCGTCCAGCAGGGCTTCCCGGACATGGCCACGCTCATCGCCACCGATCCGGCAGACATGGACCCGGCGGAGCTGGCCGCGCTGCCGCACCGGACACCGAGGCTGGCCGCGTTCGACCCGGCCCGCGCGGCGGCCGTGAGCACACCCCGGGACACCACCGCGCTGCTGGACCAGATCTGGCGGGACGCGGCCGGTCCGGCGCGGGCCTGCCACGGCGTCCGGGAGCTGATGCGCCGCCAGCACAGCAGGGCCCGGATCGCCAGCGGCTTCGACCACGACCGGGGCGCGGCGACCGTGTACGCCAAGAGCGGCGGCCTGTCCGGCGTGGTCCGCAACGAGGCCGGCGCGGTCCGGCTCGCCGACGGCCGGACCTTCCTGGTGGCGGCCTACACCACCGCGGATCCCGCCGAGGGCGGCGCCGGGCCGGCGGACCGGATGATCGGCACCGCGGCACGCCTCGCCGTCGACGCCCTCTCCGGCCGTACCTGATCAGACGTTGGCCAGGGGGACGACGTCGGGCGCGCCCAGCCGGGCGGCGTCGGCGGTCTCGTCGTCGGGCTGTTCCTGGGAGGCGCGTTCGGCGCGGACCCGGGCGAGGTAGTGCTCGACCTCCCGTTCCACCTGCGTGTCGGTCCAGCCGAGCACGCCTGCCATCAGCTCGGCGGCCGGCCGGGCGGTGCTCACGCCCCGGTCGAACGTCTCGATGGAGATCCGGGTACGCCGGGTGAGCAGGTCCTCCAGGTGCAGGGCGCCCTCGTGCGAGGCCGCGTACAGCGCCTCGGCCCGCAGGTAGTCGTCCGCGCCGGGCAGCGGCTCGCCCAGCGTCTTGTCATCGGCGACCAGTTCCAGCACCTCGCGCACCAGGCTGCCGTACCGGCCGAGCAGGTGCTCGACGCGGGCCACGTGCAGGCCGCTCTCGGCGGCGAGCCCGTGCCGCTGGTTCCACAGCGCGGTGTAGCCCTCCGCGCCGAGCAGCGGCACCCGCTCGGTGCAGGACGGCGGCACCGAGAAGTCCAGGCCGTGGACCGCCGCGTCGACCGCGTCCTTGGCCATCACCCGGTACGTCGTGTACTTGCCGCCGGCCACCACGACCAGGCCGGGCGCGGGCCTGGCGACCGCGTGCTCCCGGGACAGCTTGGAGGTCATCTCCGACTCGCCGGCCAGCAGCGGCCGCAGCCCGGCGTAGACGCCCTCCACGTCGGCGTGCGTGAGCGGCGTGACGAGCACCTTGTTGACGTGTTCGAGCAGGTAGTCGATGTCCACACTGGACGCGGCCGGGTGCGCCTTGTCCAGGTCCCAGTCGGTGTCGGTGGTGCCGATGATCCAGTGCCGGCCCCACGGGATGACGAACAGCACGCTCTTCTCGGTGCGCAGGATCAGCCCGGTGGAGGACTGGATGCGGTCGCGCGGCACCACCAGGTGGATGCCTTTGGACGCGCGGACGTGGAACTGCCCGCGCTCGCCGACCAGCGCCTGCGTGTCGTCGGTCCACACGCCGGTCGCGTTGATGACCTGCTTGGCGCGTACCTCGTACGTCCGGTCCTGTTCCAGGTCCTGGACGCGGGCGCCGGTGATCCGGCCGCCCTCGCGGAGGAAGCCGACCACCCTGGCGCGGGAGGCGACGTGCGCGCCGTAGGAGGCGGCGGTACGCACCAGGAAGGCGACGTACCGGGCGTCGTCGACCTGGGCGTCGTGGTACTGGAGCGCGCCGATCAGGGCGTCCTTGCGCAGCGCCGGGCACTCCCGGAGCGCGCCTCGCCTGGTCAGGTGGCGGTGGTGCGGCAGCCCCCGTGAGCTGCCGCTGGACACTCCGAGCGTGTCGTACAGCAACACGCCGGTGCCCGCGTAGAGGCGTTCCCAGCCGCGGTGGGTGAGCGGGTAGAGGAACGGCACCGGCCGCACCAGGTGCGGCGCGAGCCGTTGCACCAGCAGGCCCCGTTCCCGGAGCGCCTCCTTGACCAGGCCGAAGTCGAGCATCTCTAGGTACCGCAGGCCGCCGTGGATGAGCTTGCTGGACCGGCTGGAGGTGCCGGAGGCCCAGTCGCGGGCCTCCACCAGGCCGACCGACAGCCCCCTGGTCACCGCGTCGAGGGCCGCGCCGGCCCCGACCACCCCGCCGCCGACCACGAGGACGTCGACCTCGGCACCGCTGGACAGCTCGGCGAGCGCGTTCTCGCGGAACTGGGGGCCCAATCTCGGAGACCGCATCGGGTCACACCTTTCCGAGTGAGGGGGCGGCCGGCGGCAGGACGCCGGCCACCCGATCAGCCAGTTACCCGGTTGACTGCCGCGTCAGTCCACGTCGACCCAGTCGAGCGTGCGCTGCACGGCCTTCTTCCACTT
>JBJMIH010000241.1:0-39783 GCA_045806985.1 Mycobacteriales bacterium | reverse complement strand
GCGGCCGGTCTGGTCGTCCAGCAGCAGCCCGGTCAGCGCGGCGGCGCAGGCGCGGGCGGCGTCGTCGCGGCCGGCGACGGCGCCGGCCAGCTTCTTCCGGGCGGCGGCCAGGTCGCCCTCGGCCTGGTCGAGCCGGCCGTACCAGTCCGGGCCGGTCCACGGCTGGCGCTGGTAGTCGTGGTCGCCCTCGGCCTCCGCCATCCGGCGCTGGCGGTTCTCGTTCTGCTGGTGGTCGAGGTACTCGCGGACCCCGGCCTCGGCCTGGATCCGGCGGTGGTCGGCGTCCTGCGCGTCATGCAGCGCGGCCAGCGAGGTGGCCTGCGCCTCCTGGAGGTGACCGGCGTAGGTCTTCAGCGCGGCGGCCGCGCCGGAGTGCCGCTCGCCCATCTCGGTGAGCCGGGGCGGCAGCTCGGCGCGGTGCTCGTCGTACATCGCGGCGGCCAGCCCGGTCCACAATGGACCAGTATCGGCGGCCTTGACGGTGTCGCCGGTGGCGGCGAGCGCGTGGGCGCGGCGGGTGAGGCCGTCGGCGTACCCGGACAGGCCGTCGGGATCGCCGGGCACCGGATCGGCGTCCGCCAGCGGGTGCCAGTCGGACGGCCGGGGCGGCGCCATCAGCTCACCCTGATCAGCGCGCCTGCCGAGGCGAGGTCGCGGTGCTCGTACACGGTCGCCGCGCCGCCCACCAGCGCGCCCAGCTCGTGCAGGTCGTGCGCGGTCTCGGTGGCCGCGGCGCGCCAGCCGCGGGTGAAGGCGTCGAGCGCGGCCGCGACGGTCCCCGAGCCCGCCGCGGCGCCGCCGTCCGCCAGGTCGTCGAGGGTCTCGACATCGGTACCCGCGGTGTTGAGCCGGGTCGCGGCCTGCCGCAGCGCGGCAGGGTCCACGGAGAAGCCGGGGTCGCCCATGCGCACCGGATACCCGGGCGGAAACGACCTCAAACGTCTAATACATCACCAGACCGCCGGTGACGTTCAGTGCCTGGCCGGTCATGTAGCTCGCGTCCGGGCCGACCAGGAACGACACCACCGCGGCCACCTCCTCGGGCAGGCCCTTGCGGCCCATCGGAACCTTCGCCAGCCGGTCCGCGCCGATCGCGGCCGGGTCGACGCCGAGCAGCGCGGCGGCGCCGGCGTCCACCGCGTCCTGCATCGGGGTGTCGATCAGGCCGGGGCACACCGCGTTGACCCGGATGCCGGCGGTGGCGTAGGCGTACGCGAACGTCCTGGTCATGGCCAGTACCGCCGCCTTGCTGACGTTGTACACCGGGTGGTAGACGGTGCTGGCGGTCTTGCCGGCGGCGGAGGCGATGTTGACGACGCGCCCGCCGGCGCCCATCGCCGCGAGCGCCGCCACGCAGGCGAAGTACGTCGCCTTGGCGTTGACACCCATCACCGTGTCCCAGTGCTCCTCGGTGACCGCCGCCGGCAGCTCCAGGCGCTGGGTGCCGGCGTTGTTCACCAGCACATCCAGCCGGCCCCAGCCGTCCACGGCCGCCGCCACCATCCGGTCACGGGTCGACGCGTCGGTGATGTCGCCGGCCACCACCGCGGCGGCGCCCCCGCCGGCCCGCACCTCCCCCGCCACCCGCTCGGCGGCGTCGCCCTGCCGGTCCACCACCACGACGCCGTACCCGTCCGCCGCGAGCCGCAGCGCGATCGCCCGCCCGATCCCCTGCCCCGCCCCGGTGACCACCGCGACCGGTCCCTCCGCCATCACGCGCCTCCTGTTTTCCGGTACCGCCTCATGGAATGCTCTACCGCATGCAGCCGGGGCCGGTGATCCTCACCCAGACGTGGTACCTGTGCCGGCCCAACCGGACCGCCTGGCTGGCGGTGGCCGTGCTGGCCGGCTACGCGCTGCTCGTCGCCCCGTTCCTGGGCTGGCCAGGCCTCATCATCGTCGTCCCCGTCCTGGCGACAGTGCTGGTGGCGGCCGGCCGGCCGCAGGTGACGCTCAGCCGCGGCGAGGTCGTCGTGTCCAACGTGTTCCGCGCCCACCGGGTCCCCGCCGCGCGTGTCGCCACCGTCGACACCAGCTCCGGCGGGGTGCGCGTCGTCACCCACGACGGCGCCACCCTCACCGGCTTCGCGCTCCGCCACTCCAACGTGCTCGGCCGCCGCGCCGTGGACGCCAAGTGGGCCGACTGCGCCAACGCCATCCGCCTCGCCGCCTACCAGGCCACCTACCAGGCCACCATCCCGCCAGCGCAGTAGCTCCGGTTTGGGCGGTTTATACTGGTTGGTGGCTGTCAGCGGCCGTGCGGACCGACCCTGGACCGGAGGTCGGCAGCGGTCCGGCAACTGCCTTCGCCTGGGCAGTCGACGCCATCGAGACGAGTTCTCCTCCGCGGACGCCGCGTCGCGAGCCCCAGGCGTGCTCCGCGTACCTCGAACGGAGTCACGGCATGTCAGGCAGGAAGTTTCTCGACCGCAGGAAGCTGATCGGTCTCGGCGGGGCGCTCTCCGCCCTCGCGCTCGTCGCCGGGACCGCCGCCGTCACCCTGCTGACCAGCGCCCCGCCGGCGCGGGCGGCCGGTACCGGCACCGGGTACCTCCACACCAACGGCAACAAGATCGTCGACAGTTCCGGCGCCACGGTCCGCCTCACCGGGCTGAACTGGTTCGGCATGGAGACCGACAACCACACCTTCCACGGGCTGTGGGCGCAGGTCACCTGGAAGTCGATGATGGATCACATGGCCCAGCTGGGCTACAACACCATCCGGGTGCCGTTCACCGGCGATTCGCTGCGGGCCGGCGCCCAGGCCACCAGCATCAACACCAACACCAACCCCGACCTGGTCGGGCTGAGCCCGCTCCAGATCCTGGACAAGGTGGTGGACTACGCCGGCCAGAAGGGTATGCGGATCGTCCTCGACCGGCACCGCCCGTCCGCCGCCGGGCAGACGGCGCTCTGGTACACCGCCAGCGTCTCCGAGGCCAGCGAGATCGCCGACTGGCAGATGCTCGCCCAGCACTACGCCGGCAACCCGACCGTGATCGGGGCCGACCTGTTCAACGAGCCGCACGCCGACGGCACCGACCCGAACGCGACCGGCGCCTGCTGGGGCTGCGGCGACCAGGCCCGGGACTGGCGGCTGGCCGCCCAGCGGATCGGCAACGCGGTGCTCGCGGCCCAGCCGAACTGGCTGATCTTCGTGGAGGGCGTGAGCTGCCCCAGCGGCGGCACGCCGAACCAGTGGGACAACGTCCCCGACGACCCGCTCACCTGCGACTGGTGGGGCGGCAACCTGTCCCAGGCCGTGCAGTTCCCCGTGCAGCTCAACGTGGCGAACCGGCTCGTGTACTCGGCCCACGACTACGGCATCTCGGTGTTCGACCGGCAGCCGTGGTTCAACGACCCGAACTTCCCGAACAACCTGCCGGCGGTGTGGGACCACTTCTGGGGGTACCTGTACAAGCAGAACATCGCCCCGGTGCTGGTCGGCGAGTTCGGCAGCACGCTCGCCAACCCGCTGGACACCCAGTGGATGACCGCCCTGATGGCATACATGGGCGGTCCCGGCGTCAACGGGATGTCGTTCACGTACTGGTCCTGGAACCCCGACTCGGGTGACACCGGCGGCATCGTCCAGGACGACTGGGTGACGGTGAACCAGAACAAGCAGGCCATCGTCGGCCCGTCGCTCATCCCGCCGGTCGGCAGCCCCGGCGGTGGCGGCGGCTCGACCTCGCCGCCCCCGCCGGCCGGGAACTGCACGGCCGCGTACCAGACCGTCAACTCGTGGGACGGCGGCTTCCAGGGTCAGGTGACGATCACCGCGGGCACCTCGGCGATCACCGGCTGGACGGCGAAGTGGACGCTGGCCAGCGGCCAGTCGATCACGTCGTCCTGGAGCAGCAACCTGACCACCAGCGGCTCGAACGTCACGGCGACGAACCTGTCGTACAACGGCGCGCTCGGCGCCGGCGCCTCCACGACGTTCGGGTTCCAGGCCAGCGGGGCCGCGTCCACCCCGACGATCAGCTGCACCACCGCATAGTCGCGGCCTGCCCCTTTCGCCCGTTCCCCGGGCGAAAGGGGCACGTGGCGGAACCGGGTAGTCTCGGAGCGTGGACTTGCGAACGGTGCGGACGCGCGCGACCCGCCAGCGCGCGGCCATCGTCGGGCTCCTGGACGAGCTGGACGGCTTCCACAGCGCCCAGGACCTGCACCAGATGCTGCGCCAGCGGGGGGAGACGGTCGGCCTCACCACGGTGTACCGCGCCCTCCAGGCCATGGCCGAGGCCGGCGAGGTGGACTCGATCCAGGCCACCGGCGGCGAGACGTACTTCCGCCGCTGCTCCACCGGGCACCACCACCACCTGGTCTGCCGCAAGTGCGGCGCGGCCGTCGAGGTCACCGGCCCCGCCGTCGAACGCTGGGCCGCCAAGGTCGCCACCGAGCACGGTTACACCGACATCGAGCACTCCCTGGAAGTACTCGGCACCTGCGGCGACTGCTCCAGCTAGGTCCTGTCTCTCAGCGGCCGCCGGGTCCGAAATCCGCCAGCCCGCCGCCCGTCCCGCCACGATCAAGGAGTTGTGGCCGCGTTGTCACATGAAAATGCGGGCACAATTCCTTGATCGTGGCCGCAGGGGTCCGAAATCCGCCAAGGGCACACAAGCGGAAGCCGACTTTGAGACACGGCCTGACCGGCCCAGCTTCCTGGATCCGGCTATGCCGGCGGGTCGGGGGTGGTCGCGCTGTCGTGTACCTCGACGAGCGCGGCGCAGAGCTCGGGGTCGAACTTGCGGCGGTCGTACTGGCACAGCCCGGTCGCGGTGCCGCCGGCGCACACCGCGCCGACCTTGGCCTCGTACTCCAGCAGCCGCTCCGAGCCGGGCAGGCCGCGGGTGGCCCAGCCCATCTCGGCGGCGAGCCGCAGGCCGCGGTAGCCCTCGCCGAGGGCGATGGCCAGCTCGGCCCACATCCCGGCGGCCACCTTGTCCGGGTCGAACACGCCCTCCGGCACGTACACGCCGGCCGACTCGCGGACCATGATCGGGTGCCGCTCGGTCCAGCTGGCGACCGGGTCGGGCGGCCGGCTGTCGGCGAGGTAGATCAGCTTCTCGCCGCGCGCGACACCCGCGCGCAGGAAGGCGGCCAGCACCTCGTCGCGCTCGGTGTCGGTGCCGAAGCAGAGGCAGACGTGGTCGCCCTGACGGACATGACTGATCGGCCGTGACGGCACGGCGAGCCTCCGGGGCAAGGCGTGAGAAGTACGGTGCGGTGCGTAATGCGCGGCATACTGTACGCCGGATTTTGCCGCTCCGGAGCCATCACGGCCACGCCGGGGACGTCAGGAGGACAGTTCCGTGGCGACGGCGTCCCGGACCTCCGCGTCGGACGGGGCCGGCCTGCCCCGCTCGGCGGCAAGCCGGTGCAGCGAGGTCATCGTCACCTCGCTCAGTCCACAGGCCGTGAACTGGTCGAACACGCCGAGGTCGGGGGCGACGTTGAGGGCGAAGCCGTGGCTGGTGACGCCGCCCCGGATGCGCATGCCGATCGAGGCGACCTTGCGGTGGTCGGGGGTCCACACGCCGACCAGGCTCGGCGACTTCGGAGGCGTGTCCCGGCGGATGGCCGGGAAGCCGAGCCGGCCGAGCGCCCTGACCAGGCCCAGTTCCAGCCAGCGGACGACGTCGCCGGGGCCGCGCTCGCGCAGGTTCACCACCAGGTACCCGACGAGCTGGCCGGGGCCGTGGTAGGTGGCCAGGCCGCCGCGGTCCACCTCGACCGTCGGGATGCCGGCCAGCGCTGGCGGCAGGTCCGCGACCGGGGTACGCGGGCCGTACGTGACGACCGGCGGGTGGCTGAGCAGGAACAGCCGGTCGCCGGCCCGGCCCTCGCGGCGCTCGGCGACCCAGCCGGCCATCCGCGCGGCGGCGTCGGCGTACGGCACCTCGCCCAGGTCCACCCGCTCCAGCACGTTGCCCAGCGTACTTGCGGGAGCCGACCGAATTGGTCTGTACCTCTTGACCGTTTTGTACCGGCCCGCTACCTTCCGGGATAATAAGGCAGGTTTCCTAACTAAACGGGAGCCGTCATGACCCGTCTCCGTCCCCGCCTGCTCGCGGCCGTCGCCACCGGCGGCCTCGTCGCTGCCCTCGCCACCGTCCCGGCCACCCCCAGCCAGGCCGCCGTCAGCGGCCTCGTGCGCGTCGACCAGGGCGGGTACCTGCCCGGCGAGACCAAGCAGGCCTACCTGATGACCACCGGCGCGGCCTCCGGCGTCAAGTACGCCGTGGTCGACGCCGCCGGCGCCACCGTGCTGTCCGGCTCGGTGAGCGGCACCAGCCGGGGGTCCTGGAACTCCAGCTACCCGGACGTGTACCCAATCACGTTCAGCGGCCTCACCGCGCCGGGCACGTACCGCCTCAAGGTCAGCGGCGGCGTCTCCGCCACCTCCCCGTCGTTCACCGTCGGTGACGCGGCCGGCGTGTACGGCAAGCTGGTCGCCGACGGGGTCAGCTTCTTCCAGCTCCAGCGGGACGGCCAGGACGTGATCGCCGGGCCGCTCAACCGCAAGCCCGCCCACCTGCACGACAGCAGCGCCAGCGTGTACGCCACCCCGCACTTCCAGTCCGGCGGCGACACCATCACCGACAGCGACCTCAAGAAGACCGGCGGGCCGGTCGACGTCGAGGGCGGCTGGTTCGACGCTGGCGACTACCTGAAGTTCACGCACACGACCGCGTACGGCGACGCGCTGCTGTTCGCCGCCGAGCGGGCGCTGGGTAGCCGGTCACCGTCCACCCTGGACACCGAGGCGCACTTCGGCGAGGCGTGGCTGGCGAAGATGTGGAACCAGCAGACGAAGACGCTGTACCTCCAGGTCGGCATCGGGTCCGGCAACGCGTCCGGCAGCTTCACCGGCGACCACGACCTGTGGCGGCTGCCGGAGAAGGACGACGGCGACGGCTCGTCGGCGGACCGGTACGCGGCCGCGCACCGGCCGGTCTTCCAGGCCGCGGCGGCCGGCGCGAAGGTCAGCCCCAACCTGGCCGGCCGGGTGTCGGCGGCGTTCGCGCTGGCCGCGCAGGTCGACGCGGCGGCCAACCCGTCACGGGCGGCGGCCGAGTACCAGGCCGGCGCGTCGCTGTACGCCCAGGCCGCCACCTCCAGCCCGCCGAACCCGCTGGTCACGGCCCTGCCGAACGAGTTCTACCCGGAGGACACCTGGCACGACGACATGGAGTTCGGCGGGGCCGAACTGGCGCTGGCGGCGACGGCGCTCGGCCACGACCCGTCGGCGTACCTGAACAGCGCCGCCACCTGGGCACACGACTACATCAGCGGCGACACCGGCGACACGTTCAACCTGTACGACACCAGCGCGCTCGCGCACGCCGACCTGATCGCGGCCCTGAAGGCGGCCGGTAACCCGTCCGGCCTCGCGGTCACCGCCACCGACCTGGTCAACGACCTGAAGCGGCAGGTGGCGGCCGGCGCGTCCAAGGCCGGCGCGGACATCTTCCACGCCGGCGGCGACTACGCGAACTTCGACGTCGACTCGCACACGTTCGGTCTGGTCGCCACCGAGGCGATGTACCGGGCGGCCAGCGGCGACCCGGCGTACGCCGCCTTCGCCACCGAGCAGCGGGACTGGCTGCTGGGCGCGAACGCCTGGGGCACCAGCTTCATGGTCGGCGAGGGGACGACGTTCCCGCACTGCATGCAGCACCAGGTCGCCAACCTCAAGGGCAGCACCAACGGCTCCGCCCCGGTCGCCACCGGCGCCGTCGTCAACGGTCCCAACGGCAGCGGCCAGTTCTCCGGCGGCCTCGGCGACTACCAGGACGGCATGGTCAAGTGCCCGCCCAGCGGCGACCCGTACAAGGCCTTCACCGGCCACGGCAGCCGCTACGTCGACGACGTCCGCTCCTGGCAGGCCAGCGAACCCGCCCTCGACATGACCGGCTCCGCCATCATCGCCGCCGCCCTCCAGCAGGCCGGCAGCTAGCTCGCGTACTCCCGATAGTGGTCCCGCCACTCGCGGTACAGCGGTTCGAACTCCGGAACCCGCGCCGCGAGTGGCAGGAACCACCGGCACGTCTCCGCGTAGTAGCTCCGCCGCTTCGCGGGCCGCGGATGCGTGTGCAGCCGCTGCACGTTGCTGTACCGGTCCGCCAGCTTGACCGACACCACGTCGACCGGCGCGCTCGCGAACCGCTCCAGATACCGGATCCGCACCTCGGCCGGGTCCTCCCCGTCCCCGGCCTCCGGCTTGGTCACCCAGCCCACCAGCTCCGCCACCCGCCCCCCGAACCGCCCCTCGACCTCCCCCAACGTGCACGCCGTGTCCTCCACCACGTCGTGCAGCAACCCCGCCGCCAGCACCTCCCGGTCCCCCGTCCCGGTCACCTCCCGCAGGATCTCCGCCGTCTCCAGCAGGTGCTCCACGTACGGCTCCCCCGCCGGCCGCACCTGCCCCCCATGCCACCCAACCGCAAACCCACAAACCTCCCCCAACCACCCAATCGCATCCTCCGGCAGCACCCCCCGCAGAGCCTTCTCGACGTCCCCCCATTCCCGCCACTCCTCGAACACCCGCACGTCAGCTCCCGCTTCCCAAGTCGTCGCGTATTTCCTGCCGATACTCCTCCCATGACGGCAACGTCGGCGCGGGCTCGTCTGCCCGAACCAGACTGGTCCGCGTTTCCCAAAGCAGTTCCCGCCGACGCAGTTCCCGTGAGGCGTCGGCAACCGCAGAGCGGACCTGCTCACCGTCCGCGTACCGGCGGCCGTCGATGATGCACGCCGCCCGGGCGCCGGCTCCGTCCTTGACCCAAAAGACGTACAACTTGGACCGTTCATCAATCGGTGGGCTCATCGAGCGCCCTCCTCGCCTCTTCTTGCTCCAGGGCCGCGGCTTCGTGGAACATCTCGTCGATCTTGCCGGCCTCCATGGGTGTCGGCTGAACATACGGCTTGTACAGGGTGTTGTGCTCAAGATCGGCGGCAATGGAGGCCCGTTTGGTGGTGAGCTGGAGCTCATACGTGTAGGGCAGGCCGTCGACCTCGATCGCGACTATCAGCGGGATGACACGGTAGGCCGGATTGCCGGGCTTGGGCGCGGCGTACATGTTCTCGATCTCAAGAATCCGACCGTCGTCGCCGACGCCGAACCGTTCGACGGCTGCGTTGAGCAGCGCACCCAGTTGCCGGGTGTCGGCAACCGTGATTCGCGCTCCAACCGCATCAATCGCTTCGCCGACCTGGTAGTCCAATCGTGGCGGCCGTGCCTCCGAGCCGGCTGTCATCCTCTGCACCTTGTCGATGAGGCCGTTGGCGTCCTTGGATCGCGCGTTCACCTCCGCGTCCTCGAACGCCGCGGCCAGGTCAGCCACCTCAGTGAAGACCGCCGGCTCCACCGCAGTCAGAAGCCTCTCGGCGTACTGGTTGACGGCCGAACGTTGTGTGTCGGTGGGTTCGGGGCCGACGGTGCGGGCCGGGTCGAGGGTCTTGGAGCGGTCGACGTAGGCGGTCTTGCGGTCGGTGCCGTCGGCGGTTTCGTTGACTTCGGGTGGGACGGGGTCGAACAGGGGGCCGGTGCCGGGGTGGTCGGCGAGGTACTCGGCGAGTGAGCGGTCGCGCAGGAGCCTCCCGTCGGCGAGCTCGGCGATCGTCGCGAGGGTGGCGTCCGACCGGGCCGGGTCGGCGAGAGCCTGGGTGACGTTCAGCGGGTGCGCCTCGTCGGCGGCCAGGCGTTTGAGCACCGAGGCGACCTCGGGGTGCTCCGCGAGCGCCGCATCGATCCGGTCGTCGAGAGACGACGGCTGGTCGGGGGTGGCGAAGCGGGCGAGCCAGCGTGCGTCGGCAGAGGTGGTACGGGCGGGGTCGGGCTCGTCGGGGGGCTGGTCGGGCTGGTCGGGCTTGTCACGCGGGGGTTTGAGCTCAGGCATCGGGGAGGTCTTCCTGGTAGAGCTCGCGCCGGGGCCAGAAGGTGTCGAAGGCGAGGAAGGAGGCCGCCTCGGTGAGCCGGTCGGGCGCGGTGGGGGCGGTGCTGAGCTGGGCGGCGGCCGTCTCGTGGGCGGGTGGGGTGGCGGTGCCGGAGAGCAGGGGTTCGCCCGACGTGCGGGTGTGCGGGTGCTGGCGCCATGCGGCGAGCTGCTGGGCGGCCGTCTCGCCGGGGAGGTGCAGGCCGCGGTGGGCTGCCCAGTCGTCGGTGTCCGGGTGCCGCCCCCTCGATCCGCGCTCGACGGCCGCGAGTAGGGCCTTGCTGACATCCACGTACCGGTACCGGCCCGCCTGCCATTCGGGTTCCTGGCTGGCGCAGGGGGTGGGGTTGCCGGCTACCAGGGCGCGGGCCTGGGCGGCGATGTGGGTGGCGAGGGTGTCGGGAGTGTAGAAGTCGACGATGGCGGGGTAGCGGGTGTCGACGGCGGACTGGGTGAGGTGGGCGAGGGCGCAGTGCAGGCGGCGGCGTTCGTGGTCGAAGCGGAGCCGTACCAGCCACTGTGGATCGGGTACGGGGGCGGGCTCGCCGGTCAGGTGGGCGAGGGTGAGCAGTTCGATCCACAGGGTGAGGCGGGGGTCGGCGGCGACCTCGCGGGCGCGGGCGATGTCGCGCAGGGTGCAGGGCTGGGTGCGGCAGGAGTCGGGGCAGCCGGCGGCGCGGGAGGCGGCGGTGGCGACGGTGGGCGGGGACGGCTCGGCGCGTTCCCGGTCCTCGCCGAGGGGTACCCGCACCAGCACCGGGCGGTCCATGCCGTCGGCGAAGGCCACCGCCTGCCCCGGCGGCAGCGTCACCAGGTGCCGCGACTGGTCGTCGGCCAGGTTGACGGTGGCGCCCACCGACGCGCGGTCGTCGGCGGCGGGCAGCCGGTGCACGATCTTCAGCGCGGTGTTCTTGAGCACGTCCGGCAGGATCTTCGCGGGGATCTGCTCGGCGATGACGACGCCCTCGCCGTACGCCCGGATCTCCGCGAGCAGCCCGGCGAACAGCTCGACCGCGTGCGCCGCCGGCGTGCCGGCCGCGCTGGCCTTGAGCAGCCGGTGCGCCTCCTCCACCACGGTCACGTGACGGAGTGCGGCCGAGTCGGCGGTACCGGACCGGACCCGCAGGTGCTCGGTCAGCCGGATCAGCACGGCCCCGATGAAGAACGCCTTGTCCTGGTCGTTGCCGACGTCCTGCAACTCGAGTACCACGTCGCGGCCGAGCAGGTCGGCCATGTCGAGCGGGTGCCCGCCCTCGAAGAACCGCCCCGGCGTGCCGAGCCGCAGGCTGCCGAGCCGGATGTCGATGAATCCACGGACGTCGGCGGTCACCTCCGCCCCGTACCCGACCGCGCTCACCACCTCGTGCGCGACGCGTTGCAGGTCGCCGAGGGTCGGGTACGCGGGCGCGCTGCCGGCCAGCCGGGGCTCGCCCAGCGACAGGTCCCACCCGCGGTCCTCGTAACATCGCGTCATCGCCCTGGCCAGTACCTGCGGGAACGGCTCGTGCGCCTCAAAGGCGGCGAGGAACAGCGCCCGTACCAGGTCGACGTGGGTCTGGAGCGGGAAGCCGGGCTCGGGCGCGAGCGGGTTGAGGCCGACCGGCGGCGCGTCCGGCGCGCCGGGCCGGATCACCGCGACGGAGCTGCCCAGCCGGCCGGCCATCCGCGCGTACTCGGCCTTCGCCGGCTCGATCACCAGCCACGGGATGCCGACCGCGTGCAGGCCCTCGAGCAGGTGCCGGATGGTCTGCGACTTGCCGGCGCCGGTCGCCCCGGCCACGAACGCGTGCCGGTTGAGCGTGGCCGTCCCGACGCTGAACGTGCCGGCCGGCTGCCCGAGCGGGTCCAGCAGGTCGCCCACGGTGAGACTGCCGCCGGACTCCGGCATCAGGTCGAACGCGACCGACTCCACCCGTCGCACGCCGGGCAGCTCGCGCAGCGGCGGCCGGGCGAGCGCGGCGACCAGGTCGGTGCCGGTCAGCACCGCCGGGCCGCCGGCGACCGCGGCGTCCAGTCCGGACACCGGCACACCGCCGCCGGGCGGGCGCAGCCGGTACGGCAGCTCGGCCAGGTCGGCGGCCGCGCACAGCAGCCCGGCGGCGCGGCGGGCGGCCCGCTCGTCCGCGCCCGCGACCAGCACCCGCACCGTCCACAGCCCGGTGACGGCGCCGGCGGCGAGCTCGCGGTACCGGGCCTCGACCCGCTCCCGCTCCACCGCCGCCCGGCCGGACGACTGCTCGCGGAGCTCGGCGAGGGCGCGGTTGAGCCGGGTCAGCTCGCCGGCGGCCTGCTGGTCGGTGACCGGCTCGGCGAGCACCAGCCAGCAGAACGCCGCCCCGCCCAGGTGGGCCAGGTAGTCCTCGAAGGAGGCGGTGTCATCGTCGCCGTCCCCGGCCCCGGGCGGCTCGGCGGCCACCAGCGCGTCGACCACGGGTTCGCAGGCCAGCCAGCAGGGCAGCGCCGCCAGGTCGGCGAGCACGGCGGAGGTGTCGAGGGCCGTGCCGCGGGCGCCGGCCGGGTACGGCACCGAGACCGATGCGACGCCGGCGCCGGTACCGCCGTCCGCGTACGGCCGGGCGGTCGCGGCGGGGTCGCCGCCGGCCACGATCCGCACCGGCCCGCCGGCGACCGGCCGCCACCACAGCAGGCACACCGGCTCGCCGGCCGCGTACGCGCCGGCCAACGCCGGGCGCAGGGCGGCCCGCATCGCCGGCCCGTCGAGCGCCGGCACCTGGTCGAGGCGGCAGTACGCCAGCCCGGCGAGGGCATCGGGACCGGCGGGAGCGCCGGCGGTCACCCGGGCGTCCTGTCGACGGCGCCGTCGACGGTCCGGCCGGCGGAGCGGTCGCGGAGCTGGTCGTCGTCGGGGTGACCGGCCCGTTCCAGCAGCGCCGGGTCGCAGTCGCCGAGCACCGGGCTGCCGGGGTGGCCGGCGTCGACCATCACGAACGCGGTCTGCCCGAGCGCCTGGAGCGAGGCCGGGATGACGGTGTAGTCGTAGGTGCGCTGGTAGCTGACCGCGTCGGAGGTCTGGCTGCCGAACTGAACGGTGTGCGTCTGCCCGGTGCTGGTGGACTCGCTCTCGCCCTGGCTGGTGCCGGTGGAGCTGCCGTGACCGCCGGTCCCGCGGCTGTCGGACCTGCTGGTCGAGGAGTGGGTGCCGCGCGTCTGGCCGGTGCTCTCGGTCGTGCCGGTGCTGGTGTTGCGGCCGTCGGAGAACGTGTACTGGCTGGCCAGGAACTGGTACCCCTTGCCGATGGCGGTGGCGGCCCGCTCCGCCTCCTGCGCGTTGCCGAGCCGCAGGAACACGCTGGCGTCGCCGCCGCCGAGCACCTCCACGGCCGCGTCCCGCAGGTGCGCGAAGACCAGCGTGAGCCGTACCCCGCGGTGCCGGGCCAGCTGGTCGAGCTGGTCGAGGTGGTCGCGGCGCAGGTGGTCGGCGCCGGCCACGATCAGCGCCTGCTCCACCCCGGCCGCCGGCTGCTGGCGCAGGTCGTGCAGTACCAGCTGGAACAGCAGCTGCCGGAGCAGGGCCACCTCGCCGGGCAGCTCGTGCGCGGACACCTGGACGACCCGCAGCGCGATGTCGCCGGTCCCGAACACCGGACCGTGCTCGCTGTGCTCGCCCGCGGCCGCGAGCGGTTCCAGCGCCGCGACCAGCGTGCCGATGCGCGCGTCCAGGCCGGCCCGGGCGGTCTCGCCGAGCAGGTCACGCAGCCGGTCGGCCTCGTCGGTGTCGAGTACCGCCGGGTCGGCGGGCTGGCGGCGCAGCACCCGCAGCGCCGCGTGCAGCCGCCGGAACGTCAGCCGGGGGGCGAGCAGCTCGCTGACCTGCCGCAACAGGTCGGCGTCGACGCTGCGCTCCTGGTAGGAGGTGGTCCCGTCGATGGCGTGCAGCGCGTCGGTGAGCAGCCCGCTCACCTCCCGCGGGCTGAGCCCGGCGAGCAGGTTGACCGGCCCCATCCCCTCCGGGAACGACCGGAGCTGCGCCTCCAGGCCGGCCGACCGGACCATCCCGGCCAGCGGCCCGACCAGCACCTGCTGCCCGAGGTCGAGCAGGTTCACCCGCACGCCGGCGCCGACCAGCGACGCGACCATGTGGGCGAGCAGCACGGTACGGCCCTCGCCGTCGCCGCCGAGCACGTCCACCCGGCCGCGCAGCGCGGCGTCGCTGGGCCGGACCGGCACCCAGCGGGTCTGCGCGCGGACCTTCTCCACCTGCTTGCCCTCGTGCGCGTCCCGATCCCGCTCCCACTCGGCGAGCCGCTGCTGGAGGCCGGTGTGGCTGGCCAGCGTCTCGGAGATCCAGCCCTCGTACCGCTTCTCGGCGATGCTCTTGACCTGACCCGGCGCGCCCCAGACCTGCCAGGCGTACCAGCCCGCCACCACGGCGAGCACCGCGGCGGCCAGCAGGAAGACCAGCCCGACGAAGCCGAGTAGGCCGCCCATCAGCCAGTACCCGACCAGCGCGCACCCGGCGGCCGCGCCGCCGGTGGCCGCCACGATCTTCTGCCGCTCCGACTTCTCGGCGGCGGACCGCTCCACCCTGGCCGCCAGCTCGTGCGTCCATGACGGCACCGGCACCAGCCAGGCCGGCGGCTCCTCCCGGTACGGGAACACCGGCGCCCGCAGGTCGCGCAGCTCCCAGCCCCAGCGCGGCTCGCCGTCGCCGACCAGCGCCGGCGGCAGCGGCCGTTCCATCCTGACCAGGCTGTCGCCAGGCCCCTTCGCGTCGCGCTTCACGCCACCCTCGGCCACGTCACCACCCCCGCCCGGCCGGGGCGGGCGGCGGGCCGGGTACGCCGGGTGGCGGGGGCGGCGCCTGCAGGTCGTCGCCGCGGACCAGCGCCCGCAGCCTGGTCGTGCACTCCTCGACCACTCGCTGGGCGGCCTTGCGCCGGCCGGCCCAGTCCTCGTCCTCCTGGGCGGTGAACCGCCGCCCGCACACCCGGCACAGCGGGTTCTCCCTTGCCGACCAGGCGCGGCAGGGCTCGCAGTACCGGTAGTCCACGCTGGGCTGGTACTCGTCGCGGCGGCGGCGCAGCTCCCAGCCCTGCCGCCAGCGCTGTGGCGCGAGCGCCACGTACGTGGCCAGCTCGCTGTCGGTGACCGGCCGCCCGCCGGCCCTGGGCAGCGCGTCGAACACCCGGCGCATCGCGCCGGCGACGGGTTCGACCACCCCCTCGGCCGGCACCGCGCCGGGCGCGCCGAGGCTGACCAGCAGCGGGAAGCCGCCGAGCATCACCAGCCGGAGCAGCTGCCCGCCGGTGTGTTGCCAGTACCTGGCCACCACCAGGTCGCCGGCCGGCCCTTCCAGCGGCGCCCAGCCGGTGGTCCCGTCCGTGCCGCACACCTGCTCGTCGAACCAGGCCCGCTCGCGCGCGCCGAGCGTCTCGGCCGGCAGGATGAAGTGGGCATACGAGCGCCCGAGCCAGTACACGCAGCCTCCCCGGGTGCCAACCGCGACAAAGGCACTACTCAAGGTCATAGTGTCCCGCGCGGGAAGCCTATCGGAGAAGCGCGTGCCCGGCTCGGGCTGCCGAGTTGCGCCAGGTTACCTACTTACAGGCGCGAACCTCTGCGGCTCAGGTACATCGGCGCGATCAGGGCGATGAGCACCATCGCCGCGCCGATCTGCAGAGCGTGCCTGATCCAGTCCACCCCGGCGGTGTGGTGGACGCCGATGGCGCTGGAGATCCAGTTGCCGATCAACGCGCCTGCGACACCGAGCACCACGGTCAGCCAGATCGGAATCGGCTGTCGACCCGGCAGGATGAGCTTGGCAATCACACCGATGATCAAACCGGCGACGATCGCCCAGATGATCTGGAACATTGGGCCTCCCTTGGGTGGCGTACCCCCAGGGTTACCGGAAATCGCGATTTTCGCCGCCTGTCGCCCGCTTCACGGTCAAGAAAGTTTGAGAGTCGGACTCGCTCCAGCGGCAGGAAGCTGGTCATCGCGACCAGGTGCGGCAGGAAGATGATCGTCAGGCTCACCCAGGTGACCAGGTGAAACAGGGCGAAGAACGCCACGGCGAGGTACTGCCAGCGCGGCCTGAGGAACAGCACCAGCACCGAGGCGAACTCGAACAGGATGATCCCCCACTGGGTCACCACCAGGATCCAGCGCACGTGGGTGAGCCCGTCCGACACGAACGTGCCGCGCCGCAGCACCGCCCTGGCGATCGTCGCGCCGTTGAACCAGCCGATCCCGCCGAACCGCATCTTCGCCCACGCGGCCAGGAAGTACGTGCTGATCACGCCGATCTGCACGCAGCGGAACGCCCAGCCGCCGGCCTCGGACGGGGCCCGGTCGCCGTGCCGGGCGCGGCCGGCGGTCGGCAGCACCGCGAGGGCGACCAGGTAGCCGAACCGGTCGTGGTCGACCTTCCCGTACGACATCGCGATGATCATCCACTCGAAGTACAGGACGAACACCGCCGCGCCGAGCAGCCGCGGCGCCCAACCGGTGGCCGCCGCCACGGCCAGCACCACCAGCAGCCACTTCACGGTCTCGACCAGCGCGTACGTCGGCGTCGGCAGGTGCAGCAGGTGGCCGACCACGAGCGGGTCGTAGAGCCGGCCGGGGACATCTTTGTGCAGGTCCACCCACGGCGTGGTGAGGAAGACGTCGACCGGGACGAACAGGTAGACCAGCGTCCGGAAGGCGGCCACCCTGCCGGCCGGCACCGGTGTGAACCACCAGTTCAGCACCGCCCCGCCGAGCCGGTTCACGACCCGCTCCCTGTCGCGCTCCAGGTGAGGATCTGCTCGTCGGTGTACCGGCCGGTGGGCTTGCCGCCGTGCAGCGCGATCTCGCGGATGATGATGTCGATCTCGGCGAGGCGGGGGGCGTGCGGGCGGCGCCGGTGGTACGCGGTGGCGAGCGCGCCGACCAGCGAGGGGTCGCGGCGCATCCGGCCGACCTGGCCCTCCACCTCGGCGCGGCGCATCCCGGAGCGGCCCTGCGTGAGCACGAACCGGCGGCCGGTGACGTCCACCGCCTCCACCCGCAGCGACCTGACCGGCCGGTCGAGCTTGTCGGTGGTGGAGAACATCCGCATCGGACCGAACGGGAAGTGCTTGTCGTCGCCGAACAGGCTGCCGGCGACCAGGCCCAGCACCAGCAGCCCGCCGGCGACCAGCCGGACCACCCGCCCCCGCGCCGTCACCATGCCGACCGAGTCTAGTTACCCGCCAGCACCACCCGGCCCGTGACGGAACGGGACGCCAGCAGGCGGTGCGCCTCGGCGGCCTTGTCCAGCGGGAGCACCTCGCCGACCTGGATGGCGAGGCTGCCGTTGCCGAGCAGGGCGGACAGCTCGGCCAGCCGGGCGGCGTCCGGGACGATGTACACAGCCTGCCGGATGATGCCGCGTACCGGCGTGGGTAGGCCGGCGGCGAGCCGGGGCACGACGGTGACCGAGCGGCCGCCGTCCCGCACGGCCGCCAGCGTCGCCTCCGCCGCCGCGCCGCCCACCACGTCGAGCGCGGCGTCCAGCGGGCCGCCGGCCACCGCGACGGCCCGCGCGGCGACGTCGCCGTCCCGGTCCACCAGCCACTCCACGCCGAGGGCGCGTGCCCGGTCCGCGTCGGCGGGGCGTACCACCCCGGCGACCCTGGCCCCGGCCCGCCGGGCGAGCTGGACGGCGAGGCTGCCGACCGCGCCGAGCGGGCCGTTGACCAGCACCCGGTCGCCGGGCCGGAGGCCGAGCGCCGCGACGGCCTGGCGGGCGGTGAGGCCGGCCAGTGGCAGCGCGGCGGCGGTGGCCGGGTCCGCGTCGCCGGGCCACGGGGCGAGCAGCCCGGCGGGCAGCACGAGCTGGTCGGCGTGCGTCCCGGCCTGGGTGGCGACCTGGTGCACCATGACGATGGCCCGGTCGCCGGGCCGCCATCCGCGTACCTGGTCGCCGACCTCCTCCACCACGCCGGCGGCGTCCCAGCCGAGCACCATCGGGAATCGCGGGGCGAGGTCGGGGTAGGTCCCGCCGATGATCAGGCCGGCCCTGGTGTGCAGGTCGACGGGGTTGACGGCGGTGGCGAGCACGCGCAGCCGCACGTCGGCGGGGCCGGGGGCGGCCAGCGGTACGGCGGCGACGCGCAGCACGTCCGGGTCGCCGAAGCGGTCGAGCAGCACGGCACGGGTGTCCATGGCGGAGGTCCTTTCTGACTGATCGGTCAAGAAGTAGGGCGAAGAAAAGCTCAGGTCACGGCCCGCAGCGCTGACTCCACGACGTCCCGGAGCGGCTCCGGGTCGCTGGTGGTCCGGCCGAGTTCCCACAGCCCCTCGATGACGGCGTACAGGAACCGGGCCTGCGCCGGTCCGGCCCGCCCGGCCGGCAGCTCGCCGGCGGCCCTGGCCCGGTCCAGCGCGCCGGCCAGCCGGTCGGTCACCGCCCGGTGGTGCGCGGTGACCACGGCCGCCACCTCGGCATCGCCCGGCAGCAGCTCCAGCGTGCTGTTCGCCATCAGGCAGCCGCGCACCGACGCCACCCCGGCCGCCTGGTCGGCCTGCCGGCGCAGGTGCCGGCGCAGGCCGGCCAGCGGCGACAGGTCGGCGAGGTCGGTGTCCATCCGGGCCAGGCTCTGCTCGCCGTACCGGCCCAGCGCGGCCAGGAACAGCCGGTGCTTGTCGCCGAACGCCCCGTACAGGCTGCCCTTGTGCAGGCCGGTCGCGGCGGTGAGATCGGCGAGCGAGGTGGCGTGGTAGCCGCGGTCCCAGAACAGCCGCATGGCCGCCTCGAGCACGTCCTCCTCGCGGAACTCCCGGGGCCGTCCCGTTCTCGTGGTCACCAGCCGACTTTATGACCGTACGGTCAAGAAGGCAACGTGGCGCCGCTCACCAGCCGGCCGCGTACCCGTCGGTGCGCGGCTCGGAGCCGGCGACGTAGCCACCGGCGGGCAGCCGCCAGATCGCCTGTCCGCAGCCGAACAGGTCGAGGCGGGGTTCGACGACGACCTGGTGGCCGCGGGCGCGCAGCTCCTCCACCACGGCGGCGGGCACGGTCGGCTCCATCCGCACCTGGAGCCCTGCCGTCCAGCACCAGCGCGGCGCGTCCAGCGCGGCCTGCGGGTCCATGCCGTAGTCCACGGTGTTGGTCACCACCTGGAGGTGGCCCTGCGGCTGCATGTGCCCGCCCATCACCCCGAACGGCCCGATCGGGGTGCCGTCGCCCGCGGACAGGAAGCCCGGGATAATCGTGTGGTACGGCCGCTTGCCCGGCGCGACCACGTTCGGGTGGTACGGGTCGAGCGAGAAGCTGGCACCCCGGTTGTGCAGGCTGATCCCGGTGCCCGGCACCACCACGTGCGAGCCGAAGCCCATGAAGTTGGACTGGATGAGGCTGACCATCATCCCGCCGCTGTCGGCCGCGCACAGGTACACGGTGCCGCCGCGCAGCGGATCGCCGGGCTCGGGCAGCAGCGCCCGCGCGCCGATCAGCGCCCGCCGGCGGTCGGCGTACTCGGGTGCGAGCAGCTCGGACACCGGCACCGCCGCGTGCGCGGGATCGGCGACGTACCGGAGCGCGTCGGCGAACGCCAGCTTCATCGCCTCGATCTGCCGGTGGTACCGGTCGGCCGCGTGGTATTCGGGCTCCGGGTCGAAGCCGCCGTACAGGTTCAGCGCCAGCAGCGCGGCCAGCCCCTGGCCGTTCGGCGGCAGCTCCCACACCCGCACGCCCCGGTGGTCGACGCCGATCGGGTCGTCCCACGTGCTGGCGTGGGCGGCCAGGTCGTCGCCGGTGAGCGGGCCGCCGGTGGCGGCGGCGAACGCGGCGATCCGCTCGGCCAGCTCCCCGGCGTAGAACGCGCCCGCCCGCGTCTCGGCGATGAGCCGCAGGCTGCGGGCCAGTTCCGGGCTGGACCAGCGCTCGCCGACCGCCGGCGCCCTGCCGCCGGGCGCGTACACCGGGCCGTACCCGGCGAACTCGGGCCCGGACGGGTGCCCGGCCACCGCCTCCCGCCAGTGGTGCGCGGAGGTGGGCGGGACGAGGTACCCGTGCTCGGCGTACCCGATCGCGTCGGCGAACAGGTCCGCGAACGGCAGCCGCCCGAACCGCTCGTGCAGGTCGCGCCAGCCGGCGGGCGCGCCGGGCACGGTGACCGGCAGCCAGCCGCGGGCCGGCATCGCCCGGTGCCCGGCCGCGTGCACGGCCGCCGGGGTGAGCGCGGCCGGCGCCCGGCCGGACGCGTTCAGGCCGTGCAGCGCCGTACCGTCCCAGACCAGCGCGAACAGGTCGCCGCCGACCCCGTTGTGGGCCGGCTGGACCACGGTGAGCGTGATGGCGGTGGCCAGCGCGGCGTCGGCCGCGGTGCCGCCGGCCCGCAGCGCGGCCAGCCCGGCCTGCACCGCGAGCGGCTGGCTGCTGGCGACGACGCCGCGGCTCGCGAGCAGCGGCTTGCGCAGCGAGGTCGGGCTGGCGAGACCGGCGAGGCCGGCGAAGTCGGGGCGCACGCTTCGCAAGTGTGGCAGGGCCGGACCGGGGTTGTCCCGGTCCGGCCCTGCGGTTCGGCACTGACGGTGGTATCCCGCTCAGCAGTCGGAGTCGGCGTCGGTGCCGATCACGTTGACCGCGTTGCAGGCGACGGTGATCGGGACGTTCACCGCGAAGCCGCCGACGTTGATGCCGTTGGAGTCGTCGGCGTCGAAGACGCCGGTCGCCCCGGAGTTCACGTCCCAGCCGTGGCGGTAGCCGTGGTGCCAGCCGCGGTGGTGACTGTGCCAGCCCTCCTCCACCGGCTCCCGGTACACCGGCTCCGCGTACACCGGACGCGCCACCACGGGCTCCGGGTCCGCCACCGGCGCGACGACCGCGGGGCCGCCGGTCGCTTCCTCGGAGCCGTACGCCTGGTGGCTGTACGCGGGCATGTGCTGCGGGTCGTCGCCGCTGGAGTAGTGGTCGTTGCCGGCGGCGTTGTGGTCGCCGTTGCCCGCCTGCACCACCTTCGCCTCGGAGGTGACGTTGCCCACGCACCGCACCGGCTCGACGATGATGCCGCTGAACTTGCACAGGGGGCCCGCCGCGGACGTGGCCACACCGTTGGTGTCCGTCTTGTGGATGTCGATGTCGGTGCGCGGCGCGAAGATGTTGGTATTCGTCTTCTTGTGGATGTCGATGTCGGTGCGGTGGGGCGCGAAGACGTTGGTCTTGTGGATGTCGACGTTGTGGCCGTAGACGCCGGCGTAGGCCGGGCCGACCGCGCCCGCCGCCGCGACCAGCCCGACGGCGAGACCGGTCACACCCACGAACCCTCGGAGCTTGCGTGCCATGCGTAGCCCTTTCCTGTGAGCTGATGAGGTCCCGCGGATCGCGGGCCCGGTCGCTAGTTTACGGAAAGTGACCACTTGAACACGGAAAATGAGCTCATGAAGGAGACTCAATTTCTGGCGGGCGGGACGTAGACCTCGATCCGGCCCTCTCGCTCCCGTACGGCGATCCTGGGCAAAGCGGGCAGCGCGATCGGCAGCCGGTGCGCCAGCACCTTCCCGTCCGCGGCGAAAAGTGCCTGGTGACACGGGCAGCGCAGGCGTCCGTCCTCGGGCATCAGCTGGCATCCGAGGTGCGTGCACACCCCGGAGACCGCGACCAGCCGGCCGGAGCGGCGGGTGACGAACCCGCTCACCGTCCCGGTGTCGAACCGCCGCAGCACGCCCTCGGCGAGGCCGGAGTCGGACACGATCGGTGACCACGCCCCCCGGTCAGGATCGAGCGAGCCGGTCGCGGTGGCCGCCGGCCGGCCGGCGGTGTGGCGGTCGAGGACGTGCGTGACGGCCACGCCGGTCACCAGGCCGGCGGCCCCGACCGTCGCGCCCTGGAGGACCCGCCGCCGGGCCGGCGTGTGGCGGCGGGCCGGCCGCCCCGGGGCCGCGGCCCCCTCCTCCGCCTCCAGCCGCCGGTACAGCCCGGCCACGAACTCCGGCCGCGGCACATCCTCCCCGGTCGCCGCCGCCCGCCCCGCGGACAGCTCCAGCGCGATCCGCAGCGCGTCGGCGTCCCCCTCCCCCAGCCGGTACGGCCGCGGCCGGCGGCCACGGACCAGCGCACCGGCGTACCGCGCGAAACTTTTCCTCACAGCTCCTCCTCGGGCTCATCCGCCGGATCGAGGGCGGCGGCCATTCGCAGCGCGCGGTGCTGGAGCACCTTGGCGTTCGCCGCGGTGACGCCCAGCGCGGCTGCTGTCTCGCGGACCGAGTACGCCCGCAGGAACCGCAGTTCCAGTACCTGCCGGTACCGCTCGGGCAGGGCGGCCAGGATCGCCGCCACCCGCCCCCGCGGCCCGGCGCGCCCGCCCGCCGGCTCGGCCGGCGCCGGACCGTCGTCGGGGAAGTCCTCGTCCAGCGCGATCGTGGTGACCTGGCGGCCCAGCGTGCGCCGCCAGTGCGCCGCCAGCACCGTACGGGCGGTGGCCAGCAGGTAGGCCCGCACCTCCGGCGCGGACGCGGTGGGCCGCAGCGGCCGCAGCGCGGCCAGGAACACCTCGCTGGTCAGGTCCTCGGCGTCCGGCCGGTTGCCGACCTTCGCGTACAGCAGCCGGTACACCCTGCCGACGTTGTCGGCGTAGATCGCCTGCCAGTCCGGGTATGCCTCGCAGCACACCCGGACAGCGCCCTCCCCGGTCATCCGTGGCCGGGGCGGGCTTCGAGGGCACGACCGGCGGAGACGGCGACGGCACGGCCGAGCCGCTGGCCGGACACGTGGTCGAGCCGGGTGTGCACGCCGGCGTAGATCCGGCTCAGCCCGGCCTCGTCGGCGGCGGCCTGGAATCCGGCGAACGACCGGGTCACGCCCGGCAGCGCCTCCGAGGTGACGGCGAAGCGGACGTGCGGGCCGAACCACCGGCCCAGCACCACCGCGCCGGCCTGCCCGATGACGCTGTGCGCGCCCGGGTACGACGGGTCGGCGGGGGTGGTGGCCAGCGGCGTCCAGCCCGGGTCGGTGGACTGGAGCGCCGTGACCGGGCGCCAGATCGCCAACTGGTACTTGGCGTCGTAGAAGGCGATGGTGGCGTCGGCGAAGGTGAGGTTGAGGTCGGCGAACAGCCTGGCCGTGCGGACCAGGTCGGTGTGCCGCGCGGTCGCCACCGTCTGCGCGATCTCGTTCCAGTAGTTCCAGATCGGGGCCGCCCAGAACCGGGCCTGCGTGGTCTGGTCGGCGGTGCGCCCGGTGCTGGTGTCGCTGGTGGCACTGCCGAGCCGGCGCACCTCGTCGATCGCGCCCAGGTACGCCGGGCTGTTCAGGGCCGGGTACGGCGCCGGCCGGAAGCGGTCCGGGCTGTCGATGACCCACGGCGTCACCGCGCCCCAGTGGGTGAACACCGGCGCCGCGAACGCCGGCGGGGTGGGCCGGTACGCGTCCGGCGCCGGGCCCGGCGTGTACGGCGGCGGGGTGGCCGCCGACCCGTCGTTGGACCGGGCCGCCACCAGCACCTCGGCGGCGAGCGCGCCCACCCGGCGCCCGTCGGTGCGGGTCTGGTTGTCCGGCAGCGTCGCCAGCTCGGCGGTGAGCTGGGCGTCCAGGGCGGCGCGCTGGCCCGGGTACAGCGCCGCGAGCGTGTCGTGGCCGGCCTGCGCGGCGGCGGCCCGCGGCGAGGCGCCCGGCCGCGCGTGCAGGGTGACCAGGTACGACGGCCCGCTGTGGGTGGTGGCCGCGACCGCGTCGCAGATCGCCGCGTGCAGCAGCGCGAAGCTCCTGGTCGCGTGCACGGTCGGCGGCTGCTGGCCGGGAGTCCGCACGATCCGCAGCAGCTCCTGGTTCCAGGCGACCACCAGGTCGCCGGAGCCGCCGGTGTGGCCGGAGCCGCCTGCCGGGCCGGTACGCGCCCCCGCCGGCGCCGCCGTCGCCACCGCGACGAGAGCGGCGCAACCCAGCACGACCGCCAGGTGTCTCCTCATGTGCCCGTCCCCTTCTGGTAGGGATCCCCCACCTGGAGATAGGCACGGTGGTTACACCCGGGCCGTTCGGCCCTCCAGGATCTGCCGGACGAGCGCGCGGAAGGCCTGGCCGCGGTGGCTGATCGCGTCCTTGGCGGCCGGCTCCATCTCGGCGGTGGTGCGCGTGTCGCCCAGTGGCACGAAGATCGGGTCGTATCCGAAGCCGTTGGCGCCGCGCGGGCCGCGGGCCAGCGTTCCTTCCAGCCGGCCCTCGGCCAGCAGCTCCTCGCCGGCCGGGGTGACGTACGCGGCCACGCACACGAACGCGGCGCCGCGCCGGCCGTCCGGCACATCGTGCACCTGGTCCAGCACCAGCCGCAGGTTGTCCTCGTCGTTCTTGGCCCGGCCGGCCCAGCGCGCCGACAGCACGCCGGGCATCCCGTTCAGCGCCTCCACCGCCAGCCCGGAGTCGTCGGCGACCGTCGGCAGCCCGCTGGCCGCCGCGCCCGCACGGGCCTTGAGCAGCGCGTTGGCGGCGAACGTGGCGCCGTCCTCGATCGGCTCGGGATAGGACCCGTCGGCCAGGTCGTCGATGTCGAGCAGCTCGATCTCGGACCCGCCGGCCTCGGCGACGATGCGCTCCAGCTCCACCAGCTTCTTGCGGTTGTGGGTGGCGAGCAGCAGCTTCACGCGCCGAGCACCTCCCGCTGGATGCGGGTCAGCTCCGCGCAGCCGTACGCGGCCAGGTCCAGCAGCTTGTCCAGGCTCTTGCGGTCGAACGGCGCGCCCTCCGCGGTGCCCTGCACCTCCACGAACTCGCCATCGCCGGTGCAGACCACGTTCATGTCGGTCTCGGCGACGACGTCCTCCTCGTAGCTGAGGTCCAGGCGCGGCTCGTTCTCCAGCAGGCCGACGCTGACCGCGGCCACCGACGTCCTGAGCGCGTTCTGGCGTACCAGCCGGTGCCGCTTGCGCAGGTGCGCGACGGCGTCGGCGAGGGCGACGTACGCGCCGGTGATCGCGGCGGTGCGGGTGCCGCCGTCGGCCTGGAGCACGTCGCAGTCCAGGTAGATCGAGTTCTCGCCGAGCGCGGCCATGTCCACGCAGGCCCGCAGGCTGCGGCCGATCAACCGGCTGATCTCCATCGTCCGGCCGCCCAGCCGGCCCTTGACCGCCTCCCGGTCGGACCGGGTGTGGGTGGCCCTGGGCAGCATCGCGTACTCGGCGGTCACCCAGCCCAGGCCGCTGCCCTGCCGCCAGCGCGGCACGCCCTCGACCGCGCTGGCCGCGCAGAGCACCCGGGTTCTGCCGAACTCGACCAGCACCGAGCCTTCGGCGTGGTCGAGCCAGTTGCGGGTGATGCGGACGGGACGGAGAGCATCGGGCTGGCGCCCGTCTGGACGGGTCATGCGACAGAGCCTAGCTACTTGTGCCACCGGTGGATCACACGGTGTAGGTGGCTCCGGGGCTGGCGAGGTCGACGGGGCCGCCGAAGGCCTTCTTGGCCTCGGTGAGCGAGCGCTCCGGGTCGGCCCATGCGCTGATGTGGGTGAGGAGGAGGCGTTCGGCGCCGGCCTCGGCCGCCTGCTCGCCCGCCTCCCGGCCGGTCAGGTGCAGGTTGGGCGGGAAGTCGCCGCCGTCCGGCCAGCCCGCCTCGCACAGGAACAGGTCGGCGCCCCGGGCCAGGTCGACCAGGGCGGGGCAGGCGGCGGAGTCCGCGGAGTACGCGATCGCGGTGCCGCCGTGCTCGACCCGCACCCCGTAGGTCTCCACCGGGTGGTTCACCCTGGCCACGGTGAGCCGGAACGGCCCGATCTCCAGCGGCCCCGGCCGCAGCGTCCGGAATTCGAACACGTCGCACAGGCCGGTCTCGTCCAGCTCGCGGTGGTCCGGGCCGGCCTCGTACGCCCGCCGCAGCCGCTCCGCGGTCGCCGCCGGCCCGTACACCGGGATGGCCGTCGCCGGCCCGTCCGGCCTGAACTTCCGGGCCACCGCGTAGACACACAGGTCGATGCAGTGGTCGGCGTGCAGGTGCGAGACGAAGACGGCGTCCACGTCGTACAGCCCGATGTACTTCTGCAGCGCTCCGAGCGCGCCGTTGCCCATGTCGATGACGAGCGTGAACCCGTCGGCCTCGACCAGGTACGCCGAGGCGGGGCTGTCGGCCTTCGGAAAGCTGCCCGCGCACCCGACCACGGTCAGTCTCATGCGTTCTCCCGCACCGATTCCACGGCGCTGATCTCGGGGCCAAGGAAGCGCTGGCCGAGCCGGCGGAACGGCTCGGCGTCCCCGGTGGCGACGAAGCGATGGACCGGCGCTGGCGCGCTGTCGGGTCGCAGCAGGTCGTGGTCGGTGAGCACCCGGTACACGTCCTTCGCGGTCTCGTCCGCACTGGACACCAGCGTCACGTCGTCGCCCATGACGAGGCTGATGACCCCGGTCAGGAGCGGGTAATGGGTGCAGCCGAGGATGAGGGTGTCCACCCCGGCGGCGAGCAGCGGGTCGAGGTAGTTCTGGGCCAGGCCGAGCAGCTGCCGGCCCGAGGTGATCCCGCGCTCCACGAAGTCGACGAACGCGGGACAGGCTACCGGAAACGACCGCACCTGCGGGTTGGCCGCGAGGGCGTCCTGGTAGGACTGGCTGGTGATGGTGGCGACGGTGCCGATGATGCCGACCTTGCCGTTGCGGGTGGCGGCGACCGCGCGCCGCACCGCCGGCAGGATGACCTCCACGACCGGGACGTCGTAGCGCTCCCTGGCGTCCCGCAGGCAGGCGGAACTGCCGGAGTTGCAGGCGATCACGAGCATCTTGGCGCCCTGCTCGACGAGGTGGTCGAGGGCGTTCAGGGTGTAGCCCCTGATCTCGGCCAGCGGCCGCGGCCCGTACGGGGCGTGAAGGGTGTCGCCGACGTAGCAGACCTGTTCGTGCGGCAGCTGATCCAGGATCGCCCGCGCCACGGTGAGGCCGCCGACCCCGGAGTCGAAGATCCCGATCGGCTGGTCGGTCACGCTGTCTCCCGGTCTTCACGGGGAGGTGGCACCCCGCTCACGCTTCGCAGGGTACGCGGAGGCATCTCGCCTTGCCCTGTCGTGTGTACGACACCACACGATGTCCTGCGCCGCTCCCGCCCCGGACGTGTCGTGCGCCACATTTCCAGGTCAGGGCGGGGTCCTCAGTCCCAGAATTACGCCCAGAGTTGTCCTTCGAGCGCGGCTTCCGCCTGCTCCAAGGTACCCGCGTAGGCGCCGGTGGACAGGTACTTCCAGCCGCCGTCGGCGACCACGAGGGCGATGTCGGCGGACCGCCCGGCCCTGGCGGCCTCGTGCCCGACGGCGAGCGCCGCGTGCAGCGAGGCGCCGGTGGACAGCCCGGCGAAGATCCCTTCCACCTCGATGAGCTGGCGGGTGCGCAGCAGCGCGTCCCGCGCCCCCACCGAGAAGCGGCGGGTGAGCACGCTGGCGTCGTACAGCTCCGGCACGAAGCCCTCGTCCACATTGCGCAGCCCGTACACCAGCTCGCCG
The DNA here is from genome assembly GCA_045806985.1 of Mycobacteriales bacterium. Taxonomy (GTDB): domain Bacteria; phylum Actinomycetota; class Actinomycetes; order Mycobacteriales; family JBJMIH01; genus JBJMIH01. The sequence continues at coordinate 12,443 of JBJMIH010000241.1, read as the reverse complement.
TACCGCGGCTCGGCCGCGATGACCTGGATGTCGGCGACGTTCTCGCGCAGGAACCGGCCGGTGCCCATCAGCGTGCCGGTGGTGCCGAGGCCGGCCACGAAGTGGGTGATCGTGGGCAGGTCGGCGAGCAGCTCGGGACCGGTGGTCTCGTAGTGGGCGCGGGCGTTGGCCGGGTTGCCGTACTGGTACAGCATCACCCAGTCGGGGTGCTCGGCCGCCAGCTCCTTGGCCACCGCGACCGCCTGGTTGGAGCCGCCGGCGGCCGGCGAGTGGATGATCTCGGCGCCGAACATCTCCAGCAGCTGCCGCCGCTCGATCGAGGTGTTCTCCGGCAGCACGCAGATCAGCCGGTACCCCTTGAGCTTGGCGGCCATGGCCAGCGAGATGCCGGTGTTGCCGGAGGTGGGTTCCAGGATCGTGCAGCCGGGCCGCAGCAGCCCGTCCTTCTCCGCCGTCTCGATCATGTAGACGGCGGCGCGGTCCTTGACCGAGCCGGTCGGGTTGCGGTCCTCCAGCTTGGCCCACAGCCTGACCTCGCGGCCCGGGGACAGCCGGGGCAGGCCGACCAGCGGGGTGCCGCCCAGCGACTCCAGCAGCGAGGCGTAGCGGGCCACGTCAGCCGCCGGCGACCGCGGGCAGGATCGTGACGGAGTCGCCGTCGGTCAGCTTGGTGTCCAGCGCGCCGGTGAACCGGACGTCCTCGTCGTTGACGTAGACGTTCACGAACCGGTGCAGCTGACCCTCGTCGGTGACCAGGCGGCCGCGGAGGCCGGAATACTGGCTGTCCAGGTCGGCCAGCAGCGCGTTCAGGGTGTCACCGCTGCCGGTGACGACCTTCTGGCCGCTGGTGTAGCTGTGCAGGATCGTGGGAATGCGGACCTCGATGGCCATGTCTGCCCGGTCTCCGTTCGCGCGCGGTCACTCGGCGTGGTGAACAATCTGTGCGCGCACAGTATTCCTAACCGCCGGGGACGACCTCCACGTCCTCCTCGGTGACCTGGCCGTCCACGATCCGGAACGACCGGAACTCGACCGTGTCCGGCTCGCGCGTGGAGACCAGGACATAGTGCGCGTTCGGCTCGCCGGCCAGGGCGGTGTCGGTGCGGGACGGGTACGCCTCGGTCGCGGTGTGCGAGTGGTAGATCACCACCGGTTCCTCGTCGTTGGCGTCCATCTCCTTGTACACGGCCAGCTGCTCGGCCGGGTCGAACCGGTAGAAGGTGGGCGAGCGCTCCGCGTTCATCATCGGCACGAACCGCACCGGCCGGTCGCCGCCGGCCGGGCCGGCGACCAGCCCGCACGCCTCGTCCGGGTGGTCGCGCCTGGCGTGCGCGACGATCGCGTCGTAGATGGCCTGGGAGATTCGTAGCACCTCATGCCTCCGGCGGGTTCAGCCAGTCGTCGTCCTGGCCGATCCCGGACAGCGCCTCCACGAGGCTGTCCTGCAACCCGGTCAGCCAGGCGTAGACAAGGTACGACTCCCCCAGCTCGGGGTCGTTGACCGCCTCGCCGAGGTCGGTGTCGTCGTCGATGTCGAGCCGGGTGCCGAGCGCCAGGCGGATGTCGTTGAGCGCGCTCAGCCACTCACCGGCCCCCTCGTCGTCCAGCTCCACCGTGCCGCCGCCCTCGGGCAGCGCCGACAGCGCCGCCTTCGCCGCCCGCACCTTGCCGGCGCGGAGCTGACCCTCGGTGTACCGGCGCAGCTCGGCGGACGCCTCCGGGTCGTCGCGGTACCCGTCCGGAAGCAGCCGGCGCAGGGCGGGATCCTCGGGCGGGGCGGCGCTCTCGGCCGCCGCGAGCGGGTCGTCCGGCGCCTCGCCCAGCAGCTCCACCAGCTGCGCGAGCACCTGGCTCAGCACCACGCTCTCCACCGGATCGAGGTGGGCGACGATGCGGTGCCGCTTCCGCCGGAACCGACCGGACACCGGGTCAGTCGTCCTTCTGGAGGGTCGCCCACAGGCCGTGCGCGTGCAGCCGGGCCACATCGTGCTCCATCTGCTCGCGGCTGCCGGCCGAGACGACCGCCCTGCCCTTGTAGTGCACGTCCAGCATGAGCTTGGTGGCCTTCTCCCGGCTGTACCCGAACAGCTTCTGGAACACGTAGGTCACGTACGACATCAGGTTGATCGGGTCGTTCCAGACGATCGTCACCCAGGGCGTGTCCCCGACCGCCCGCTCATCGGTGCGTTCGGTCGTCTCGGGGAGAACGGTCGTCGCCATCTCACCCTCATGTTCCCACGCGCCTCAGCTCGCCTGAATCCGGCCGGCGGCGTCCGCGGCGGTGCGCCGGGCGGCATCCCTGACCTGCGCGACCGTGCCCCTGCCGGTGTAGTTGACCCGCACCACCACATTCGCCGTCCGCACCCTGACCTGGGCGCGGGCCCAGCCGTGCCTGGTGGACAGCGGGTAGCTGTAGTCGTAGGCCTCGTCGCCCATGCCGGCGAGCGGTTCCGGCGCCTGGCCGCCCGGCCCGGTGTCGTCGTAGGAGAGGTCGGCCCTGGCCCTGTCGATGCCGCTCTCGTTGCCGGTCCAGCGGAACCGCACGTAGATGACGCTGAGGTCGTTCTGCCTGGTCTTCCACCGGCAGCCGCGTTCCTCGCGCCAGCTCAGGGTGACCGGCTTCGCCGGGGCCGGCGCGACGGCGCCGACGGTGGGCGCGGCGTCCACCCGGCACGGGTCGGGCGTGGCCGACACCGAGCGCACCCCCGGCCACCAGTCGCGCTTCCACGGCTGGTCGTACGCGGCGAGCACCACCAGCGGCGGCACCACCGCCGCCACCACGACCGCCCAGAACCGGGACCGGTGGCTGCCCAGCCGGGTCTCCTTCGCCCGCGAGCCCTGCAACGCCAGCCGCAGCTTCTCCGCGTGCGCGTCGAAGTCGGCGTCGATCCCAAACGGCACCGACCGCGGGGCGACCAGGCCGAGCCGCCGCCGGCCGTGGTGGCGCACAGTGATCTCGCGGAACGGGCCGGCCCGCACCACCTCGATCGCCGACACGTCCGCCCACCGGAGGGTGACGGTACGCAGCCGGCGCTGGCTGATCTGGTCCAGCGAGACGCGCACCCAGCCGCGCCGGGCGATCAGCCCGACCAGGCCGTTGAGCACGCCGAACGCGCCCAGCACCGACACGCCGTAGAGGTAGGTCAACACGCCGATCGTGACCAGCGTCACGCCGACCGCGATCTGTGCCAGGTACCACCGGGTGATCTTCGGTGACGGCCGCACGGTGTACTCGGGCACGGCAGTGATCCTGCCCGACGGGACATCGCCCCAAACGCCTACCCTTGCGCTGTGACGATCACGTCTGCGTTGCGTACCGATCACTACGAGCTGACCATGGTCGAGGCGGCGCTGCGCGAGGGAGCCGCCGACCGGCCCTGTGTCTTCGAGGTCTTCGGGCGTTCGCTCCCGGAGGGGCGGCGGTACGGCGTGGTCGGCGGCACCGGCCGGTTGCTGGAGGCGCTGGGCCGGTTCCGTTTCGACGACGACGACATCGACCACCTGCGCCGGACCGGCGTGGTGGACGACCGGACGCTGGACTGGCTGGCCGGGTACCGCTTCACCGGCGACATCACCGGCTACGCCGAGGGCGAGCTGTACTTCCCCGGCTCGCCGGTGCTCACCTTCGAGGGCCGGTTCGCCGAGGTGGTGGTGCTGGAGACGCTGGTGCTGTCGATCCTCAACCACGACACGGCGGTGGCGTCGGCGGCGGCGCGGATGTCGGCGGTGGCGGAGGGCCGGCCGATCATCGAGATGGGCAGCCGGCGCACGCACGAGGAGTCGGCGATCGCGGCGGCGCGGGCGGCGTACCTGACCGGCTTCGCCACCACCTCGAACCTGGCGGCGGGGCAGTTGTACGGCATCCCCACCGCCGGCACCAGCTCGCACGCGTTCGTGCTGCTGCACGGCGACGAGGAGGCGGCGTTCCGGGCGCAGGTCGCGGCGCTCGGGGTGGGCACGACGCTGCTGGTGGACACCTACGACGTGCTGGAAGGCATCAGGCGGGCGGTGGCGGCGGCCGGGCCGGACCTGGGCGCGATCCGGATCGACTCCGGTGACCTGGCGATCCTCGCCCGCCGGGCCCGTGAGCTGCTGGATTCCCTGGGCGCGCGGAAGACCAGGATCGTCGTGACCGGCGACCTGGACGAGTACGCGATCGCCGCGCTGGCCGCCGCGCCGGTGGACGTGTACGGGGTCGGGACCTCGGTGGTCACCGGCTCCGGGCATCCGACGGCCGCCTTCGTGTACAAGATGGTGGAGCTCGACGGCGTGCCGGTGGCGAAGCGCTCGGCCCGCAAGGGAACCCTCGGCGGGAAGAAGACCGTGATCCGCCGGCACGATCACAACGGCACGATGACCGAGGAGGTCATCGTCGTACGCGGCGCGGCAATGCCGCCGGATGAGCCGCGAGATCGCAGGCCACAGGTGCCGCTGGTGAGCGGTGGCGAACTCGTCGAACCTGTGACCACACTGGACGAATCAAGGGATCACCATGCGATGGTCATGGCAACGTTGCCATTGACCGGTTTCAGCCTGAGACGGGGCGAGCCGGCGATCCCGACCGTTTATCACGAGGAGCACTGATGAGTCGCGTTCTGATCGTCGTCGACGTCCAGAACGACTTCTGCGAGGGCGGCAGCCTCGCGGTGGACGGCGGTGCCAGGGCCGCCGCCGCCATCACCAGCCATCTCGAGGCCAAGTCCTACGACCACGTCGTGGCGACCCGGGACTGGCACGTCGACCCCGGCGACCACTTCTCCGACACCCCCGACTTCGTGCACTCCTGGCCGGCGCACTGCGTGGTCGGCACCCCCGGCGCGGAGTTCCATCCCGACCTGGCCGCCGACCGGTTCGACGCGGTGTTCGACAAGGGTCAGCACGCGGCGGCGTACTCCGGGTTCGAGGGCGCGTCCGACGGTATCCCGCTGGCGGCCTGGCTGGCCCAGCATGGAGCGGAGACTGTGGACATCTGCGGGATCGCCACCGACTACTGCGTGCGCGCGACCGCGCTGGACGCGGCGGCGGCCGGCTACCGGACCACCGTGCTGCTCGACCTCACCGCCGGGGTGGCCCCCGACTCCACCCAGCGCGCGGTGGACGAGATGCGGGCGGCCGGCATCACGTTGTAATTTCCCTGAGCTGCCTCAACTTCGGCCCCTGAAGGCGGCGACGCGGGTGCGGGTGGCGCAGCGGGACGAGCAGTACCGCCGGCCGCCGCCGCGCCCGCTGTCCAGGTAGCACATCCGGCAGTCGGCGGCGCCGCACACGCCGAACGCCGGCCGGTCGCCGCCGGCCGCCGCGAGCAGCGCGGCCAGCGCGAGCGCGCCGCTGGCCAGCAGCCACTCGGCCCAGGGCGCGTCGTCGTCGCTGTCCACGTGCAGGTGCCACGGCGCGCCGCCGTGCGCGGTCAGCCGGGGCGGGCCGGCGTACCGCGCCAGCAGCGCGTTCAGCAGCCGTGCCGCCGTGTCCGGGTCGTCGCCGGCCGCGAACACCTCCCGTAACGCATCGGCGGCGGCCAGCAGCGCCGCGCCGTCGGACTCGGTGACCGTCGGGTCCGCCTCGCCGTACTCCTGGAACACCTCCGCCGCCAGCGCCGCCGCGCTGGCCGGCCCTGACTCCCAGCGCAGCGTGTTGACCACGGCCAGCGCCCGGTTCGCGGCCGTGTCGAGGTCGAATACGCTGGTAACGTCTTTCATCACATAACACGTTACCAGGGGGAGGCACGAATTGTGCGCCTGCTGCCCGCCGCCGCGCTGGCCAGGACCGCCGACGAGGCCGCGGGTACCGCGGTGCTGCTGGCCTGCCTCGCCCGTCCCGGCCCGCACTGGCTGGGGCCGCTGCTGGTCGGCGCGCTGACCTTCCCGTCCATCGGCACCGGGCCGCTGCTCGGCGCGCTGCTGGACCGGGCCCGGCGGCCGGCCCGCGCCGCCGCGCTCGCCCAGGCCACGGTCGGTACCGGGCTCGCCGTGCTCGCCGTCACCGTCCGGCACGCCGCCCCGGCGCCGCTGGTCGCGCTCGCGATCCTGACCGGGCTGGCGCTGCCGGTGGTGACCGGCGGCTGGTCGGCGGTACTGGCCGCCAGCACCCCGCCGGAACGCCGGGCACGCTCCCGCTCCTACGACGCCGGCAGCTACGCGCTGTCCGGCATCGCCGGACCGGCTCTCGCCGCCGGGATCGGCGGCCTGCTCGGGGGCTCCTGCGCGCTCGCCGTGGTGGCCGTGCTGGCGCTGGTCGCGGCCGGGATCGCGGCCACGGCGCCCGCCGCGACCCGCCGGCCGGCCCGCGCCGCCCCGCCGCTGGCGTCCGCGCTGCGCCAGGGCTTCGCGGTGGTGGCGCGCCGGCCGCCGCTGCGCGCGGTCACCGTGGCGACCACGATCAGCCAGTTCGGGGCCGGCGGCTGGATCGTGTCGACGCCGCTGGTCGCCGCCGACCTCGGGTACCGGCCCGCGCTCGGCGGCACGCTGGTGGCCACGTTCGCGCTGGGTGCGCTGGCCGCGTCGGCGGTGCAGGCGCGGTACCCGCTGTGCCGCCCCGATCGGGCGGTCGGCTGGTCGCTGGCGGGCATGGCGGCCGGCTTCGCGCTGGTCGCGGTCGCCCCGACCGCCGGCGTCGCGCTGGCCGGGGCGGCGCTGGCCGGGGCCGCCGACAGCCCGCTGATCACCGCGACGCTCGCGATCCGGCAGCGGGAGAGCCCGCCGGCCCTGCACGGCCAGGTGCTGACCACGGCCGCCAGCCTGAAGGTGGCCTCGTTCGCGGTCGGCGCGGCCACCGCCGGCCTGTTCGGCTCGCCGGCGAGGATGCTGGCGCTCGCCGCCGCCAGCCAGGGGGTTGCCATCGCCGCGACGGTGCGGCGAGGTACTCTACGGAGTGTAGAAGTTCTACCTCAGGTAGAAGGAGGCGGCGATGAGCTCTCCCGACCACTTCCCCGTCAGGGTGTTCGCCGTTGAGGCCGGGACCGGCCGCCTCGGGATCGCCGCCGGCCTGAGCCGGGTACGTGGCCTGCTGGTCGTCGGCGAGGCCGAGCCACCCGGCGCGGCCGGCGCGATCGTCGCCGCCCAACCCGACGTGGTGGTGCTCGCCCCGGTCCACGACGACGACTACGTCCGGCTCGCCCGCACCGTACGCCGGACCGGTGCGACCCCGGCCTGGCTGCGGCTCGGCACCCGGGTACGGCCGCCACTGGCCTGGACCGCCGACCTGCACGGCCCGGACGGCCTCGGCGCGGCCATCCACCGCGCCGCCGGCCGCCTCAGCTCCCCCGACGCCGGCCCGCTGGTCCCGCTCAGCCCGCAGGAACTCCGCGTCCTCGCCCTGGTCGCCAACGGCCTCACCAACCGCGAGATCGGCCGCGAGCTGCACCTCGCCGAGAAGACGGTCCGCAACTACGTCTCCACCGCCCTCGCCAAGCTCGGCCTGCACCGCCGCACCCAGGCGGTGGCCCTGATGGCCTCCCTCGCCGCCAGCTGACCCGACCGGTCAGTGGTCCGGTTGCGGGACGGGGAGCCGTTCATACCGTGGAGGCATGACCGGATGGCGGCGACGGCGGGAGGACCTGCGCGGCAGGGCCGCGCTGGTCACCGGCGGTTCGCGCGGGCTGGGGCTGCTGCTGGCCAGGGAGCTGGGGCGGCAGGGCTGCTCGGTGATGATCGCCGCCAGGGACGGCGGGGAGCTGGCCGACGCGGCCACGAAGCTCGCCGGCGAAGTGCCCGAGCTGGCCACCCACCGCTGCGACGTCGGGGTGGAGCGGGAGGCCGAGGACCTGGTCGGGGCCGCCGTGGCGGCGTTCGGGCGGCTGGACGTGCTGGTCAACAACGCCGGGGTGATCCAGGTCGGGCCGGCCACCGCCATGACCGTGGGCGACTACCGGGACGCGATGGACGCGATGTTCTTCGGCCCGCTGGTGCTGACCTACCGCGCCCTGCCGTACCTGCGCGAACACGGCGGTACCGTGATCAACATCAGCTCGCTCGGCGGCCGGCTGCCCGCGCCGCACCTGCTGCCCTACGACGCGGCGAAGTTCGCGCTGGCCGGCCTGTCCGGCGGCCTGCACGCCGAGCTGGCCGCCGATGGCGTGCACGTGCTCACGGTCGCGCCCGGCCTGATGCGCACCGGCTCCCACCTGGGCGCGCTGTTCAAGGGCGATCACGCCAGGGAGTACGCCTGGTTCGCCGCCGCCTCCGGGATGCCCGTCCTGTCGATGGACGCCGAGCGCGCCGCCCGCCGGATCGTGGACGCCGCCCGCCGCCACAAGCCCGACCTGGTGCTGACCCCGGGCGCGCACCTGGCGACGCGGGCGTACGGGCTCGCCCCCGGCCTGACCGCGCGGGCGCTGACCCTGGTCAACCGGCTGCTGCCGGCGCCACCGCCGCACCAGGGGCCGGCCGTGCCCGGCGCCGAGGCGCGGCGGAAGGCCGACTCGGCGGTGCTCGACTCCGCCACCGGGCTCAACGACACGGCCGCCGACCGCTTCCAGAGCGGGGAGTGAGCATGGCGATGCCGGAGCTGGACAGGCTGGACGAGCTGGTACGGCTCGTCCAGGACCGGCCCGGGCTGTTCCTGCGGTACTCGAACGGCCCGGACGCCGACGCCGACGAGACGAGCAGGGACTACGAGAGCGGCCTGGAGCTGCCCGGACTGCCGGCCACGGTCCTCGACCCGCCGCCGTGGTGGCGGCGTCCGGTGGCGGACTGGCTGGCCCGGCAGGTCTGCAAGTACGCCCACCTGGCCGGCGACGGCGACCGGCGCCGGGCCTGGGTGCTGGGCGGGCGGGTGGCGGGCCAGGGACCCGACCACGAGCCGCTGATCCGCGGCGCCGAGCCGGTCGCATGGCTGAGCACCGGCCTGGTGGACGAGGCCAGGAAGCGGTACGAGGACAGGTTCGACGTCGGGGAGGACTCCACGTGACGATGGCGGACGAGGAGCACGCGGCGGTGATCGTGCCGTACGAGGACGGCCCGCTGCTGGTGCGGGGTGACTTCGCGATCGTCACCCAGGACGGGCGGCCGATCGATCCGGGCCGGGCGACGGTGGCGCTGTGCCGGTGCGGCAGGTCCGCGATCAAGCCGTTCTGCGACGGCTCACACCGGCTGGCGGGTTTCCACGCAGCCAGCGGCCGCGAGGGTGGCTGACCGGCCCGCATTCCGGCCCAGCTCGCCGGTGCGGTGCGCGGCGACCACGATCCGGTTGCCCGCGTACGGGACCCCGCCGCGCAGCCGCCGGCCCAGCGCCAGCCAGGAGCAGCAGGCCCGCTCCAGCACCCAGGCCGGCGCCAGCAGCGACGCCGACACCGGGAAGACCGCCCGCCCGCCGGCCCGCCGCCGGCCCAGCTCCGCGGCGGCCACCGTCCCCACGGCGGCGGCGCCGGCGACGGCCAGTACCGCCCGTGCGGGCGCGGCGGCGGCGCCGGCGGCCAGCGCCGGCAGCACCGCCAGGAAGGCCGCCATCCGCGCCGGCTGGGCCAGGTCGTCGTAGGCCTGCCTGACCCGCTGGCCGAGGAACTTGCCCACCGGCGGCGGCAGCCGCCGCACGTACAGGTCCCGCCGCCGTGCCTCGACACCGCCGTGCGCCCGCACCGTCCTGGACAGTTCGAGGTTCTCGAACAGCACGTCGCCGTCGTAGCCGCCCATCGCCAGGAAGGTCGACCGGCGCACCCCGTACGTTCCCGGGTAGTCGGCGCCGGCCGCGCGGTTCAGCAGCGACCGCGCGGTGTCCCACCGTGCGTGCCAGGACAGCGGGTCGAAGTAGTTCTGCGGGCGGACCAGGTCCGCGCCGGCGAGCGCGGCGGCGACGGCGGCCAGGCCCGCCCCGTCGTACCGGACGTCGTCGTCGGCGATCACCACCCGCTCGGCGGCGGCGTGCCGCAGGCCGGTGGTGACGCCGTTGACCTTGCCGTTGCGGTACCGCAGGTCCGGGTCGGGCCGCAGGTGCCGGACCAGCCCGCGCCACGCCTCGGCGTGCCGCGCGTACAGCGGGGCCGGCGAGGCGTCCACCACCAGCACGTCGGCGACGTGGCCGGCCAGCCAGCGCAGGTACCCGGTCAGCTCCGGCAGGCCGCGCTCGTCCGCCGCCGTGGTCCAGCGCAGCGGCAGGACGTACCCGACACGGCCGCTCACGCCGCCGCCTCGCCGATCGGCGCCCGCAACGAGCTGCGGCCGGCCTGCCAGCGGTCCAGCAGGTGGGTGGCGAACAGCCGCTCCACGGCCAGGCAGCAGCGGGCGCCGAACAGCACGTCCGGCACGGCCTCCGGATGCTGCTCGGCGTAGCCGCCGCACAGGTCGTGGGCTGCCAGCTGCTCGTGCACCGCGTCGGCCTCGACGTGCTCGTCGTAGTAGCGGGCGGCGGCCCGGCTGCCGCCGAGCCGGCGCAGGCCGCCCCCGTACCGCCGGTTCGGCACGGTGGAGTCCATCTCCAGCACGGCGAGGTGCCCGATCAGCGCGCCACGCCACCGCCGGTGCAGCCCGAACAGCGACATCACGTTGCTCAGCGCGAGCGTGCTGGCCGGCACCAGGTCGACGTACGCGCCGTACCGGCTGTCCAGCCCCAGCTCGTCCATTGTCGTCCCGAACAGCTCGGCGTGCGTCCGGCCCGGCCGGCCACCGCCGTACTCGTCGGCCTGGATCTCCACCAGCGCCGACTTCGGCCTGCCGTCCAGCCGCGGGATCGCCCAGGTCTGCGGGTCGGCCTCCTTCAGCTGGTACACCGAGCGGTGGGCGACGAACTCGCGGAACTGCGCGACCGTCGCGCTGCGCTGGAGGTACCGCGACAGCGACGGCCCGCCGTCGGCGGCCACCAGCGCGGCGAGCACGCGCGGCAGCTCGCCCGGGGCCGGCGCGGGCGCGGATCCGGGGCCGGCCAGATCACGAAGGCCGTCCCGGAGCCGGCGCTCGGCGGCGGCCCGCAGGGCCAGCAGCGACGGGTTCCACTCCCAGCCGTCGTCGACGCCGTCGAACCCCCGGTAGTGCAGCTCGTAGCAGGTGAACAGGGTGATCTGGAGATCCTCGTCGGTGAGCGCCGCCGCACCGCCATGCCCGTCCCGGACCCCGGCCGGCCACGCCGGCAGGTCGTGCGGCGGCCGTCGCAGCGCCTCGATCACCCGCTCGGACACCTCGCCCCGCGCCGACGGAAGTCGCATCGTGTCCACCCCCAGTACCGGTCGACCCTCCCTCACGATCGCACCAGTGGCGGACCCGCACCATCAACGGGCGGCGACCGGCCGGTCCGGTCGGAGCTGGCGGTCGCGGTACCAGCCCGGTTCGGCCGCCAGCTCGGCGTGCGTGCCGCGCTGGATCACCCGGCCGCCGGCCAGCACCAGGATCTCGTCCACCGCCTCCAGGCCGGTCAGGTCGTGGGTGAGCAGCAGGGTGGCCCGGTCGGCGGTGGCGGCGAGCAGGTCGCGGGTCAGCGCCGCCGCCGTGGGCGCGTCCAGGTGGGCGGTCGGCTCGTCCAGCACCACCACCGGGAAGTCCGCCAGCAGCACCCTGGCCAGCGCGAGCCGCTGCCGCTGGCCGCCGGACAGGGCCGTGCCGTGCTCGCCGACCGGCGTGTCCAGGCCGCGCGGCAGGCCGGCCACCCAGCCGTCCAGCCGCGCCCCGGCCAGCGCCGCCGGCCAGCCCGCCTCCGCACCGGCCAGCCGCAGGTTGGCGGCGAGCGTGCTGTCGAACACGTGCGCGTCCGCGGCGCACCAGCCGACGACCGTACGGACGTCGTCGCCGGCCAGCGCGTCCAGCGGCACGCCGTTCAGCGTGGCGGTACCTGCCGTGTACGGGCAGAACCGCAGCAACACCGCGGCCAGCGTGGACTTGCCGGAGCCGCTCTCGCCGACCACCGCGACCCGCCGGCCCGGCGCCAGGTCGAGGTCCACTCCGGACAGCGCGTCGGTGTCCGCGCCCGGCCAGCGCGCCCGCAGCCCGCGCAGCCGCAGCACCGTGCAGCCCGCCGGCAGCGGGAGCGGTACGGCCGGGTCCGGCACCGGCTCCGGCGCGGTGTCCAGCTCCGCCAGCCGGCGCCGCGAGGCCCGTACCCGCTGCGCGTGCTGCGCCGCCAGCGGCAGCCCGGACAGCACCTCGGCGGCGGTCAGCGGGACCAGCGCGAGCACCGCCAGCGACGGCCCGGCCAGCGTGCCGGCCCGCAGCGCGGCGGTGCCGACGGCCAGCGCGGCCACCACGGTGAGGCCCGCGGACAGCACGCCGAGGGCGGCGGCCAGTCCGGCGGTGCGGGCCGCGCGGGCCTCCGCCCGCGCCAGGTCGGCCCCTGCCGCGTCCGCGGCCGCCAGCTCGGCCGGCAGCGCGCCGAGCACCAGCAGCTCGTCCCGGCCGCGCAGGGTCGCCTCGACCCGCTCGGCGAGGGTGGCGCGGAGCGTGGCGAGGCGGGAGTCGGCGCGGCGGGACAGCACGGTCGCCAGCGCCGGCACGGCCAGCCCGCCGGCGGCGAGGCCGGCCAGCCAG
>JBJMIH010000240.1:0-6893 GCA_045806985.1 Mycobacteriales bacterium | reverse complement strand
GGTCAGGCTGAACAGCGTCTGGGTGAGCGAGTCGTGCAGGTCGCGGGCGAGCCGGGTGCGCTCGGCGGCCACCGACAGCTCCCGGGCCCGCTCGTGCCGCTGCGCGTTCACCAGCGCCAGCGCGGCCTGGCCGGCGAGCGTCTCCACGTACCGCTGGTCGGTGTCGGTGAAGGTGGTGCCGCCCGACTCCGCCGCCTTGTCGGCGAGGTACAGCTCGGCGAGGATCTCGCCGCCGGTGATGATCGGCACGCCGAGGAACGCGGTCATCCGCGGGTGCGCCTTCGGCCACCAGCCGCCGTACCGGGGATCCTGGCGCAGGTCGTCCAGCCGGATCGGGGCGCCGTCCCGCAGCACCGCGCCGAGCAGGCCGTGCGTGCGCGGCAGCGTGCCGATCCGGTCCCAGGTCTCGGAGTCGATGCCGACGGTGAGGAAGGTGGCGAAGCCGCCGTCGCCGTCCGGCACCCCGATCGCCGCGTACCTGGCCCCGGCCAGGTCGCGGGCGGCGTCCAGGACCGTGCGCAGGACGGGCTCGGTCCGCCGCTCCGCGGCGACCGCGAGGGCGACGTCGAGCAGCCGGTGCAGGGCGGCGGTCTCGTTCATCATCGTGTGGCCATGGTGACACGCGGTGCAGCTCGCGGATGAACGCCGTCAAGATCGGAACTCAGTCGACGAGTGCGCCGCCGGACAGGTTGGCGATCGTCCCGGTCATGACTCCGGCTCGATCCGAAGCGAGGAACGCGGCCGTCTCCGCTATCTCGGAGAGCGTCGGCAACCTCTTCAGCAGCGTCCCCTGCGCCATCGCCCCGCCGTCAAGCATTTCCTGGACCGACTGCCCTGCCGCCGCCGCGATCTGCCCGAACAGGTCCTTGGTGTAGGAACCCGCCGCCGGTCCGTCGACGACGGCGTGCGGACGGATGCCGACGACCCGGATGTTGCCGGGTGCCAGTTCCGCGGCCAGCACCCGGGAGAAGGCCTCCTTGCCGGCCGCGCTCACGGCGTGGCCCAGGATGCCGCCGACCGCCAGCTTGGAGCCCGGCTCGGACAAGGTCAGGATGACGCCGGGACGCTCGCCGCCCATGTGCCGTGCCACCGCCTTGCTGGTGATGAACAGCGCCCGCAGAAAGCCGTCGATCGGGCGCATGAACTCCTCCAGCGAGAGGTCCGCCAGCACGGTCCCCTGGTCGTGCATGACGCTCACGGCGTTGACGGCGATGTCGATGCTGCCGGCCGTCGCCGCGACCGCGTCGGCGTGCTTCTCGACTGCCTGCTCATCGAGCACGTCGACCTGCGCGGTCTCGACTTTTCCGCCCGTGGCGGCGATGTCGCGCGCCACCGCGTCGAGCTTCGCCCGCGTCCGCCCGGCGATGAAGACCCTCGCGCCCTCCCGGGCGAACACCCGCGCGACGGCGCCGCCGATGGCGCCCCCGCCTCCGTAGATCACAGCGTTCCTGTCCTCGAGTAGCAACCCGGTCATGTGCGTCCTCCAGGTGATGGCCCCGTACGGCCGTGGATCTGAACACTAACCACAGCTGGTACTAAAAAACAACTGAACACTGTGGTAGTCTAGGACCATGCCGACCAGTCGCAGCTATCGGGACTCGTGCGGGATCGCCCGGGCCCTCGACGTCGTCGGGGAGCGATGGGCCCTGCTGGTCGTCCGCGAGCTGCTCCTGGCGCCCCAGCGCTTCTCCGAGCTACGGCACGCGCTGCCCCACGTCAGTTCGAACGTGCTCGCCGACCGACTCCGCGAACTCGAACACCACGGGGTGATCCGCCGCGGACCGGCCCCGGCGGAAGGCGCGCGGGTCTACGAACTGACCGAATGGGGCCGGAAGCTGGAACCGATCGTGCTGGCCCTGGGCGACTGGGGGATCGACGCCCCGCAACCCCCGCCGCCGGCCGCGCTCAGCGCCACCTCCGTGCTGATCTTCCTGCGCGGAGCCGCCCGCCCCGACCCCGCGGCCCCGCCCACGAACTGCCGTCTCCAACTCGACGGTCGGGTATGGACGGTCCGGCTGGAGTCCGGACGGGTCCAGGTGCAGCCCGGTGAACCCGCGACGGCGGACGTCTCGCTCCGTGCGGAGCCCGGGACGCTCAGCGCCCTGCTGGCCGATCCCGCCATACTCGAAACCGCGTGCGCTGACGGCAGGGCCGCCGTCGTGGGAGACCTGTCGGCCCTCGGCCGGCTGCTGCGCTCAGTCAGCGACCCGCACCCGGCAGACGCCGACCGCGGCTCCGTCCGGTCAGGCAGTTCCGGCGGCTGAGGGTGGCCGTCGGCCGACTCGACCCCGTACGCCGCCACGATGGCTGATCGAGGCGCCGGCCGGCCCCGTAGTCGACCTCCGGCCGGATCATTGAACGTCGTGGCCGGCGGCGCGCAGGGCGGCGGTCGCGGCGGCCAGGTCGGCGTCCTTGACCAGCAGGTAGTCGGTGTCGTACGTGGACAGTACGAAGACGCCGATGCCGGCGGCGGCCAGCGGGGCGGTCAGCCCGCTGACCACGCCGGTCAGCGTGAACGGCATCGGGCCCTCCACCTGGTACGCCCGCCAGCCCCGCTCGGCCAGCACCCCGTCCGGCGGCGCGTCCTCCGCGCACACCACGGACAGCTCGGTGGGTACCCGGGTCACCGAGGCGACCGGCCCGCGCCAGGCCCAGTCGGGCACCGGCTCATCGGGGTCCAGGCGGCACACCGCGAGCCGGCCGTCGAGCAGGGTCAGTCTCATCGCTCCCCCGGTGTCAGGGGCGGGTGGACCTGATCATCGTCGCCAGGTCGGCGACGTCGCGGTCCTCGGTGGCCGCGGCCAGCCCGTCCGCCTCGAGGGCCAGCGTAGAGAGCGGGTACTCCTGGCTGCCACGCAGTTGTTCGGCATACCGGGCCACCACCCAGTCGACCCGCAGCCGGGCCGAGGCCGCGCCGAGCGGGACGGCCAGGTCGGCCGTTGTCACGGTGGCGCCGGCCTCGCGCGGCTCCCGGGTCTCCGGGTCGAGCCAGCGGGCCCGGGCGCGGGCAACAGTTCCGGACGCGTGCGGATTCAGGTGCACGAGGTACAGCGCGGTCACCGTGTGGCCAGGACCGACCTCGCCGCCGTCCACCCGGTCGTTCCGGAAGTCCTGCGCGGCCAGCGCCCGGTCGTCGAAGCCGATCAGCCGGTACCCGCTGACCTGCTCGGGGTCGAACGTCACCTGCGCCTTCGCCTCGGCGGCCCGCACCTGGAGCGTCGTCGGCAACTGCTGGACGAACAGCCTGCGGGCCTGCTCGGGCTCGCTCACGTACACCGCGTAGCCGTTGCCGCTGTCGGCGAGCCGCTCCATCAGCGCGTCGCCGTACTCGCTGCCGACCCCGACGCCGAGCAGGGTGATGCCGGTACCGGCCTGCGCGCGGACCTTGGCCAGGATCGGGTCGGCCGCGGTGTCGCCGGTGTTGGCCAGGCCGTCGGACAGCAGGATCACCCGGTTGGTGGCCGCTTCCCGGTAGCCGCTCCTGGCCACCTGGTAGCCGAGCTCGAGGCCGGCGCCGAGGTTGGTGTTCTCCTCGATGCGCAGGCCGTCGACGGCCTGGTGCAGGGCGGCGCGCTCGCGTACCTGGGTCATCGGCCGGACCACGGTGGCCTGCGTGCTGAACGTCACGATCGCCACGCTGTCGGTGGGACGGAGCTGGTCGATGAGCGTGTCCAGCGCGTTCTGCACCAGGTCGAGGCGGCCCGGCTCGCCCATCGAGCCGGACACGTCGATGACGAAGGTGAGCGCGGCGTCCGGGCGCGGCCCGTCCTGGTCCCGTGTCCGCAGGCCGATCCGCATCAGCCGCCAGTCCGTGCGGCCACCGGGCCGGTCCGGGCCGCCGCCCGGCTGGTCGGCGACCGGCAGCGACGCGCCGTCGGCCGACATCGCGATGCCGCTCCCGGCCGGCTGCGGGTAGTCCTGCCGGAAGGCGGCCAGGAACTCCTCGGGCCGTACCGTGTCCGGCGACGGCACGCCGCCGTCCTCGACCGTCCGGCGCGCGTAGTAGTACGACGCCGTGTCGACGTCCAGGCCGAACGTGGACACCGGCTGCTCGGCGGCCGACACCTCGGGGTCGATCGCGGTGGGCGGTCGCATCGGCCCCTCCTCCGCCAGGCTGCTGCCCTTGCGGTCCAGCGGCGCCTTCGGCGCGCCCGCCGGCGGAACCCCCACCCGTCCGCCCGGCCGGAACGCCGGCGCCGACGAACGGGTGGGGGTTCCGCTGTGGTGGGACGCGGTACAGCCGGCGGTGGCGACGAGGACCACCGCGGCGAGTGCGATCAGGCGTGGCATGGCGATGGGACGCAGCCGCGCCCCCGCCGGTTCCGTCGCGGGCGGGTCAGAGCAGGTGTTCCAGCCCCAGGGTGAGGCCGGGGCGGCCGGCGACCTCGCGGACCGCGAGCAGCACGCCGGGCATGAACGAGGCCCGGTCCAGCGAGTCGTGCCGCAGGGTCAGCATCTCCCCGATGGTGCCGAACAGCACCTCCTGGTGGGCGACCATGCCCTGGAGGCGTACCGCGTGCACGGGGATGCCCGCCACGGCCGCGCCGCGGGCACCGTCCAGAGCGGACGTGGTGGCGTCGGGGTTGGGCCCGCGACCGGCCGACCGGCGTGCCTCGGCGACGAGTTCGGCGGTGTGGCGGGCGGTGCCGGACGGCGCGTCCACCTTGCCGGGATGGTGCAGTTCGACGATCTCGACCGAGTCGTAGTACTTCGCCGCCTGCTGCGCGAACTGCATCATCAGCACCGCGCCGATGGCGAAGTTGGGGGCGATCACCACGCCCACGCCGGGCTTCTCGGCCAGCCAGCCGCGTACCGTGTCGAGCTTGCTCGTGTCGAACCCGGACGTCCCGACCACCATGTGGATGCCCTGGTCGAGGCACCAGCGGATGTTGTCCATCACCACGTCGGGACTGGTGAAGTCCACCGCCACCTGGGCGGCCGCGTCGGACAGGCTGAACAGCCAGTCACCCGCGTCCACCATCGCGACGAGCTCGAGGTCGTCCGTGGCCTGCACGGCCTTGCAGACCTCGGTGCCCATCCTGCCGCGCGCGCCGAGAACCCCCACGCGTACCGGTTCGCCGTTCGCCATCTCTGTCAGCCACCGCCGTTGAGAATCGCCGTGAAGTCGTGGTCGCCGAACGGCCCGATCGCGCCCAGCGACAGCGGCCCGGTCAGCAGCTCGCTCGCGACCTGGCGGATGTCGTCGGGTGTGACCGCGTCGATCCGGCGGATGATCTCGTCAACCTCCAGGATGTCGCCGTAGGCCAGCTCGCCCTTGCCGACCCGGCTCATCCGCGAGCCGGTGTCCTCCAGCCCCAGCACCAGACCGCCCTTGGCCTGGCCCTTGCCGCGGTTGACCTCGTCGTCGGCGAACCCCTTGCTGGCGACCTCCTCGAGCTGCTCCCTGATCAGGCGGAGCACCTCGTCGGCGCGGTCCGGCGAGCACCCTGCGTACACGCCGAACAGCCCTGCGTCAGCGTACTGGCTGGAGTACGAGTACACCGAGTAGGCCAGGCCGCGCTTCTCGCGAATTTCCTGGAACAACCGGCTGGACATGCCGCCGCCGAGCGCGTTGTTGAGCACGGCGAGCGTGAACCGCCGGTCGTCGTGCCGGTGGATGCCGCGCAGCGCGAGCACCAGGTGGGCCTGCTCGGTCTCCTTGTTCACCACCCGCACGTCGGACGGCAGCACCGGCACCCGATCGGTGTCGGGCGGCCGTACCGGCTGCGGCAGCGCGTCGCCGAGCCGCCGGGCGAACCCGTCCCTGACCTGCGCCACCACGGTGTCGTGGTCGAGGTTGCCGGCGGCGGCGACGACCAGGCCGTCCGGGGTGTACCGGTCCCGGTAGAAGTCCGCGATCGCGTCCCGCTCCATCGCGGTGATCGTCTCGCTGGTGCCGATCACCGGCCGGCCCAGCGGATGCCCGCCGAACAGCGCCTGCGACACCACGTCGTGCACGACATCGCCGGGGTCGTCGTCGTGCATGCTGATCTCTTCGAGGATCACCCCGCGCTCGGTCTCCACGTCCGCGGGGTCGATCACCGAGGCGGTCACCATGTCGGTGACGACGTCCACCGCCAGGGCCAGGTCGTCGTCCAGCACCCGCGCGTAGTAGCAGGTGTACTCCTTGGCGGTGAACGCGTTCATCTCGCCGCCGACCGCGTCGATGGCGGCGGAGATCTCCAGCGCGGTCCGCTTCGGGGTGCCCTTGAACAGCAGGTGCTCCAGGAAGTGGGAGGCGCCGCTCAGCGGCGGCGCCTCGTCGCGGGAGCCGACTCCCGCCCAGATCCCGAACGCCGCCGACCGCACCTGCGGCAGCGACTCGGTGACGACCCGGAGGCCGCCGGGGAGGACGGTACGGCGGACAGTTCCGGAGAAGCTGTCGCCGTACCCGCCTTCCCTCAGCTCAGCCTTGCGCTCACTCACTTATCGTCCCGGCCACCGCGGGTGCGGGTCCGGTGGCGGCTCTCGCCGCCGCGCTGCTCACCGCCGCCGGCCTCCGGAGCCTCGGTGGAGGCGGAGGTGGAGGCGGGAGCGGATTCGGCCGGAGCCGCGGCCGGCGCGTCAGCGGCCGGAGCGGCTGCCGGGGCGGCGCTCTCGTCGTCCTCGCGGACCGGGACCAGGCTGATCTTGCCGCGGGCGTCCACGTCGGTGATCTCGACGCGGATCTTGTCGCCGACCTTGACGACGTCCTCGACCTTGCCGATCCGCCGGCCGTTGCCCAGCTTGGAGATGTGCACCAGGCCGTCCTTGCCGGGCACCAGGGAGACGAAGGCGCCGAACGCGGCGGTCTTCACGACCGTGCCGAGGAACCGCTCGCCCACCTTGGGCAGCTGCGGGTTGGCGATCGCGTTGATCCGGTTGATCGCCTCGTCCGCGGACGGGCCGTCGCC
>JBJMIH010000239.1:0-16652 GCA_045806985.1 Mycobacteriales bacterium | reverse complement strand
AGATCAACGAGCCCCGGTACCCGTCGTTCAAGGGCATCATGGCCGCCAAGAAGAAGCCGGTCACCACGCTGACCCTGGCCGACATCGAGGGTGTCGAGGCGGGCGCCGTCGGGCTGGCCGGGGCGGCCAGCGAGGTCGTGTCGTTCGCGCCGCGCCCGCCACGGCAGGCCGGCCAGGTGGTCAAGGACGAGGGTGACGGCGGCGTCAAGGTCGCCGAGTTCCTCGCGGGCCAGAAGCTCATCTGACGGGAGAGGCAGAGGCAGTCATGGCAGAGGTACTCGTTCTCGTCGAGCAGGCGGACGGCGCGCCCAAGAAGGTCACGTACGAGCTGC
The DNA here is from genome assembly GCA_045806985.1 of Mycobacteriales bacterium. Lineage (GTDB taxonomy): Bacteria > Actinomycetota > Actinomycetes > Mycobacteriales > JBJMIH01 > JBJMIH01. Next base: position 16,320 of record JBJMIH010000239.1, on the reverse strand, counting down.
TCACCGCCGCCCGCGCGCTGGGCGAGCCGGCGGCCGTCGTGCTCGGCGGGGCCGGCGCCGCCGACACGCTCAAGGACAAGCTGGCCGAGTACGGCGCGGCCACCATCTACGCCGGCGAGTCCGACGACTTCGACGGCTACCTGGTCGCCCCCAAGGCCGAGGCGCTGGCCTCGCTGGTCCAGCAGGTCCAGCCGGCGGCGGTGCTCGTCGCCTCCACCGCGGAGGGCCGCGAGGTCGCCGGGCGGCTGGCCGTCAAGACCGGCTCCGGTCTGATCACCGACGCGGTCGACCTGGCCGAGGACGGCGTCGCCACCCAGTCGGTGTTCGGTGGGGCGATCATCGTCCAGTCCAAGGTCACCAGGGGCACGCCGATCATCACCGTGCGGCCGAACGCGGTCTCGGCAGCGCCGGCGCCGGCCGCCGGAGCGGTGAAGCCGGTGACCGTCGAGGTGTCCGAGGCCGCCAGGAAGTCCCAGGTGGTCGAGCGGGTCACCGAGGAGAAGTCCAGCCGGCCGGAACTCACCGAGGCGCAGATCGTCGTCTCCGGCGGTCGCGGGGTCGGCGGCAAGGAGAACTTCGCGCTCATCGAGCAGCTCGCCGACGCGCTCGGCGGCGCGGTCGGCGCGTCCAGGGCCGCCACCGACGCCGGCTGGTACCCGCACCAGTTCCAGGTCGGGCAGACTGGCAAGACCGTGTCGCCGCAGCTGTACCTGGCCGTCGGCATCTCCGGCGCGATCCAGCACCGGGCCGGTATGCAGACCTCGAAGACGATCGTCGTGGTCAACAAGGACCCGGAGGCGCCGATCTTCGAGCTGGCCGACTACGGCATCGTCGGTGACCTGTTCCAGGTCGTGCCCCAGCTGGTCGAGGAGCTCGGCAAGCGCAAGGGCTGACACCGCGCGCCGCGGGCCCGCTAATCGTGCTCGTCCAGCCAGTTCAGGCCGATGGACGCCACGAGGACGCGGGCCTGCTGCAACTCCACCCGGTCGGTCTCGGTGGGACGGCGTCCGTCCACGAAGCCGGAGTCGAACAGCACCGCGTACCGGCCGAACGCCGACCCCGTGGTCACGTGCGGTGAGGTGATCGTGATCTGGCGGATCGGGTCGTCGGTGGTGGCGTGCAACAGGTGGATGTGCTGCTTGCCGTCGCCCTGCGTGAGTGTGCGGACGACCACGTCGGCGTCCTCCCAGGTGGCCAGCGTGAAGACGGTCTCCATCACCCACCAGCGGTTCCTGTTGTCCACGTAGGTGGCGCGCATCGCCTGCTGGCAGTCGGCGCCGGTGACCAGCGGGAGGATGCGGCTGCCCTGGACGACCCCGGTGCAGCCCTGCTTCGACCAACTCTTGTTGATCTGGTCGTACTCGCAGGTGCCGTGCGGATCGATGATGGCGTTCGCGTCGGGCGGAAAGACGTCGTCCATCGTCAGCTGCTTGGGGTCGGTCGCCGCCCGGTCGGACCGACCGGGGCTGTGCGACCCCGTCGGCTTCGGCTTGAGGTTCTTCAGCCCCTGGGACAGCTTGATCGGCGGGCAGCCCACCATCCGGTTGCCGTCGACCTTGCCGTCGACCTGGCCGCCGCCCGGGTGGCGCGGCCAGAACGCCAGCGCGCCGCCGCCGGCGGCGACCACCACGGCCGCCGCGACCGCGGCGATCAGCAGGCCGCGCCGGGACCGGCGGGGGGCGGTGGCGGCCGGGTAGGGCACCTCGGCCGACCGGTAGCCGGGCTGGTGGGTCGGGACGTCCGGCGGCGGGGACGGGGGAGTGGCGGCAGCGGGCCGGGCCGGTGTCGGGGCGGGCGCGGCCTCGGGGGCGGTGAACGTGCCGGCCGGGAGCCCGGCGATGGTCGCGAGCTGGTCACGCACGGCCACGGTCGACGTCGGCCGGGCGGCCGGGTCCTTCGCCAGCAGCGCGGACAGCAGCCGCCACAGCTCGTCCGGGCAGCCGGCGGGCCGCGCCGGCGGGTCCTCGCTGTGGGCACGCAGGATCGCCAGCACGTGCTCGCCCTGGAACGGCGGGTGGCCGGCGAACAGCTCGTACAGCAGGCAGCCCGCGCTGTACAGGTCGGCGGCCCTGGTGGCGGGCTCGCCGCGGCCGACCTCCGGCGCCATGTAGTACGGCGTGCCGATCGAGCTGGGGCCCTGGGTGAGCGCGTGCGCCTCGGCCATCCAGGACACCCCGAAGTCCGACACCAGCATCGTCGGGGTGGGAGTCGACTGGTCGACCAGGATGTTCTCCGGTTTCACGTCCCGGTGCACGATGCCGGCCGCGTGCACCGAGGCCAGCCCGTCGAAGACCTCCGCGCCGACCCTGGCCACGTCGGTGGCGGGCGCCCGGCCGTACCGGCGCATCAGCCCGCGCAGGTCGCCGCCGGTGAGCAGCGGCATCACCAGCGCGAGCGTCTCGCCCTCGACCACGTGGTCGAGCACCCGGACGACGTGCGGCCCGCGCACGGACAGCATCGCCAGCCGCTCCCGGACGAACCGGGCGACCAGCTCGGGATCGCCCGCCAGCTCCTCACGCAGCAGCTTGACCGCGACCTGCTGGCCGGTGCCGACGTGCCGGCCGCGCCACACCTTGCCGTTGGCGCCCTCCCCGAGCTGCTCCTCGAGGAGGTAGTTGCTGCCGAGCAGTCGCATACGGGACAGTCTGCCCGAACGGCTCCGGTGGGAAACGGGCACGTACGCTGGACGCCGATGGTCTACCTCGATCACGCGGCGACCACCCCGATCCTCCCCGAGGCGGCGCAGGCCCTGACGGCCGCGCTCGGCGAGGTGGGAAACGCGTCGTCGCTTCATGCCAGCGGCCGCAGGGCCAGGCGGGCGGTGGAAGAGGCCCGCGAGCGGGTCGCCGCCGCCCTGCGCGCCCGGCCGTCCGAAGTGATCTTCACCGGCGGCGGCACCGAGAGCGACAACCTGGCCGTCAAGGGCCTGTACTGGGCGCGCAGGGACGCAGACCCCCGGCGTACCCGGGTGGTGGCGAGCGCCGTGGAGCACCACGCGGTACTCGACTCGGTGCAGTGGCTCGCCGACCACGAGGGGGCGTCCGTCACCTGGCTGGAGCCGGACGCTGGCGGCCGGATCCCGGTGGACGCGCTGCGGGACAGCCTGGACGACACCGTCGCCGTCGCCTCGGTGATGTGGGCGAACAACGAGGTCGGCACCGTCCAGCCGGTCGAGGAGATGGCCGCCGTAGCCGCCGAGCACGGCGTGCCGTTCCACACCGACGCCGTCCAGGCCGTCGGCCAGTGGCCGGTCGACTTCCGGTCGGTGGGCGCGCTGACCTTCACCGGGCACAAGATCGGCGGCCCGATGGGGGTGGGAGCGCTCCTCCTCGACCGCGACCTGGCCTGCACGCCGATCCAGCACGGCGGCGGGCAGGAGCGGGACGTCCGGTCCGGCACGCTGGACGTGCCGGCGATCGTGGCGCTCGCCGTCGCCACCGAGCTGGCGGTCCAGCGGCGCGAGGAGACCGCCCGCCGTCTGACCACTCTCCGTGACGAACTAGTGGCCCGAGTGTGCGCGGCGGTGCCGGACGCGGTGTACAACGGCCGCGCGGACGTGCGGCTGCCCGGAAACGCCCACTTCTCCTTCCCCGGCTGCGAGGGTGACTCGCTGTTGATGCTGCTGGACGCCAGGGGCATCGAGTGCTCCACCGGTTCCGCCTGCACGGCCGGCGTGGCCAGGCCCAGCCACGTGCTGCTCGCGATGGGAGTCCCGTCCGAGCTGGCCCGCGGCTCGCTGCGGTTCACCCTCGGCCACACCTCCACCGAGGCCGACGTGGCGGCGCTCGCCGACGCGATCGGGCCGGTGGTGGAACGGGCCCGGCGGGCAGGTACGGCCACGGCCCGTCGGTAGGTACCGGCCGGCCGCTTGCCCGCGGCGGACCGCTCCGCCCTGGCGGTGGAAACCTGGATCCGGCCGGCACGCGTTACCCTCGAGTCGTCGGAGGTGTGGGATGAGGGTGCTGGCCGCCATGTCGGGCGGGGTGGATTCGGCCGTCGCGGCCGCGCGGGCGGTGGACGCCGGGCACGACGTGACCGGGGTGCACCTGGCCCTGTCGTTCGCCCCGGAGTCGCACCGGACCGGCGCGCGCGGGTGCTGCACGATCGAGGACGCCCGGGACGCGCGCCGGGCCGCCGACGTGCTGGGCATCCCGTTCTACGTGTGGGACCTGGCCGAGCGGTTCCGCGACGACGTCGTCAGCGACTTCCTGGACGAGTACGCGGCCGGGCGTACCCCCAACCCCTGCCTGCGCTGCAACGAGAAGATCAAGTTCGCGGCCGTGCTGGACAAGGCGCTGGCGCTCGGCTTCGACGCGGTCGTCACCGGGCACCACGCCCGGCTGGTGGACGGCGAGCTGCGGCGGTCGGTGGACCTGGCCAAGGACCAGTCGTACGTGCTCGCGGTGCTCACCGCCGACCAGCTCGCGCACGCGGTGTTCCCGCTCGGCGACTCCACCAAGGCGCAGGTGCGGGCGGAGGCGGCGGCACGCGGCCTGGCCGTGGCCGACAAGCCGGACTCGCACGACATCTGCTTCATCAGCGACGGCGACACGGCCGGCTTCCTGCGCCGCGCGCTGGGCGAGCAGCCCGGCGACATCGTGGACGCCACCACCGGCGCGGTGGTCGGCCGGCACGCCGGGGCCTATGCCTACACGGTCGGCCAGCGGCGCGGCCTGGGCCTCGGCCGGCCCACGCCCGACGGCTCACCGCGGTACGTGGTCGACATCGAACCGGCGAGCCGCACCATCCTGGTCGGCCCCCAGCAACTGCTCAGCGTGGACGAGATCACCGCCGCCCGTCCGGTGTGGACATCCGGCGCCCCGCTGCCCGGCCCCATCGACTGCGTGGCCCAGTACCGCGCCCACGGCGAAACCGTCCCCGCCACCGCCACCCCGCACGGTGCCGAACTCGTCCTGCGCCTGCACCGCCCCGCCCGGGGCGTGGCCAAGGGCCAAGCCGTGGTCCTCTACGCCTCCGACCCCACCCAAGGCGACCAGGTCCTCGCCTCCGCCACCATAGAAGCAGCCACCCGAACCACCCCCGCCGCATAAAAGCCGAAACCCCGACGTCTGAGACGTCGGGGCTCGGGAGACCCGGCCCCCTGAAGGAACCGGGTGGGTTGAAACGAAGGTACCACACGTTGGATGTGGATCACCAGCCTACTGGTCGCGCGCAGTTCCCCACAGGGTTGGGAAGCTGCGAACCGAGGTAGTCAGCCGGTGTCAGCCGGCGTCCCCAGTGGCTGCCGGCGCCCTCGTTCGGACTGAACCGCAGGTGGCTGGCGAGCTGCCGTGTGGTGGGGTTGACGATGCCCACCGGGACGAACTGGCGAGCGCGTTTGAGGGGGAGGCGCAGGTCGGAGTCGTTGGAGATGACCACGGCCGCGTCGACATCTCCAGATAGGACATCGGCGAGGAGGTGGGTCGCCACGTTGACATCCGACGCCTTCTCCTCCCGATAGGCCACTGAGGCCATGAAGGTCGCAGAGGACAGGGCGATGCCCCGGTCCTTGACACAGATGGGCCAGTCGGGTGTGACGAGCACGGGTTCCTTGGTGGGACCGGAGACCGCAAGCGGCGAATGCCGGATGCCGTAGACGAAGTTGCCGTATTCGATGTGGTCGACGCTGCCGCTGACCTTCAGGGCGCGGAGATAGATCCCTTGGTCAGCCGCTCCGGACGGGTTGGTTCTCTGGTCGATCCGGGCGGTGCAATAGACAACTCTGTCGAGGACGGCTCCGGACCAGTTGACAGGTCTGGCGATCAGGGTGGTGGCGAGGGCGCGGAGGTCGAGCCAGCGCCAGCCGGGCTTGCCGCGTCCACAATGGGCACGGCCGCCGAAGTAGAGATTGAAACCGTCGATGTAGACACCAATTCGCATTCTTCGTAGCGTACGCGAGTGATGGTCAGTCCGGTGTGGTGGGTCCATTGTGGAAGAACTGGGTCAGCATCTGTATCAACGGGTCGGGACTGGGAGTCTGGTCGAAGAGGGCATACCGGTGTGGATTGTCGAGGACGTACCGGCGGTAGGCGAGCATCAGCGCGCGGACCGCGTCGTCGCAGGCGCGGCCCATGACGGCCGCGCCGAGCTGTTCGGTCATCTCCTGGACGGCGGCGAGGGTGAGCGCCGCCGGGCCCTGGCAACTTGGCGGGCGCGTAGTGGCCGCCGCCGTCGACGATGGCGGTCCTCGCGGACGGGCCGATCTTCCCGGCGACCAGGGCGCCAGGTGGCCGGGCCGGCGCAGGCTGCGTGTAGTCGGCGAAGCCGGCGCTCGATTCGCCGCGGCACCGCGAGGCGGTAGAGCCCGTGCACGTCACCCAGGCCGTGCGCGGGCACCACCAGCGGTCCGTCGCCGATCACGTCGTACGTGATGCCCAGATACGCAGTAAAGCTACTGTGTCGGATATCCCGGGTAGTTCGGCGGTCCGGGCGGCGGCGTGCCGGACCGGCGGCGCGTGAACAGGAACGCGACCAGCGCCCCCAACCCCAGCACGCCCAGGCCGCCAGCGCCCCACCAGGCCCAGCCCATCGAGGAGTCGTTCGACTTCTTCTCCAGCTGGCCGGTCGCCTGGGTGGCGGCGCCCTTCTTACCCGGCGTGGCCGGCTTGTCGCCCAGCTTGGGCAGCTTCGGCAGCTTGACGAACAGCGGCAGCTTCAGCGGCTGGAACTTCGGCCCGGCCACCTTCTGGCCGCCCACCGTCACGTCCAGCGCGACCGGGATCGAGTCCGGCTGACCCGGCGCCTTCAGCGAGTACCCGACCTGGATGTAGTACCAGCCGGTCAGGCTCGGCGCCGGGTACTGCCCGGCGTTGGCGTCGCGGTTGGCGTACGCCACCCCGCGCAGGCCCACCGTGCCGGCCTTCGCCACCGGCGAGGTGATGCTGGCCGTGCCGAGCGGCTGCCGCACTGGGCTGTACGCGGTCGTGCTGATCAGCGCCAGCGCGTCCGGGGCCAGCGTGCGCACCCGGTAGCTGAGGCTCTGCCCCCAGTCCAGCTTGACCTTGTAGAAGGCGGCCTCGCCGGAGCGCAGCGTGTCCGTGTACGAGCCCGACCCGAGCGTCGTCGCCTCGGAGAACGTGCCGCCGCCGGTCACCTGGGCCGGGTTGGCGGCCGGATCCGCGGGCACCGTGGTCTTCATGTTCGGCGCGCCCCGGTTGCTGGTCACCGGCGTCTCGTAACGGACCATCAGCTCCAGCGGTACCGGCGCGCCGCTCGACAGCGCCCGCTCGCCGCGGTTGACCTCGAGGGTGTACCGGCCGCCCTTGGAGCACGAGCCGCCCTTCTCGGTGTTCCACTGCACCGCGTGCGGCACGATCTGCACCGCGTTGGACGGCAGCACCGCGCCGTCCGAGCTGGCCTTGGCGCACTGGGCGCCGTCCGGGCCGTGCAGCGACGCCGACGCCGGCGGCACGCCCCTGTTGTCGGGCGGGAAGACCAGCGTGGCGGTCGTGTACACGGTCACGTGCGCCGGCAGGTACACCGCGTAGTACCTGGTCTCCTTGGCCTTGATCGTGTCGAGGAACTCGCCGCCGAGCAGCCACGGCGCCGACTTCCGGTCGCTGCCGCCGCGCACCGGCCGGCCGGAAACCGTGTACGCGCGGAGTGCGCGTTCGGTCACCCTGCTCAGCGCCCTGTTCAGCGAGGCGGCGTCCGGGGCGTCCACGTACTCGCCGCCGGTGGCCTGCGCGATGCAGGTGAGCTGCGCCTTGGCCGCGTCGTCCACGGAGAACCCGACCGTGTCCACGTGCAGGTCGACGCCCTGCTCGTGCAGGGACCTGGCCACCTCGCACGGGTCGGGCGGGGAGCAGGTGTCGATGCCGTCGGAGACCAGCACCACCGACCGCGGGCCCTTGGACGGCAGCGCGGCCGCCGCCTTGGTCAGCGCCAGCCCGATCGGGGTGTACCCGCGCGGCTGGATGCCGTTGGCCGTGTCGGTCATCGCCTTCTTGTCCAACGCCCCCACCGGCCGCAGCACGGTGAAGTCCTGGCAGCCGCGCGGCTTGTCAGCGTCGGAGCTGCCGGTCTGGGTGCCGTACGTGGACAGGCCGACCCGGGCACCGTCCGGAAGGCCGTTGACCATGCTGGCCAGCGCCTGCTTGGCCGCGTCCATCCGGGTCCCGCCGCCGGGCAGGGTGTCCTTCATGGAGCCGGACGCGTCGAGCACGTACATGACGGGTGCCAGCCTGTCCTCCGCCGAGGCCGGCCGGGCCGCGAGCGCCAGGCCGGTCAGCGCGCAGGCCAGCGCCCCCGTCGCGGCAAGGAACCGCCGCCTCATGTGAAACCCCCTTCGGAGCGGTTGAACCCTGTCTTCCTACCCCAAGCGGGTGACAGTAATCCGAGCCGGCCCCCCAGGTACGGTCAGACCGTGGCTGAGCAGGAGTTCGTCTGGCCGTCCGGCGCTGCGACCGGAGTCGGGTCGATGCCGGGGACCGATCCGGTCGAGGCGGTGTCGGTGGCCTTCGGTGAGGTACCGGAGTTGCCGTTCCTCCCGGAGCTGCCGGCCAGGGGGCCGGGCGCGGCGCTGACCGGGCGGAGCGCGGCGCTGCTGGTGGACATGCCGGTGGACCTGCAACCGGCCGGCTGGCGGTTCGTGCCGCGTCCCGGCCGCGACCTGCGCAGGGCGCTGGACTTCCTGGCCTGGGACCTGGACGCGCTGACCGAGCGGGCGGCCGAGTACACCGGTCCGCTGAAGGTGCAGGTCGCCGGGCCGTGGACGCTCGCCGCCACGATCGACCTGGCCCGCGGCGAGAAGGCCCTGATCGACCCGGGCGCCGTCCGCGACCTGGCCGGCTCACTGGCCGAGGGGGCGGTGGCGCACCTGGCCGCGGTCCGGGACCGGGTACCCGGCGCGACCCTGCTGCTCCAGCTGGACGAGCCGTCGCTGCCGGCGGTGCTGGCCGGCGACATCCCGACGGCCAGCGGTTTCCACCGGCTGCGGGCGGTGGAGGCGGCGGTGGCGCGGGACACGCTCGCCGGCCTGATCGAGGCCGTCGGCGTACCGGTGCTGGTGCACTGCTGCGCGCCGTCGGCGCCGGTGCCGCTGATCAGGGCGGCCGGCGCCGCCGCGGCCGCGCTGGACGGCGACCTGCTGCCGGACGAGGACACGCTCGGTGAGGCCCTCGACGCGGGCCTGCACCTGCTCGTCGGCGTGGTGCCGGGCACCGACAGCACGCTCGGTGACCCTGGCGACACCGCGGAGCCGGTACGGGCGCTGTGGCGGCGGCTCGGGTTCGCCCCCGAACTCCTCCCCGACGCCGTCACCCTCACCCCCACCTGCGGGTTGGCCGGAGCGAGCGACCGGTACGCCACCGCGGCCCTCGGCCACTGCCGGCGCGCGGCGCGCACGCTCGCCGACGCGTGAATGTCAGACCTTCGAGGTACCGTCTGGCTCGCGAGCTGAAGGGGAGGACGCCATGGTCAACGAGGTGGACGGGGTACCGGTCGGCGACCGCGAACGGTACGTCGCGCTGTCCCAGGAGATCGAGGAACACCTCTACCGCTACCACGTCCTCGACCAGCCGACGATCAGCGACGCCGAGTACGACACCCTCTTCCGCGAGCTCCAGGGCCTGGAGGAGCGGTACCCGGAGCTGATCACCCCCGACTCGCCCACCCAGCGGGTCGGCGGTTACGTCTACTCCAGCGACTTCGCCCAGGTCGACCACCTGGAGCGGATGCTGTCGCTGGACAACGCGTTCACCGCCGAGGAGATGGCGGCGTGGGTGGCGCGGGTGGAGCGGGACGGCGCGGCCGATGCCCGCTACGTCTGCGAGCTCAAGATCGACGGGCTGGCCGTCAACCTCACCTACCAGAACGGCCGGCTGGTCCGCGCCGCCACCCGCGGCAACGGGGTGACCGGCGACGACATCACGCTCAACGTGCGGACGATCCGTAACACCCCGACCGTGCTCTCCGGCGACCCGCCCGAGCTGGTGGAGATCCGGGGCGAGGTGTACTTCCCGACCGCCGGTTTCGAGGAGCTGAACGCGTCGCTGGTGGCGGCAGGCAAGGAGCCGTACGCCAACCCGCGCAACACGGCCGCCGGCTCGCTGCGCCAGAAGGACCCCCGGATCACCGCGTCCCGCCCGCTCCGGCTGCTGGTGCACGGCATGGGTGCCCGGCGCGGGTTCGAGCCGGACAGCCAGTCGCACGCGTACGAGGCGATGAAGTCGTGGGGGCTGCCGGTCAGCGAGTACTACCAGGTCTGCGAGGACATCGAGGGCGTCCGGCGCTACATCGACCACTACGGCGAGCACCGGCACGACCTGGAGCACGAGATCGACGGGGTGGTCGTCAAGATCGACCAGCTGTCGCTGCAACGCCGGCTCGGCTCCACCTCCCGGGCGCCGCGCTGGGCGATCGCGTACAAGTACCCGCCCGAGGAGGTCACCACCAAGCTGCTGGACATCAAGGTCAACGTCGGCCGCACCGGGCGCGTCACGCCGTACGCGGTGATGGAGCCGGTCAAGGTGGCCGGCTCGACCGTCGAGTTCGCCACCCTGCACAACCAGGACGAGGTGCGCCGCAAGGGCGTGCTGATCGGCGACACGATCGTGCTGCGCAAGGCCGGCGACGTGATCCCCGAGGTGGTCGCGCCGGTGGTGGCGGCCAGGGACGGCAGCGAGCGCGAGTTCGTCTTCCCGGAGAAGTGCCCGGCCTGCGGCACCACCCTGGCCCCGGCCGCCGAGGGCGACGTGGACTGGCGCTGCCCGAACACCCGGTCCTGCCCCGCCCAGCTCCGCGAGCGGCTGTTCTACGTGGGCGGCCGGTCGGCGCTGGACATCGAGGTGCTCGGGTACGAGTCGGCGTCCGCGCTGCTGGACTCCAAGGTGATCGCCGACGAGGGCGACCTGTTCTTCCTGGACGAGGCCGCGCTGCAACGGTCCGAGTTCTTCGTGAAGAAGGACGGCGGGCTGAAGGCCAACGGGCTCAAGCTGCTGGCCAACCTGGACGCCGCGAAGACCCGGCCGCTGTGGCGGATCCTGGTGGCGCTGTCGATCCGGCACGTGGGCCCGACCGCGGCGCAGGCGCTGGCCCGCGAGTTCGGGTCGGTCGACGCGATCGCCGCCGCCAGCGAGGAGGAGCTGGCCGCCGCCGACCAGGTGGGGCCGACGATCGCGGCCAGCCTGAAGGACTGGTTCGCCGTCGACTGGCACCGCGAGGTGGTCGACAAGTGGCGGCGGGCCGGGGTGCGGATGGCCGAGGAGGTCCGCGACGACGAGCCCCGGCCTCTCGCCGGCCTGACCGTGGTGATCACCGGCTCGCTGGACCGGTACTCGCGCGACTCGGCGGCCGACGCCGTGCAGTCCCGGGGCGGGAAGGTCACCGCATCTGTCTCCAAGAAGACAGATTTCGTGATCGTGGGAGATTCGCCGGGATCCAAGTACGACAAGGCCGTGAAGCTGGGCGTGCCGATCCTCGACGAATCAGGTTTTGACGTGCTGCTTTCCGGCGGGCAGGAGGCGGCGGCGAAGGTGGCCAGGACCGGGGAGTAGCTCCGGCGACACGCCGCTGTGGGGTTGACGCGCGACCGCGGGGCGTCGACTCTGGGTCGCGTGATCACCCCAGATACGGCGACGGTGCCGGACGTCCCTCGAGGCCGCTAGGGGTGAACCGGGACGAGGCCCGCAACATCAGGCCCGCGTGGAGCGAGTGGCGCTTCTGGGCCTATTTCTGCGTGGTCGTCGGGGGTGGCCTGGCCGTCGTCGGGTATTCGCTGGCGCATTTCTCGCCGATCACCAAGCCCGCGATCCTCGTCATCGCCGCACTGGTCGTGATCAGCGAGGTGCGCCCGCTGTTCACCCCGAACCTGCACGACACGCACGGCCTCACCACGACGCCGTGCTTCATGTTCGCCCTGCTGCTGGTGTGCGGACTGCCGCATCCGGTGGTGCTGCTGGCGATCGCGATCATGATCGCCGACCGGGTGATGGGCCGGGCGTACTGGCGGTCGCTGTTCAACATCGGCCAGTACTCGCTGTGCTACCTCGCCGCCGCCCTGGTGCTCCGCGGGCTCGGCCACGGCAGCGTGCCAGGGCACCCGCTGCCGCTGACCGCCGGCACGCTGCCGGCGCTGACCGCCGCGGCGGCCGCTTACCTGATCGCGAACGAGCTGCTGGTCGGCGGCATGTGTGTGATCTACGAGCGGATGAGCCCGCGGAAGGCGTTCGTCGGCAACATCGGCGAGCACGCCGTCACCACCGGCTCGCAGATCGCGCTCTCGCCGCTGGTGGTGCTGGCGGTCGAGCGGTCGGCGTGGCTGGTGCCGCTGATCGTGGTGCCGCTGCTGGCCGTGTACAAGGCGGTCGAGATCACCCGGACGCAGCAGGCGCGGGACCTGCGCGACGACCTCACCGGCCTGCCCAACCGCAAGATGCTGCTCAACGTGGCCGAGGAGAGCCTGGAGACGGCCCGGCGCCTCGACCACGTCGTCGGCCTTTGCGTGCTGGATCTCAACCGCTTCAAGGAGATCAACGACACGCTCGGCCACGAGGTCGGCGACCAGGTGCTGCGCGAGGTGGCGGAGCGGCTGACCAGGACGGTCGGCGGCCGCAACATGGTGGCGCGGTTGGGCGGCGACGAGTACGCCGTGCTGCTGCCGACCGTGACCGACACCGCCACGGCCACCGCCATGGCCGTCGAGGTGACCCGCTGCCTGGGCGAGCCGCTCCAGTTCGACGCGCTCCAGCTGGACCTGGACGCCTCGATCGGCATCGCGGTCGCCCCGCAGCACGCCGCCGACGTGACCACGCTGCTCCAGCGGGCCGAGGTGGCGATGTACGTCGCCAAGGAGCGCGGCGTGGCGCACGAGGTCTACACCGCCGACGCGGACACCAACTCCACCGCCCGGCTCGGCCTGCTCGGCGACCTGCGGCGGGCGCTGGACACGCCGCCGCTGGCCATCGTGGACCCGAACGGCAACGGGAACGGCCAGGTCGAACCGCCGTACGGCGGCCTGGAGCTGCACTACCAGCCCAAGGCGAGGCTGCTCACCGGCCAGGTGACCGGGGTGGAGGCGCTGATCCGCTGGCAGCACCCGACCCGCGGGCTGATCGCGCCGGACCGGTTCATCCCGATCGTCGAGCGCACCGCGCTGATCCACTCGCTCACCCGGTGGGTGATCGACACCGCGCTCGGCCAGCTCGCCTGCTGGGAGGCTGCCGGGCTGGGGTTGCGGGTGGCGGTCAACGTCAGCGCCCGCGACCTGTACGGCCCCGACCTGGCCGGGTTCCTGGCCGCCCGGCTGGCCCACCACGGGGTGCGGGCGCACCTGCTCCAGCTGGAGATCACCGAGGGCGTGCTGATGGCCGACCCGGGCCGGGCGCTGTCCACGATCCGGCAGCTGGAGGATCTCGGGCTGTCGCTGTCGCTGGACGACTTCGGCACCGGGTACTCGTCGCTGACCAACCTGCGCCGGCTGCCGGTCAACGAGATCAAGATCGACAGGTCGTTCGTCCGCCGGATGGACGTGAACAGCGACGACGCCACGATCGTCCGGTCGATCATCGACCTGGGCGCCGCGCTCGGCCTGCGGGTGGTCGCCGAGGGCGTGGAGACCCGCCAGACCTGGCAGCGGCTGGGCGACATGGGCTGCGACGAGGCGCAGGGCTGGTACCTGGCACAGTCCCTCCCGGTGGCGGCGGCGACCACCTGGCTGCGCGAGCACGTGACCGGAAATGGTCACCGCGCGCTCCAACCCGCCGACTCCTGACCAGGCGGCTACGACGGGCCGAACGCGATGCCCAGCTGCGCCGCGATCCACCTGCGCGTCTCGTGCAGGATCTGCGGGGTGACCGTCCCCAACGGCCGGGGACCGAGCATCCGCGTGGTGGACAGGGCCCGGGCCTGCTCGGTCATGGCGAACGAGTCGCGCTGCAGCCCCGTCAGCGCGTTGGCGGGGACGGGCACGTGGTGCTTGAGCTGCCGGTCGGCGGTGGTCAGGGGTACGGCGAACAACAGGCCGGGCGCGCGGAAGGTGTCGTCGCTGACGATGAGGACGGGCCGGACAGCACTGCCGTGCGCGCCTTGTTTCCGGCCCCGCGCTCCGACCAGGTCGGCGACGTAGAGGCTGCCCGGTGCGGTCACCGGCGGTACTCCGGGTACTCGTCGGGCGCCCCGTCGACCCCGGTCAGGTCGGCGTCCAGCCACTCGTCGCGCTCACGCACGTAGTCGGCCCACGCTTCCGGATCGGCCATCAGGCGCTCATAGCCGGTGCGGAATTCCCGGAGCATGATCTCGCGTTCCGCCAGGCGAGCGACCTCCTGGCCGAGCGTGCTGTGATCTTGCTCAGCGAGTCTCGAGATCAGTTCGCGGGTCCGTTCGTCTACCCTGATCATGACATCGGCCATATCACTACTGTATACGGATCCGTTTACTGCCGGGCAGCGGCCAGAATGTCCGTGTGATGACGGATGGGGCGGTACGGGCGGCGTTCGCGGCGGAGGCGGCGGAGCTGGCCAGGGTGATGCTCGGCCTGGAGCCGGCCGTGTTCGACCGGCCGACGCGGTGCCGGCCGTGGAGCGTCGCGGACCTGCTGGCGCACGTGCGCACGGCGATCGGCCGGCTTGTCGAGATGCTGGCCGCGCCGCCGCCGGACGCGGCGGAGGTGGACGCGGCCGGGTACTACCGCCCGGACCGGCGGTTCGAGCCGGACGTGGACGCCGCCAGGGTGGCCGCCGCGATCCGGGACGCCGCCGAGGCGGGCGGCCCGGCGCTGGCCCGCGACTTCGACCGCACCTGGCGGGAGGTTGCGGCGCTGGTCGCCGCCGAGCCGCCGGGCCAGCTGGTCACCACCCGGCACGGGGACCCGATGACGCTCACCGACTTCCTGGTCACCAGGGTGGTGGAACTGGTCGTCCACGGCCTCGACCTGGCCGACGGCCTCGGGGTCGAGCCGTGGACGACCGAGCCCGGCGCCGCCGTCGTGCAGGACCTGCTGCGTGACGCCGGCGGTCGCGAGGTGGCGGAGAAGTTCGGCTGGGACGGCCCCGAGCTGATGCGCAAGGCCACCGGCCGAACCCCGCTCACCGGGGTGGAGCGGCGGTACCTGGCCGAACACCCCGCCACCTGGCTCGCCTTCGGCTGACGGGGGTCAGTGCTGGACCTCCTCCGCGCCGAAGCGGGTCTGGACGGGGGTGGCCGCGGTGAAGTCCGCAGGGGTCGGCGTCCACGGCGTTGCCGCGTCGTGGTGCGCCGCGCCGGACCGCACCTTGGCGGTGTCGGACGAGCTCAGCAGCCCGCACGCGTCGGTGGTCGGGGCAGTTCCGGTGCCGCCGCCGGCGACCTTCACAGCCTGCCGGTACGCGCCGACCCGCCCGTTCCGGTCCACCACGACGAGCTTCGCGTCCGCCCACCGCGGTCCCGCGTAGGTGTGGCTGACGGTGGCGCCGGTGCCGTACGTCCCGTCGCCGAAGTCCCACAGGTAGGTCAGGTGCCCGCTGTTGCCGGTGTCCGCCGAGAACCGCCCGTCGAAGTGGACGGTCAGGTCGGTGGCCGCGCCGTTCACCGGGTCGGTCTCGAAGTACGACACCGGCCCGCGCGGCCGCTTCACCGATCCCGCGTACTCCGGCCGGGACACCAGGTAGTCGGTCCAGGTGGCCGGCAGTTCCAGCGCCCGGCGCAGCTCGGTGGCCGGGTCGGCGACGCCCTTCGGGCCGTGTGGCACGCCGGCGGCCCAGAAGTTCAGGTGTTCGATCGTGTCGCCCATCGTGTCGTACCCGGCGTACTGGTTGATCACCGGCTTGGTCGGGTAGTTGACCGGGTACGGGTTCTCGATCGGGTTGGTGTCGAACGCGCCCAGCACGCCGAACCCGGGGATGCCCTGCGCCACGAACGGCACCTGGTCGGTGCGGCCGAGCGTGTCGTCCTGCACGGGGGAGTACCGCGCCTGGTCGGCCGGGGTGTAGGCGGTCGCGCTGGTGGGCGGCGGCGGGTTGCCCGGCTGGTTGTAGATCGGGTGGCCTTCGAGCGGCACCGAGTGGTGGTACCTGTCACCCAGCGTCGTGAACGCCTGCGTCACCGAGTCCTGGAGCGCCGACCGGAAGTGCAGGATGGCCGGCATGTTGGCCTGGATCCGGGCCCAGTCGTCGCCCTGGTAGATGTTGTTGGGCGCGAGCGGGGAGGCGTTGATGTTGGTGTACCACGGCCCGACGCCGCCGTTGCGCACGTCGTTGAGGTAGTGGTCGGTGCCCCAGTGGTAGGCCGGGTACTCCATGCCGTTCTGGTCCATGTTCGCGACCAGCACGTACTGGCCCTGCGGCCCGGCCGGGATCAGGTTGGCCGCGTAGTAGAAGGAGCCGTTCAGTCCGGTCTCCTCGGCGT
>JBJMIH010000238.1:0-8509 GCA_045806985.1 Mycobacteriales bacterium | reverse complement strand
TGGCGGATTTCGGACCCCTGCGGCCACGATCAAGGACTTGTGGCCGCGTTGTCACATGAAAATGCGGCCACAACTCCTTGATCGTGACGAGAAGGCCGGCGGGCTGGCGGATTTCAGACCCGGCGGCCACTTCGAGACACGGCCTAAGGCGCTGGACGGATCCAGGTTTCCGCTGCGAAGGCGGAGGTCCGCGCCGCGTGCTGCTCTTGGGCACGCAAGCGGGCCGACAACGCCAGCGAGCGGGAAGCGCAGGTTTCGGCTGCCAAGGCGGAGGGTCGCGCCGCGTGCTGCTCTTGGGCACGCAAGCGGGCCGACAACGCCGGCAGCGGGAAGCTGGGCCGGCTAAAGCGCGTAGTAGGCGTGGCCGTCGGCCACTCGCTCGCGCTGGAATCCCGCCTTCTCCAGGGCCCGGCTGGAGGCCGGGTTGTTCAGCCGCACCTCGGCGGTCACCCGGCGTACCGCGGGGTCGGCGAGCAGGTGCCGGCTGAGTGCCGCGATCACCTCCGGGCCGTACCCGCGGCCGCGGCAGCTGGCGGCGAGCCCGAACCCGATCTCCTGGTCGCCGTCGTCGGTGACCGGGCCCGCGGTGCCGCACTCGCCCACCACCAGGCCGTCGGCCACCACCAGCCAGCACGGGTCGCCGTTCTTGGCCACCATCCGCATCGCGTCGAGGGTGTTGTCCTCGGTGTCCTGGTGCGGCCAGTCCGGCGCGGCGGCGAGCGGCGGGGCGAAGGCGGTGCCGAGTACCGACAGGTCGCCGGCCGTGATCGCGGCGGCGACGGTACTGTCCAGCGGTTCCAGCACGAGCCGGGGCGTGCGCAGGCGGGTCATGCGGCGCACTGTAGCCGGACCGGTGTCAGCGGATCAGTTCGCCGTCGATCACCCGGAACTTGCGGAGGTCCTTGCGGACCTTGTCGGCGAGTTTGAGGGTGGCCCGGCGGTTGAGGGCGGCGCCGAGCGCGGCGCCGGTGAGCAGCGGGCCGAGGGTGCTGAAGCCGCGGCCGAAGCGCCTGACCACGCGGTGGCGGATCTGCTTGCGGGTGGCCGCGCCGACCAGGGCTCCGGCGCCGGGGCGGAGCGAGGCCAGGTCGATGCCGCGCTGGTGGGCCCAGGCGGTGGTGTACTCGGTCATCCGGTACGTGAGCGTGCCACGGACGCCGTGGCCGTACGCCTCGTGCAGCTCGGCGACCATTTTCACCTCGACCGCGATCACCGCGAGGGTCTCGGCGGCGAGCTGGACGGGTGCGGTCAGCAGCGTGGGCGGGGCGGCCCACTCGACGGCGGCGAGCGCGCCGCCGGCCGCGCCGACGGCGGCGGTGGTACGGCTGGCGTTGCGGACCAGGGCGTCGGCGAGCGTGTCGCCGGTGAGGCCGCCGTAGTGGTCGCGCAGCGTGTCGAGGTCGCGGATGGTCAGGTGCGGTACGACCTGGAGGACGACGTCGGTCAGCCACTGCCCGCCGGCGACCGCGCGCGGCCCGGCCTGCCTCGCGCTCCTGGTCAGCTGCATCGTGAGGCGGGCAAGCAGGCGTCGCCGTTCGGCCGGCTCCACGGTGTCATCGGTGAGCCGGCCGACCAGCTCCGGAACGCCGTCGTCGGTCCGCCGGGCGGGCCGGTTGCCGGTGTCCGTGGGGTCCGTGTCGTGCTCGTCCATGAGTCCCAGACTCCCCCGTTCCCTGCCTGCCGCGCCAGTGCGGCAGGTAACGGACAGAACGGGCGGGGCCGTCGGAGACGGTCCGCGACTCAGGCCGCGCAGTCGCGGCAGACGGGCATACCGTTGCGTTCCCCGGCGAGCTGGCTCCGGTGGTGTACCAGGAAGCAGGACGAGCAGCGGAACTCGTCGTTCTGCATCGGCAGGACGCGAACCGTCAACTCCTCGCCCGACAGGTCTGCGCCGGGGAGCTCGAAGCCCTCGACGACCTCAGCCTCGTCCACGTCGACAACCGCGGACTGTGCGTCGGCCCGCCGGGCCTTGAGTTCTTCGAGGCTGTCCTCCCCGAGGTCGTCATCACGACGCGGGGCATCGTAGTCGGTGGCCATCTGTGGTTCTCTCTCCCGTTGTGTAGTTGGGTAGCGCGGTAGTAACGCGCTAGGCGGCTTGGTTGTGCCCGGTCGTGGGAAGAAAATTTGCTCGCCCCCGCCGAGGCGGAGACCTTACCTTCTAACTGCACGTCGACGCCCGCGCGTCGGCTTACTGATGGACCTGGATGTGAGGGAGGTGACAGTCATGACGTCCCTGCCCCCTGTGCGGGTGCTGACCCGTCACACCTTGTCCCTCGCGTCCGGAGCGACTTTCTAGCGCGTCACCGGCCCGGACGCACGCACCCTGACTCTGGAGTGTCTTCCGTGCCGTCTGGTAATGATGTTCTGTCAGCTTTCGGGTGGGATGGTTCCTGGCAGGCCCACCTTTCCGATCAGCCCGATTCCGGCCTCCGGCCGGCTCGGGTCGCCCGTACCGATCGTGGCCACTGTCAGGTGATTTCCGCCACCGGGCCGGTGCACGCCCCGCTCGGGCCCGGCCTCCGACCCGAGCCGATCACCGGCGACTGGGTCCTGCTCGACCCCGACGACCGGGTCGTCGCCGTACTCCCCCGCCGGACGTCGCTGACCCGCGGCGCGGGCCGTACCGACACGCGCGGGCAGCTGCTCGCCGCCAACATCGACCTGGTCGCCTGCGTCCAGCCACTGTCCAGCGGACCGGTACTCGGCCGGATCGAGCGGATGCTGGCGCTCGCCTGGTCCAGCGGCGCCCAGCCGCTGGTACTGCTCACCAAGGCCGACCTGTCACCCGACCCGGAGGGCGAGCGCGACGAGGTGGCCGCCGCCGCACCCGGCGCCGACGTGCTGCTGGTCAGCGCCGTCGACGGGCGCGGCCTGGACGAGCTGCGGGCCATCCTGCCGGCCGGCGCCACCGGCGTGCTCCTCGGCCCGTCCGGCGCCGGCAAGTCCAGCTTGATCAATGCGCTGGTCGGCGAGGACATCCTGCTCACCAGGGACATCCGGGACGACGGCAAGGGCCGCCACACGTCGGTCGCCAGGGAACTCGTGCCGCTGCCGTGGGGGGCGCTCCTCATCGACACGCCCGGCCTGCGCGGCGTGCAGCTCTGGGACGCCGACGAGGGCCTCGACCGGACCTTCGCCGATCTGGAGGAGCTGGCCACCAGCTGCCGGTTCCACGACTGCGGGCACGCGAGCGAGCCGGGCTGCGCCGTCCAGGCCGCGATCGCCGGCGGCGCACTCACCGCCCGGCGGCTGGAGAGCTGGCGCAAGCTCCGCCGCGAACAGGAGTGGCTGGCCAGCCGGTACGACGCCCGCCTGCGAGCCGAACAACGCCGCAAGTGGAAGACCCTCTCGAAGATGTACAAGCAACGGGGAGGGCGGCCCTGAGAGGCTTGTCAGCACGGGTACGGCACGCCTGCTGACGCGAGGCCCCCGGAGTCACTAATCTCTGCGCCGAAGAGGGGTGACACAGGTGAGCATGTTCACGCCGTTGGGCCAGGGAGGGCGGCGCCCGGACTTCCATGTCCGGCGTCGCGCGCGCCGCCGGGTGCTGGCGATGGTGTTGACGGTGCTTGTCGTCGCGGCGCTGGGCGTGACCGGTGTGTGGTGGTTCCTCCGCGGCGACAGCGGGGGCGGCAAGCGGTCCGCCACGCCGTGCACCACGGTGTCGCCCAGCGCGACGGCCGCGCCGCTGCCGACCGCCTCCGTCGCGCCCGGCGCGCTCAAGGTCAACGTGTTCAACGCGACCGACCGCAAGGGGCTCGCCCGGACCGTGGCCAACGACCTGAAGATCCGCGGCGTGACGCTCGGCCAGGTCACCAACGACCCGCTGCACAAGGCGGTGACCGCCCCGGCCGAGGTCCGGTACGGCGCCGCCGGCGCGGCCCAGGCCGCCTACCTGGCACTTTGGGTACCCGGCGCGATCCTGGTCCAGGACCAGCGCCCCGACACGACGCTGGACCTGGTGCTGGGCGCCGGGTACGCCACCCTCGCCACTCCCGACCAGGTGGTGCAGGCCCAGCAGGCGGCGATCACCACCGCGAAGAAGCACAAGCCCAGGTCGAAGGCTGACGCCCCGCTCTGCCCGAACCACGCCCACACCCCCACCCACCACACCGCCTGACCGGTTGGTCAGAGGCGGCTGGGGGTGGCGTGGTGGAGCAGGGCGGGGCTGAGGTCGGCCGGGCGGGAGTGGCCGGAGAGGGCGAGCGTGAGGTCCAGCTCGGCCAGCAGGCAGCGCAGGACGTGGCGCACGCCGTCGGCGCCGGCCAGCGCCAGGCCGTAGACGTAGGGGCGGGCCACCAGTACCGCCCGGGCGCCGAGGGCGAGGGCCTTGACCGCGTCGGCGCCGCTGCGGACGCCGGAGTCGAACAGCAGGGGCAGGTCGGGTACTGTCGCGGCCACGTCGGGCAGGCAGTCCAGGGCGGGGCGGGCGCCGTCGACCTGGCGGCCGCCGTGGTTGGAGACGATGATGCCGGCCACCCCGGCGTCGGCGGCGGCGCGGGCGTCGTCAGGGTGGCAGATGCCCTTCACGACCACCGGCAGCCGGGTGCGTTCGCGTAGCCAGGCGATGTCGGACCAGGTCAGCGCCGGGTTGCCGAACATCGCGGCCCACTGGAGCACGGCCGCCTGCGGGTCCTCCTCCGGCGGCTTGGCCAGGCCGGCCCGGAACGCCGGGTCGCTGAGGTAGTTGGCCAGCCCCAGGGTCTGGAGGAACGGCAGGTACGCGGCGCCGAGATCGCGCGGCCGCCACGCCAGCGCCCAGGTGTCGAGGGTGACCACGATCGCGGAGAACCCGGCCCGCTCGGCCCGGTCGACCAGGCTGGCGGCCACCTCCCGGTCCTTCGGCCAGTACAGCTGGAACCACGCCGGGTGCCCGTCCAGCACCGCGCCGACGTCCTCGATCGAGTACGAGGAGACCGTGGACAGCACCATCGGCACGCCGACCGCCTTCACCCCGGCGGCGACCGCCCGCTCCGCGTCCGGGTGCACGATGCCGAGCACGCCGACCGGCCCGCACAGCACCGGCGCGGGCAGCGTCTGGCCGAACAGCTCCACCGAGAGGTCCCGTTCGGCGACCTGCCGCAACATCCGCGGCACGATCTGCCAGCGCCGGAACGCGCCGCGGTTGGCGTGCATGGTCTCTTCCGCGCCGGCCCCGCCGGCCACGTACCCCGCCGCCTCCGGGCTGAGCACCTGGTGCGCCGCGCGCTTGAGCTCCGCGTACGTCATCGGCAGCGCCGGCCGCTCGCCGGTCATGCCCGCCAGGTAAATCTCGAACTGAAAATCTCCGTATGCCACCCGCCGAAGCTACACGCAACTCCGAGCCTGGTTCAGCCCGTGTTGTCGGCGTCGAGTTCGGCCAGCCGGGCGCAGAGCGGGCCGTGCAGGGCGGGCGGCGCGGCGACCGCGAGGTCAGGTCCGGCGGGCCGGCCGCGCAGCCCGGAGACGACCATGCCTGCCTCGGTCGCGACCAGGCCGCCGGCGCCCAGGTCCCAGGCCTGCGCGCCCTGTTCGAAGTACGCGTCGAACCGCCCCATCGCGGCGAAGCACAGGTCCAGCGCGGCCGAGCCGAACCGGCGGATGTCGCGTACCTCCGGCAACAGGTGCCTGACCACCTCGGCCTGGGCGGCGCGCCGCTCCGGCGCGTACCCGAACCCGGTGGCCACCAGCGCGCGGTCCAGCCTGGTCAGCGCGGAGCAGCGGATCGGCACGCCGTCCGGGTCGCCGCCGGGCCGGTGCCACCGCGCGCCCTGCCCGCGCCGCGCGGTGAACATCTCCCCGCTGGCCGGGTTGTACACGACACCGACCACGGCCTGGCCGTCCCGCTCGGCGGCGATGGAGACCGCGTACTGCGGCAGCCCGTACAGGTAGTTGACCGTGCCGTCGATCGGGTCGACCAGCCAGCGGATCCCGGAGCCGCCGGGCCGCTCGCCGCCCTCCTCGCCGAGGACGCCGTCGTCCGGCCTGGCAGCCAGCAGGCCGGACACGATCAGGTGTTCGGAGGCCTGGTCGGCCGCGGTGACGACGTCGGTGGGGCTGGACTTGGTGGCGGCGACCCGCACCCCGGCCTCGCGGAGCGCCCTGACGTGGTCGCCGGCCCGCCTGGCCAGGTCGACGGCCAGATCGAGCAGGAGCCCGTCGAGTGCCGGGCCGTCGGGCGGGAGGTCGTCCGGCTGATCGGTCATGGGTGCCATCCGACCACACCGGGCCGCTGGCGGCCGATTAGGGTGCACGCGATGGAGCACGCACACGACCACCACACCCTCGGGATCGACATCGGCGGTACGGCGATCAAGGCCGGGGTGGTGGACACCGCCAGCGGCGAGGTCGGAGACCGGGAGGTCGTCCCGACGCCGCAGCCGGCGACGCCGCCCGCGGTGGCGGCGGCCGTGCGGGACATCGCCGCGCGGTTCGACTGCCCCGGCACGTTCGGGGTGGCGTTCCCGGCGATCATCAAGGACGGCGTGTCCCGGTCGGCGGCCAACGTCGACCCGGCCTGGGTCGGCGCGCCAGCCCGCGACCTGTTCGCGGAGGCGACCGGACGGGACGTGGTGGTGCTCAACGACGCGGACGCCGCCGGCCTGGCCGAGGTGCGGTTCGGGGCCGGGCGCGGGCAGCGCGGCGTGGTGCTGCTGCTGACCTTCGGCACCGGCATCGGCAGCGCGCTGTTCATCGACGGCCGGCTGGTGCCCAACACCGAGCTCGGCCACGTGGAGCTGGACGGCGTGGACGCGGAGGACCGGGCCGCCGAGTCGGCGCGGTCCAACGAGAACCTGTCCTGGGAGGAGTGGGCCGCGCGGGTACGGCGGTACCTGGCCTTCCTGGAGCGGCTGTTCACCCCGAACCTGTTCATCGTGGGCGGCGGGGTGAGCAAGCAGGCGGACCGCTGGGTGCCGCTGCTCGATCTCGCCACCCCGGTGGTGCCGGCCGTACTGCGCAACAACGCCGGTCTGGTGGGAGCGGCGATGGCCGCGACCGGGGAGGTGCCGGCCCCGTGAACGGGCCCTGAACAGCGCGTGAACCGGCCGCGGACCGGTCGACCCGGCCCGCGAAACCGCTCAATCCGGACATCCGACCACCACCGATGATCGTCCAGGAGGAGAGCCCCCTCCCGTCACGCGTGTGGTCACTCGAAATCCGTCGTTACAATGGCCAGACGCCGGCAACGAACCGCCTCCGCGGGACGGGGCCGGGCCACCGCCCAAAAAACCCAGTCCCGACACGGGATGTCCCGCGTCAGGATGTCGCCAGCCCCGAGTGACCCCGCCTCGTGAAAGGTCTTTCGTGACAGCCGCAGGCACCTCGACCCAGCGATCCGCGTCTGCCACCATCCCGTCCGTTCTCGAGGATTTGGTGCAACGCGGCCAAACACGAGGGACGCTGACGTCAGCGGAGGTCGGTGAGGCGCTTGAGCAGGCGGCCATTTCGCCGGCTCAGGCGAAAAAGGTGCTGGCCCAACTCAGCAAGGCGGGAGTGACCGTAATCGTGGACGGATCTGCCACCACGAAGCCCGCGCGCAGGACCGCCAAGAAGGCTGCCGCCAAGAAGGCGACGGCCGCCAAGGCGGCGAGCGCCGGCCAGACCACGGCCGCGGACGGGGACGCCGCGACCTCCACCACCGCCAGGCCGAAGTCGGGGCCGGCGAAGGCCGCGGCGAAGAAGCCGGCGGCCGCCGCCGCGCCGGCCGCCGACGTGACCGACGCCCCGGCGCCCGATCCCGACCTGACCGACGACACATCCGCCCACAGCGACGCGGCCGAGCAGCCCGACGCGGACGTGATCGCGCTCGGCGACGCCAAGCCGCGCAAGGCCGCCAAGGCGGCCCCGGCCAAGTCCGCGACGAAACGCGCCACCAAGGCGACGGCGAAGAAGGCCGCCCCCGCCAAGGCGAACGGCAAGCCCGCGGCCGAGGGCGGCACGCCGCCGGCCGCCGAGGGCGAAGCCGCCCCCGAGGGCGGTCTCGCGCTCGACGAGGAGGTCGAGATCTCGGAGGAGGAAGAGGACTTCCTCTGGGACGAGGAGGAGAACGAGGCGCTCCGGCAGGCCCGCAAGGACGCCGAGCTGACCGCCTCCGCCGACTCGGTACGCGCCTACCTCAAGCAGATCGGCAAGGTCGCCCTGCTCAACGCCGAGCAGGAGGTCGAGCTCGCCAAGCGGATCGAGGCCGGGCTGTACGCGGCGGAGCGGCTGCGCGCGGTCGAGGAGGACGGCGACAACCTCACCCCGCAGCTGATCAAGGACCTCGAGTGGATCTACAAGGACGGTGAGCGGGCCAAGAACCACCTGCTGGAGGCCAACCTCCGGCTGGTCGTCTCGCTGGCCAAGCGGTACACCGGCCGCGGCATGGCGTTCCTGGACCTGATCCAGGAGGGCAACCTCGGTCTGATCCGCGCGGTGGAGAAGTTCGACTACACCAAGGGCTACAAGTTCTCCACGTACGCCACCTGGTGGATCCGGCAGGCGATCACCCGCGCCATGGCCGACCAGGCCCGCACCATCCGCATCCCGG
>JBJMIH010000237.1:0-17718 GCA_045806985.1 Mycobacteriales bacterium | reverse complement strand
TGCTCATGACCCCGGGCCTCGCGCTCTTCTACGGCGGCATGGTCCGCACGAAGAGCGTCCTCAACATGATGATGATGAGCTTCGGAACGATCGCGCTCGTGAGCATCCTCTGGGTGCTCTACGGGTTCAGCCTGTCGTTCTCGACCGACGCGAAGTGGGGGCTCATCGGCAACCTCAAGCACCTCGGCATGGGCAAGACCATCGACCAGGTCAGCGGCGCGTCCGGGGACCAGATCCCCCTGCTGGCGTTCGCCGCGTTCCAGCTCATGTTCGCCATCATCACGCCGGCCCTGATCAGCGGCGCCGCCGCCGACCGGATGCGGTTCAGCGCGTGGATGGTGTTCATGGGCATCTGGACCACGGTCGTGTACTTCCCGGTCGCCCACTGGGTGTTCTTCTTCGACAACGGTCACGGGGGCTGGATCGCGGACCACCTGAAGGCACTCGACTTCGCCGGCGGTACGGCGGTCCACGTCAACGCGGGAGCCGCCGGCCTCGCGCTGGCGATCGTGCTGGGCAAGCGGCACGGCTGGCCACGGGAGCAGCACAAGCCGCACAACCTGCCACTGGTGCTGCTCGGGGCCGCGCTGCTGTGGTTCGGCTGGTTCGGGTTCAACGCCGGCTCGGCGCTGGCCGCGAACGGCCTGGCCTCGGTGGCGTTCATGAACACGCAGGTCGCCACCGCCGGCGCGGCGATCGGCTGGCTCGTGGTGGAGCGGATCCGGTTCGGCCACGCCACCACGCTCGGCATGGCGTCGGGCGCGGTCGCCGGCCTGGTCGGCATCACCCCGGCCTGTGCCTCGGTCAACCCGCTCGGGGCGGTGCTGCTCGGCCTGGTCACCGGCGCGCTCTGCTCGCTGGCGATCAGCCTCAAGTACAAGCTCGGCTTCGACGACTCCCTCGACGTGGTCGGCGTGCACATGGTCGGCGGGGCGACCGGCGCGCTGCTCATCGGCCTGCTGGCCACGAAGACCGTGACCGGGCTGTCCGGCGGCACCGCGGAAGGCCTGTTCTACGGGGGCGGGCTGAGCCAGCTCGGCCGCCAGGCCGTCGCGGTGGGGGCCGTCGGGGGGTACTCCTTCGTCCTCACCTACGTGATCGCCAAGGTCCTCGACAAGACCATGGGCCTGCGGGTCGACCGCGAGGTGGAGCTCGCCGGCATCGACGCCGCCGAGCACGCGGAGACCGGCTACGACCTGAGCCCGGTCAGTTCCGGCCATGCCACCGGCCCGCCGGTGGCGGCGGAACCCGCGCCCGCGGAGGTGAACGCGTGAAGCTGGTGACCGCGATCCTCAAGCCGTTCGTGCTGGACGACGTGCGGGCCGCGCTGGAGAAGGTCGGCGTGAACGGGCTGACCGTCGCCGAGGTGTCCGGGTACGGGCGCCAGAAGGGGCACACCGAGGTCTACCGCGGCGCCGAGTACCAGGTCGACCTGGTTCCGAAGGTACGGGTCGAGGTGCTCTGCGAGGCGGTGGACGCGGCCAGGATCGTGGACGCGATCGTGACCGCGGCGAGGACCGGAAAGATCGGCGACGGCAAGGTGTGGGTCACCGACGTCGACGAGATCGTCCGGGTACGGACCGGTGAGCGTGGCGCCGACGCGCTCTGAACCCAGGGTGCCCGGGCTGGATGGTCTGCCCGTCCGGCCCGGGCCGGAACGGCGCGCCGCCCTCGCGGCGGCGTACGACGCCTGGCTGGGGCGACTCCTCCCGCCCTCGCCCGGTGTCGCCCTGGTCGCCACCGGGGGGCTCGGTCGCCGAGAGCCGGCCCCCCGTGGCGACCTCGACCTGATGATCGTCCACGTCGGACAGCCGGTGCGCGAGCTGGCCGACGCGGTGTGGTACCCGGTGTGGGACGCCGGCCTGTCGCTGGATCACGCGGTCCGCACCGTCGCCGAGGCCACCTCGGTGGCCCGCGACGACCTGCGGGTCGCGCTCGCCCTGCTGGACAGCAGGCACCTCGCCGGCGACCCGGCGGTCTCGGCCCGGCTGCTGGAAGCGGCACGGGCCGCCTGGCGCCAGCGCGCCCCGCAACAGCTCGCCGCGCTCCGCGAGCAGGTCGAGGCGCGCTGGTCCGGCGCTGGCGAGCTGGCGTACCTGGCCGAACCCAACCTCAAGGACGCCCGCGGCGGCCTGCGGGACGCCCAGGCGCTGCGCGCCGTCGCGGTCGCCCAGGTCGTCGACGTGCCGTGGGCGCCGCTGCGCGGCGCGTACCAGGAACTGCTCGACCTGCGCGACGCGCGCCAGCTCGCCACCGGCCGGACCGGCGACGTGCTGCATGCCGACGAGGTGGAGCTGGCCGCTGAGGCGCTGCGACTGCCGGACGGGGACGCGCTGCGGTACCGGCTCGCCGAGGCCGGCCGGAGCGTGGCGTACGCGCTGGACGAGACCTGGCGCGCGGTGGACCGTTGGTACGCGGGCCGGCGGCGGGGCTGGCGGCGGCAGCGGATGCCGGTGCGCCGCCCGCTCGCCCAGGGCGTGGTCGAGCAGGAACGCGAGGTGGTGCTGGCCACCACCGCGAGGCCGGCCGACGACCCGGTGCTGACCCTGCGGGTGGCCGCCGCGGCCGCCACCGCCGACCTGCCGATCGCCCGGCACACCCTCGCGCGGCTGTCCGCCGAGACCGCCCCGCTGCCCGAACCGTGGCCGGAGGAGGCCCGCAACCTGCTGGTCACCCTGCTCGGCGCCGGCGAACCGCTGGTCCACATCTGGGAGGCGCTGGACCGGACCGGCCTGCTCGGCCGGCTGCTGCCGGAGTGGGAACGGGTCCGGTCCCGGCCGCAGCGCAGCCCGGTGCACCGCTACACCGTGGACCGGCACCTGGTGCAGGCCGCCGTCGAGGCCGCCGCGCTGCGCCGCGAGGTGTCCCGGCCCGACCTGCTGCTGCTCGCCGCGCTGCTGCACGACATCGGCAAGGGCGCCGGCGGCGACCACTCCGAGGTCGGCGCCGAGCTGGCCCGCGGCCTGGTCACCCGGCTCGGCCTGCCACCCGGCGACGCGGCCACCGTCGTCACCCTGGTACGCCACCACCTGCTGCTGGTCGACACGGCCACCCGCCGCGACCTGGAGGACCCGGACACCGTCGGCCGGGTGGTCGAGGTGCTGGACAGCGCCGAACTGGTGGACCTCGCCGCCGCGCTGACCGCGGCGGACGCGAAGGCGACCGGTCCGGCCGCCTGGACCCCGTGGCGGAAGAAGCTGGTCGGCGCGCTCGTCGACCGGGCCAGGGCGGTGGTCACCGGACGGCCGCTGCCCGAGCCCGGCCGGCCCGACCCGGACCTGGTGGACCGGGCCAGGGCCGGCGAGGTCGTGGTCGAGTACACCGGCGCCGACGGTGCCGGCGGCGAGCGGGTGGTGGCCGCGGCCGCCGTGTCCGGCCGCCGGCACGGCCTGCTCAGCCGGGTGGCCGGCAGCCTGGCCCTGCACCGCCTCGACGTGCTCGGCGCGACCGCCACCACCGTGCCCGGCGAGGTGCCGGTCGTGGTGGTCGGCTGCGACGTGCAGCCCCGGTACGGCGACCTGCCCCCGCTCGACCAGCTCCGCACCGACCTGCGGGCCGCGCTGGTGGGGGAGCTGCCGCTGGCCGAGCGGCTGGCCGCCCGCGACCGGACGTACGGCCACGCCGACCCCGCCCCCGCCAGGGTGCTGTGGGACGGCGACGTGGTGGAGCTGCGCGCCGCCGATGCCCCTGGCCTGCTGTTCCGGGTGACGGCGGCGCTGGAGGCCTGCGGCGCCGACGTCCGCTGGGCCCGGGTGTCCACCCTCGGCGGCGACGTCGTCGACGCCTTCGGCCTCGCCTCCGTCCCCGAACGCTCCCTCGTCGCCAAGGCCCTCGCCGACGCGGCCGGTTAGGCCGCGGTCAGGCGACCTCCTCGAACTCGCGGGCCAGGCTCGGCGCCGGAGCGGGAGCGGCGTTCCGGGCGGTGCGGCGGCGGCCGAGGTTCTCGCCGACCAGAGCGGCGATCGTGATGGCGACGCCGATCAGGTCGACGGCGGTGACCGGCGAGCCGCGCAGCCCCTCCACCGTGAACGTGGTGATCGGCACGAGGTTCATGAACAGCACGCCGTTGAGCGCGCCGAGGTTGCGGACGCCGGTGTTCCAGCCCACCACCGCGAGCGTGCCGGCCAGCACGCTCATGTACGCCAGCTGCGGCACCGCGTCCCAGACGGCGCCGGCCGGCGGGACGCTGGTGTGGCCGACCGCGGTGGCGACGGTGGTGACCGCCCCAATGCCGATGGTGCCGCCGACCATGGTGAGCGTGGTGTACCGCAGCGGCGACCAGGCCGGGAACCCGGCCGCGCCCAACGAGTAGACGATCCAGCAGATGGCGCCGACGAGGGCGAGCGGCTCGCCGACGCCGAGCGAGCCGAGTGCGGCGGGGTGACCGTGAGTGAGCACGACCGCCACGCCGAGCAGCGCGAGCAGCAGCCAGCCGAGCGTGGTGGCGCCCGGCAGCCGGCGGGTCCGTACCGCCGTGACCAGCAGGGTGAGCAGCGGTGTCAGCGCGACCACCAGCGAGATGTTCTGTGGCCGGCTGTGCGCGACGCCCTCGAAGGTGAGCAGGTTGAAGCCGGCGAAGCCGAGCGTGCCGAGCCCGAGCAGGCGCAGCGTCCGGCCGTCCGGGCGGAGCGCGCCGGCGCCCTCCACCAGCCGCAGCGCGACCAGCAGGATCGGGGTCGCGCCGAGGTAGCGGACGAAGGTCATCCAGTACGGCCCGAGGTCCGGCAGCACCGACGCCGCCACCGGGAACATCGCGCCCCAGACCAGGGTCGCGGTGAGCGCGCCGGAGATGCCCCAGGCCCGGGTGGCCTTGGTGGACGCGGTAGCAGTCATGCGTTCAACGAAACACGTAATTGCGCGAATGCGCAAATACAAAAGTACGGCTAGGCTGTGAGCATGGCCACGTACCGGCACCCGCCCCTCGAGGCGGTCGACCTGCCGACGGCGCTGTCCGCGCTCGCCGACCCGCTGCGGATCCGGATCGTTCAGGAACTCCGCCGCCGGGACAATGCCATATGCTCGGACCTGGCCGAGGAGTTCGGCGTGACGTTGTCGACCATGTCGCGGCAGCTCAAGACACTGCGCGAGGCGGGGGTGACCAGGACGTTCACCGACGGGCAGCACCGCAGGACCAGGCTGCGCGAGGAGTTCGCCACGCGGTTCCCCGGCCTGTTGGATCTTGTCTTCGCGACCGAAGTACCGTCCGATATAGTGCGTTCCCTCACATCGGTAACGGAACGTTGACGACGCGCCTGACGCCGACTTACGGTTGAGTGAACGTTCGTTTACCAACGGGGTGTGACCATGGCTGTGCCGACCCTGCGGCGAGCACCGCAGCCACGACCGGAGGTCGACCCTCCCACCCCGAGACCCCGGGCCTGGCGCGAGTTCCTGCTGGTGGCCGTGCTGTACATGGCCTACGACGGCACCCGGCTGCTGGCCAAGGGTGGCGACACCAGGGCCACCCGGCACGGCCACGACCTGCTGCGCGCCGAGCAGTACGTGCACCTCGACTGGGAGCGCTGGCTGAACAGGATGTTCGGCGCGCACGCCAGCCTGGCCATCCCGGGTGACTACGCGTACGCGATCCTGCACTACGCCGTCACGCCGGTCGTACTGATCTGGCTGTTCCGCCGCCACCCCGTCACCTACCTGCGCGCACGCACCGTGCTGGCGGTCGCGACGCTCATCGCTCTGCTCGGGTTCTGGCTGCTGCCGACCGCGCCGCCGCGGCTGCTCGGCGCCGGCTTCGTCGACACGATGTCCCAGCACGCCAACGTCGGCTGGTGGGGCGCTGACGCCAGCGCGCCCAAGGGCATGGGCGGCATGACCAACGAGGTCGCGGCGTTCCCGTCCATGCACGTCGGCTGGGCGCTGTGGTGCGGGTACTACCTGTACCGCCGCGCCGGCCGGCGGTGGCTCCGCGCGCTCGGTGTCGCCTATCCGATCGTGATGGCGATCGTCGTGATGGGCACCGGCAACCACTACTTCTTCGACGCGCTCGCCGGCTGCGCCGACGTGATCGCCGTCGGGCTCGTCGTCCGGATGATCAGCACGCGCCGGCTCACCGGCGGCCGCCTCCTCAGCGGGCGTCAACCTCGGGCTGAACGACCTCCCGGTACAGAACCCGCAGCGCCGCGGCCACCGGAACCGCGAGCAGCGCCCCGGTGATGCCCAGCAGCACCCCGCCCAGCGCCAGCGCCACCACCGTGACCACCGGGTCCACCTCCACCGTGTGCCGGTTCACCCTCGGCATCAGCAGGTAGTCCTCGGCCAGCCGGAACCCGATGTAGAACACCAGCGTCGCGATCGCCACCACGAGCGACTGACCGAGGCCGACCAGCGTCACGATCGCGCCGCCGATCGTCGACCCGATCATCGGGATCAGGTCGAGGATCGCCACCAGTACCCCGAGCGCCACCGCGAACGGAATGCCCCAGATCAGGCACCACACGGTGGTGGCGGCCCCGGCCAGCACCGACGTCAGGATGTTGCCGAGCATGTACCGGCCCACCTGGTCCAGGATCTGCTCGGTCACCGCGCGGGCCCGGTCGCGGCGGCTCGCCGGCACCAGCCGGTACCCGAACCGCTTGATCTCCGGCAGGCCGCCCAGGAAGTACAGCGTCAGCGCGACCACCACGATCGTCCCGGACAGCGCACTGGCCAGCACCTTGCCGGCGCCGAGCAGGCCGTTCACGCCGACCGACTGCACGTTGGCGACGGTGAGCCGCTTCTTGGCCTGCTCGATGATGTGGTACTTGTCCTCGAGCCTGCCCAGCCACGAGTGGTGGTCGTGCATCTGGGTCAGCCAGCCCGGCGCCGCGTCGATGAGCGCGCGTACCTCGGTGACCACCGGCGGCACCACCGCGGCCACGAACCCGGCCAGCGCGCCGGCCAGGCCGAGGGTCACCACCGTCACCGCCAGCCCGCGCCGCAGGCCGCGGCCCACCATCCACTCGACCAGCGGCTCCAGGCTGATCGCGAAGAACAGCGCCAGCACCACCAGCAGCAACACGTCCGCGACGTGCGCGAGCGCCTTCAGCACCGCCCAACCGGCCAGCGCGCCGAGCCCGGCGAGCAGGCCCAGCGCGAACGGCGAGCGGCTCCACGACGTCATCGAAACCTCCTTGGAGGGTGCGTGAGCAGGGGGCGACCGCGGCTGCGGCCGGCCCAGCCACCCGCTGGCCGCGTTGTCGTCGTCGCGCGCAGCGCCGCCGCGCTCTCCTCCTCCGCCTTGCCAGCGGGCGCCTGGAACCGGCCTCGCTCGCGGCCCCCTACTCGCGCACCCTCTTACTTCGCAAACGTTACTGGAGGCCGCGGTTGGTGGCGGCGGTGGCGCAACCCTTACGCTGGGGGCCGCTGGCAGGCTGGGGAAGGACCTGGAGTGTTCGACACGCTCACCGACCGCCTCACCAAGGTCTTCACTGGGTTACGGGGCAAGGGCAAGCTCACCGAAGCCGACATCGACGCCACCGCGCGCGAGATCAGGATCGCGCTGCTGGAGGCCGACGTCGCGCTGCCGGTGGTGCGGCAGTTCATCGCGGCGGTCAAGGAGCGGGCGCGCGGCGCCGAGGTGCACGGCGCGCTCAACCCGGCGCAGCAGGTCATCAAGATCGTCCACGAGGAGCTCATCGGCATCCTCGGCGGCGAGACCCGGCGGCTGGTGTTCGCCAAGAACCCGCCGACCGTGATCATGCTCGCCGGCCTCCAGGGCGCCGGCAAGACCACGCTCGCCGGCAAGCTGGCGCTCTGGCTGCGCAAGCAGGGCCACACGCCGCTGCTGGTCGCCGCCGACCTCCAGCGCCCGAACGCGGTCACCCAGCTCCAGGTCGTCGGCCGGCAGGCCGGCGTGGACACCTACGCCCCCGAGCCCGGCAACGGCGTCGGCGACCCGGTCAAGGTCGCCCGCGACTCGATCGAGCACGCAAGCCACTCGATGCACGACATCGTCATCGTCGACACCGCCGGCCGGCTCGGCGTGGACGCCGAGATGATGGCCCAGGCCGCCGCCATCCGCGACGCCGTCCAGCCGGACGAGACGCTGTTCGTGGTCGACGCGATGATCGGCCAGGACGCGGTGACGACCGCGGAGGCGTTCCGGGACGGGGTCGGCTTCTCCGGCGTCGTGCTCACCAAGCTGGACGGCGACGCCCGCGGTGGCGCGGCGCTGTCGGTACGCCACGTCACCGGCCAGCCGATCATGTTCGCCTCCACCGGCGAGAAGCTGGCCGACTTCGACGTCTTCCACCCCGACCGGATGGCCTCCCGCATCCTCGGCATGGGTGACATGCTCACGCTGATCGAGCAGGCCACCGAGGCCTTCGACGCCGAGCAGGCCGCGGAGATGTCGCAGCGGTTCATGTCCGGCCGCGACTTCACCCTGGAGGACTTCCTCAGCCAGCTCCAGGCGGTCCGCAAGATGGGCCCGCTCGGCAACGTGCTGAAGATGCTGCCCGGTGCCGGCCAGCTCAAGGACCAGCTGGACCAGGTCGACGACCGCGACCTGGACCGGGTCGCCGCGATCATCCGCTCGATGACCCCGGGCGAGCGGCAGGACCCGAAGGTCCTCAACGCCTCCCGGCGCAAGCGCATCGCCAACGGCTCCGGCACCACGGTCACCCAGGTGAACGACCTGGTGACCCGCTTCTACGAGGCGCAGAAGATGATGCGCCAGATGGGCAACATGGGGCTGCCCGGGATGGGCCGGCGTACCAAGGCCACCAAGTCGCCGAAGAACAAGCGCAAGGGCAAGAAGGGCCGCGGCGGCGGAGGCGGCGGCGGTCGCGCCGGCCTGCCGATGGGCGGAATGCCGCCCGGTATGCCGCAGGGGATGCCGCAGCTGCCGGCTGGTTTCGACATGCCGGGGCTGGACCCCAACCTGCTGAACCGCCCCCCGAAGAAGAAGTAGCCGCCGTGGACCTGCACGTCCGGGGCGTGGTCCTGCCCGACGACGAGGAACGCGACCTGTGGATCTCCGGCGGCGTGCTCACCGCCGAGCCGGCGCCGCGCGCGGAGACCGTGGCCAGCCGCGGCTGGATCGTGCCCGGCCTGGTGGACTGCCACTGCCACATCGGCCTCGGCCCGCACGGCGCCGGGCTCACCGACCCCGAGGACGTCAGGGCGCAGGCCTACACCGACCGCGACGCGGGCGCGCTGCTGGTGCGCGACGCCGGCGTACCCGTCGACAACACCTGGCTGGACGGCGACCCGGCCGCGCCCCGCATCGTGCACGCCGGCCAGCACCTGGCCCGGTACAAGCGGTACATGCCCGGCCTCGGCATCGACGTCGAGCCGGACGGCCTGGTCGAGGCCGTCGCCGAGCAGGCCAAGCGCGGCGGCGGCTGGGTGAAGCTGGTCGGGGACTGGATCGACCGGTCCGTCGGCGACCTGGCCCCGCTGTGGCCGGCGGCGGCGCTGTCCGCGGCCGTGGCCCGCGCCCACGAGCTGGGCGCCAGGGTGGCGGTGCACACATTCGGTGAGGAGGCGCTGCCGGACCTGATCGCGGCCGGCGTCGACTCCATCGAGCACGGCACCGGACTCACCGCCGACCTGCTCGACGAGGTCGCCCGGCGCGGCATCGCAGTGGTGCCGACCCTGCTCAACCTGGAGAACTTCCCCGGCATCGCCGACGGCGCCGGCAGGTACCCGGTGTACGCGGCCCGGATGCGGCGGCTGTACGGCTCCGCCCGCGACCGGCTCCGCGCCGCCTTCGAGGCCGGCGTGCCGATGTACTGCGGCACCGATGCCGGCAGCATGGTCCGGCACGGCATGGTCACCGAGGAGATCAGGGCCATGCAAGCGCTCGGGCTGCCGGCCGCCGACGCCCTCGCCGCCGGCTCCTGGGCGGCCCGCGACTGGCTCGGCCTGCCCGGCCTGGTCCCCGGCGCCCCCGCCGACCTGGTCGTGTACGACGCCGACCCGCGCGCCGACCTGCGCATACTGGACGCACCGGCGCGGATCGTGCTGCGTGGCACGGTCGTCAAGTAGGGGTTTCGTGGATCTGGCACAATGGTGAGCCGTGTACCGGCTCGCGTCGGGCCCTCTCCCCACGCGTGCCGTGCCCTCGAGCAACCGGTAGCGGTGTTCCCCACCCCTTCCCGGCGCTCATCCATGACGTGCGTAGTGGAGTAACTTTTCGTGGCTGTCAAGATCAGGCTGATGCGCCTGGGCAAGATCCGTGCTCCCCAGTACCGGATCGTCGTCGCCGACTCCCGTACCCGGCGTGACGGCCGGGCCATCGAGGTGATCGGCAAGTACCACCCCAAGGATGACCCCTCCTACATCGAGGTCAACTCCGAGCGGGCGCAGTACTGGCTCGGCGTGGGCGCGCAGCCCAGCGAGCCGGTGACCGCCATCCTCAAGCTGACCGGTGACTGGCAGCGGTTCAAGGGCGAGCCCGTCCCCGAGGGCGCGCTGAAGTCCGCCGCGCCGCGGCCGGACCGCCGGGCGATCTTCGAGGCCACCGCCAAGGCGGGCGCCGAGGAGCCGGCCACCGCGGCCACCACCCCGAAGAAGCGTGCCGCCAAGAAGGCCGCCGCCGCCTCCTCCGAGAAGCCCGCCGAGCCGGCCGCCGAGGCCGAGCCGGCGCCGTCCGGCGAGTCGACGGAATCCTGATGACGGTCCTCGAGGAGGCACTCGACCACCTGGTGCGCGGCATCGTCGACCATCCGGACGACGTGCGGGTGCGACAGGTCTCCGGCCGGGGACCGCGCCGCACCGGCGGCAAGACGCTGCAGATCCGGGTACACCCGGAGGACCTGGGCAAGGTCATCGGCCGGGGCGGGCGCACCGCGACCGCGCTGCGGACCGTGATGTCCGGGATCGGCGGGCGCAACGTCCGTGTCGACGTGATCGACACGCCCTGACCGCCGATACCACCGTGCGGCTCGTCGTCGGGAGGATCGGCCGTCCCCACGGCATCCACGGGGCGGTCACCGTCGAGGTGCGTACGGACTCGCCCGAACTGCGCTTCGCCCCCGGGTCGGTGCTGGTCACCGACCCGGGGGAGCGCGGGCCGCTCACCGTGGAATCGGCCCGGCCGCAACCGGGCCGGCTCGTCCTGTCCTTCGCCGGGGTCGCCGACCGTGCGGCGGCCGAGGCGCTGCGCGGCACCCTGTTGGTGATCGACTCCGCCGAGCTGGAGCCGTCCGCGGACCCCGACGAGTACCACGACAGCGAGTTGATCGGCCTGGCGGTGCGGACCACGGCGGGCGCGCCGGTCGGCACGCTCACCGACGTGGTGCACGGGCCGGCGGGCGACCTGCTGGTGGTGACCACGGCCGATGGCGGTGAGGCGCTGGTGCCGTTCGTCCGGGAGCTGGTGCCCGAGGTGGACGTGGCCGGCGGGGTCGTCCTCGTCGACCCGCCCGAAGGGCTGCTGGACCTGTAGATGCTGCGCGTCGACGTGCTCACGATCTTCCCCGGGTACCTTGCACCGCTGGGCGAGTCCCTGCTGGGCCGGGCGCAGCAGCGCGGCCTGGTCGAGGTGGCAGTGCACGACCTGCGGGACTGGACCGACGACGTGCACCGCACCGTGGACGACGCCCCGTACGGCGGCGGCCCCGGCATGGTGATGCTGCCCGAGGTGTGGGGCCGCGCCATCGACGCGCTCGCCCCGCCGGCGCCGGACGCGCCGGTGCCGCGGCTGGTGGTGCCGAGCCCGGCGGGCCGGCCGTTCACCCAGCGGGTGGCGGAGGAACTCGCCACCGAACCGTGGCTGGTGTTCGCCTGTGGCCGGTACGAGGGCATCGACTACCGCGTCGTCGAGCACTACCGGCAGCGGATGCCGGTCGACGAGCTGTCCATCGGCGACTACGTACTGGCCGGCGGCGAGGTGGCCACGCTGGTGATGCTGGAGGCGGTCAGCCGGCTGGTGCCCGGCGTGGTCGGCAACGCGGCCAGCGTGGACGAGGACTCCTTCTCCGACGGGTTGCTGGAATGGCCCGCGTACACCCGGCCCGAGGTGTGGCGGGGACTGGCCGTCCCGGAGGTGCTCCGGTCCGGCCACCACGGGAAGGTCGCCCGCTGGAGACGTGATCAAGCTCTCCTCCGTACCGCCGAGCGCCGGCCCGACCTGCTGGCCAGGCTGCCCGGGGAGGCGCTGGACTCGCACGACAGGAAGGTGCTGGAGGAGGCCGGGTTTTCCCTCCCCCCGCCTCATGTGGCACCCTAGATAGCTGCGGGCGGCTCCCGGCCGCTCAGGGCAGGCCCACCGGCCCCCACCGCGACGAGAATCACCGACCATCCGGCGTGCACGTGCGTGCCCGCTGCTCAGCCAAGGAAGCGATCACCGATGAACACGCTGGACTCCCTGGACGCCCAGTCGCTGCGGACGGACATTCCCGAGTTCCGGCCCGGGGACACGGTCAAGGTGCACGTGCGGGTCGTCGAGGGCAACCGCTCCCGGGTCCAGGTCTTCCAGGGCGTGGTGATCCGCCGGCAGGGCGGCGGCGTGCGGGAGACCTTCTCGGTCCGGAAGATCAGCTTCGGTGTCGGCGTGGAGCGCACGTTTCCGGTGCACACCCCGATCATCGAGAGGATCGAGCGGGTCACCCGCGGCGACGTCCGCCGCGCCAAGCTCTACTACCTGCGCAACCTCCGGGGCAAGGCCGCCAAGATCAAGGAGAAGCGGGACACCACACCCGCTCACTGACCTGCGGTCACTTACCCATTGGGCGGTTTGTGCCAGTAGGCTCGGCAGCTGATGACCGAGGACCTGCGCCGCGACACCTCGCCGCCCGGCCCGCCTGGCGCCGGCCGCCCGGGGGGACGCGGCCGTCCCGTCCCCGACGGCAACGGTAATGGCAACGGCAACGGCCGGCCCGGTTACCCGGGCGGCGGGCAGGGTGGCGGCGGGCCGGTCAACGGCAACGGCGCCCGCCGGGGCCAGCCGCGCGAGCGAACCCCCGAGCCCCGGCCGTACCCCCGGTCACGCGAGTACCCGCCCGGACGCGATCCGCGCGCCGTGCCGCCCGGCCGGGGCCGGCCCCGGCCCGTCCCGGGTCGGGCCCCGCAGCCCGGCGCCTACCGCGACCCCCGTCCAGACCCGCGCACCACCGGCAGCCAACCCCGGGTCAACCCCCGCGTCGACCCGCGCCGCGACACCGGCCGCCAACCCCGCGTCGATCCCCGTACGGACACGGGTCGCCAACCCCGCATCGACCCCCGCCGCGACACCGGCCGCCAACCGCGCGTGGACCCCCGTACCGACACAGGCCGCCAACCCCGGGTCGATCCCCGTACGGACACGGGCCGCCAACCCCGGGTCGACCCGCCCCGCGACACCGGTCGCCAACCCCGCGTGCACCCCCGTACGGACACGGGTCGCCAACCCCGCATCGACCCCCGCCGCGACACCGGCCGCCAACCGCGCGTGGATCCCCGTACCGACACGGGCCGCCAACCCCGCATCGATCCCCGCATCGATCCTCGCCTCGACCCGCGCGCCGATCCACGGGAAGGCCCGCGCGCCGGGCCGAGACCCCGGCCGCGCGACCCCCGGGACCTCCGTGACCCGCGCGGCGGGGGGCCGTACCCCCGCGACCCCCGGGTACCGCGCGATCCCCGACCCGAGCCGCACGGCCCTCGTAACCGCCCGCCCAGCACGCCACTGGCCGCGGCATCCACCGTCGCATCCGCCGCGGCCACCACCGCGCCGCCCGCTGGCCCGACCACCGGCACGCAACCGGCCGTCCCGGGACGCCGTTCCGAGCCACGCTGGATCAACGGCTCACCGTCCCCCGACCGCCGCCGCTCGTCCCCGAACGGGCCGCCGACCGGCGAGTTCGGCCGGCTGGTCGGCGAGGACTTCGACGAGACGTTCGAGACCAGGGCCGAGCGCCGCCGCGCCCGCGAGCAGCAGGCCCGCCGGGAGCGCCGCAACCAGGGTTCGTTCTGGAAGGAACTGCCGATCCTGGTGGTGATCGCGCTCGGTCTCGCCATCATCATCAAGACCTTCCTGGTGCAGGCGTTCTTCATCCCGTCGCCGTCGATGGAGAAGACCCTCCGGGTGCACGACCGGGTGCTGGTCAACAAGCTGGTGTACCGGTTCCGCGACGTGCATCGCGGCGACATCGTGGTCTTCAAGGGCGAGGGCTCGTGGGACACCGAGGCGCCGGTCAGCAAGGCGAGCAACCCCGTCCAAGCGGGACTGCGCTGGTTCGGTGGCGCATTGGGCCTCAGCCAGGGCAACGAGCGCGACTTCATCAAGCGCGTCATCGCGGTCGGCGGCGACACCGTGGCCTGCTGCGACGCCCAGGGCCGGGTCACGGTCAACAACAAGCCGCTGAACGAGAAGTACATCTTCGAGCAGTCACCGCTGGAGGACTCCGGTTGCACGTCCCGGCCGTTCGGGCCGATCAAGGTGCCGAAGGGCCGGCTGTGGGTGCTCGGCGACCACCGGGCGGTCTCCGCCGACTCGCGCTGCCACCTCGGCGACCACCAGGGGACGGTGGCCGCCGACCGGGTCGTGGGCAAGGCGTTCGTCGTGGTGTGGCCGTTCGGGCACTGGGCCGGGCTGGGAACGCCGGGCACCTTCAGTGGGATTCCCGGCAGTGCCCAGGCCAGCGCGGCCGGCTCCGGCCTGGACCTCGCGCCGGTCGCGGGTCTCTTCCTGGTGCCGCTGGTCTACGTACGGCGACGGCGATGTCGCGGCCGCTAAGACGTCTGGCCTAAGCTCGGCAATCGTGGAAGCCGCCGACGAACCGGACAGCGCCGCGGAACCCGTCACCGAGCCGGAGAGCACTTCGGCCGCGGACGCGACGGCGGCCAACCCAACCAGTACCCCCCGCCCTCCCAACCCCCTCGCCGCTCCACCCCCCGCCGACCGCCCCCGCCCCCCCACCGAGCCCACCAACACCACAGAGCCCACCGGCCCGGCGAACCCCCTCGACCCCACCGCGCCCGCCGAGCCCGCCGATCCCGCCGAGCCGACCGCGCCCACCAATCCGCTCGACCGCACCGCGTCCGCCGAGGCCGCTGAGCCCGCCGGTCCCGCCGAGGCCACCGAGCCCGCCGAGCCGCTCAGCCCGACTGCGTCCGCCGAGCCCGCCGAGCCCACCGAGCCGCTCAGCCCGACTGCGTCCGCCCAGGCCACTGAGCCCGTCGCGCCCGCCGAGCCCGCCGAGCCCACCGAGCCGCTCAGCCCCATCGGGTCCGCTGAGGCCGCTGAGCCTGCCGGTCGCGCCGAGCCCACCGGCCTTGCCGATCCGCTTGGTTCCACCATTCCTCCGACGTCAGCCGCCGGTTCCTCGACCGAGTCGGCTGCGTCGTCGGCCGCTGCCGGGCCGGTCGGCCCCACCCAGCCCACCCGGCCCACCGGCCCGCTGGGCGAGTCGACCGACGCCACTGAGGCAGTCGGTACGGCAAATTCTGCGGGGTCCGTCGCGCCGTTCGGGTCCGCTGAGCAGCCTGCCGGGGCCGCTGATCCGGCCGGGTCCACCGCCACTCCGGCAGCCGCCGAGGGTGCCGGGCCGCCTCCTTCGACGCAGGCCGACCGCGTAGCCGATGGCGAGCCCGATGAACCGGACAGGCCGTCCAAGGCGCCGGCCAGGAAGCGTTCCTTCTGGAAGGAGCTGCCGATCCTGCTGGCGGCGGCGATCGTGCTGGCCATCGTCATCAAGACTTTCCTGGTACAGGCGTTCTTCATCCCGTCGAGCTCGATGGAGAAGACGCTGCACGGCTGTCCGGGCTGCTCCGGCGACCGGGTGCTCGTCAACAAGCTGGTGTACCGGTTCCGGAACGTCCACCGCGGCGACATCATCGTGTTCAAGGGCACCGGCCGGTGGGAGGAGAACCAGGAGTACCAGTTCTCCAAGCCGTCCAATCCAATCGGTCGGACGCTGCACTGGGTCTCCGGTTCGCTCGGGCTGGGCGTGTCCGGTGAGACGGACTACATCAAGCGGGTGATCGCGGTCGGCGGTGACACCGTGACCTGCTGCGACAGCCAGGGCAGGGTGACGGTCAACGGCTACCCGCTGAACGAGCCGTACGTGTTCGAGCCGGCGTCGATGCAGCCCGGCGCGTGCGTGTCCCGACCGTTCGCGCCGGTGACGGTGCCGAAGGGCCAGTTGTGGGTGATGGGCGACCATCGTTCGGACTCCTCGGACTCGCGCTGCAAGGGCCCGATCCGGGAGAAGGACGTGATCGGCAAGGCGTTCATCACGATCTGGCCGCCGAGCCGGTGGCGGACGCTGGGCACTCCGGGGACGTTCCACCAGGTCCCGCGGCCGGACAATCAGGGCTTACCGGCGATGCCGACCGGACCGGACCCGGTGACGGTGGCGGGGCTGGCGCTCACGCCGTGGCTGTACCGTCGTACCCGTCGCCGCACGGCGCGCCACCGGGATGCCCCGAGCTGATTCTCAGCCGGAGGTCGTAGGCTCGGCGGCGATGAACGCACCTCAGCGGCCCGATCAGGCCGGCGACGACCCGACTCCCCGTCCCTCCCCGCGCCCCGCCGCGAGCACTGGCGCCACGGACGTACCCGCCGCCCCCGCCCCCGCTCCTGCCCCCGTCACGCCCGCCGCTTCGGTCACCCCGGACATCCCGGTCGCGGCCGGCGCGGCGACGGTGCCCGGGCCCGCGGGGGACGATCCGCCGCGGCCCGCCGAGGGGTCCGGCCGGAGACGGCTCTCCTTCTGGATGGA
This sequence comes from Mycobacteriales bacterium, assembly GCA_045806985.1. Taxonomy (GTDB): domain Bacteria; phylum Actinomycetota; class Actinomycetes; order Mycobacteriales; family JBJMIH01; genus JBJMIH01. The sequence goes on along the minus strand of JBJMIH010000237.1, from coordinate 1,072 downwards.
GCTGCCGATCCTGTTGGCGGCGGCGATCGTGCTGGCCATCGTCATCAAGACTTTCCTGGTACAGGCGTTCTTCATTCCGTCCAGTTCGATGGAGCGGACGCTGCACGGCTGTCCGGGCTGCTCCGGCGACCGGGTGCTGGTCAACAAGCTGGTGTACGACTTCCGGGACCCGCACCGTGGCGACATCGTGGTGTTCCGCGGTACCGGCTCCTGGGCGGAGACCACCGAGTTCCAGGTCAGCAAGCCGTCCAACCCGGCGAGCCGGTTCTTCCGGTGGGCGTCCAGCTCGCTCGGGCTGGGCGCGTCCGGCGAGAAGGACTACATCAAGCGGGTGGTCGCGGTAGGCGGCGACACCGTCGGCTGCTGCGACAGCCAGGGCAGGGTGACCGTCAACGGGTACCCGCTGAACGAGCCGTACATCTACGAACCAGCACAGATCAACGGGCAGACGTGTACCGCGCGCCAGTTCGGGCCGATCACGGTGCCGCGGGGCCGGCTGTGGGTGATGGGCGACCACCGGTCCGCCTCTGACGACTCCCGCTGCAAGATCCAGGACGGTGAGTTGGGCACGGTGAGCAACAAGGACGTGATCGGGAAGGCGTTCATCACGATCTGGCCGCCGAGCCGATGGCGGACCCTGGGCACGCCGCCCACGTTCCACCACGTCCCGTCGCCCGGCCAGGCCGACGCCCTGCAACCAGCCGCCCTGCAACCAGCCGCCCTGCAACCAGCCGCCCTGCCACCGGCCGCGCCGACCGGTCCCGACCCGGTGACGCTCGCCGGCCTGCTGCTCACGCCGGTGCTGTATCGGAAGAGGAGGGCACGGCGGGCGGCCCGAGGGGGGACCGGGCCGCCCGCCGTGTCGGGAGGGACAATCGTCTAGCTCGCGGCAGCGAGAACGGGCTGCTCGGTACGCGCCCGGTAGGCGGCCATCTTGTAGGCAGTGAGCGCCTGGGAGTACTCAGACTCCAGTCGATCGATCAGCTTCCGTAGCACGGTGAGTTGGTCAAGGAGCTGCTCGTGGGACAGCTCGGCCACGGGATGCTCACACGATGGGCTCGAACACATGTTC
>JBJMIH010000236.1:0-27799 GCA_045806985.1 Mycobacteriales bacterium | reverse complement strand
CGTGCTGATGCCCACCGCCGGGGAGGCCAGGGTCGCCGGGCTGGTGCCCTGGCGGCAGCGAAAGGCCCTGGCCTCCCGGATCGGGGTGGTGTTCGGCCAGCGCAACGCCCTGTGGGACGAGCTGCCGCTCCGCGAGTCGTTCGACCTGGTGCGGGCGCTGTACCGGATCCCGGCCCCGGCGGCCCGGCAGCGGGTGGCGGAGCTGGCCGGAGTGCTGGATCTCGGGCCTCTGCTCGACCAACGGCCGCGGACGTTCTCGCTGGGCCAGCGCATGCGCGCCAACCTGGCCGCCGCGGTGCTGCCGGCGCCGCCGGTGCTCTTCCTCGACGAACCCACCATCGGGCTGGACGTCGAGGCGAAGGCCGTCGTCCGTGAGTTCCTCGCCGCGCTCAATTCCCGCGAGGGCACCACGGTGCTGCTCACCACCCATGACCTGGACGACATGACGGCGTTGGCGAGGCGCCTCATGGTGATCGACCATGGTCGGCTGGTGTACGACGGCACGGTGGACGGGTTGCGCTCGGCGTACGGGGCCGAACGCGTGCTGATGGTGGACCTGCGCGAGCGCCCGGCGGGGGCGTTCGCGGTGGACGAGGCCCGGCTGCTCCGTTCGGAGGGGCACCGGCACTGGCTGGCGTTCTCCCGCGGCACGTCGGCCGCGGAGGTGATCGGGCGGGTGCTCGCCCGGTACGACGTCGCCGACCTGACGCTGGAGGAGCCCGACCTGGAGGACGTGATCCGCCGCATCTACCGGGGCGAGGTCAGTCTCCCGTCGGGCTGAACAGCTCGATCGGGTCGCGCGGCGCCGGGATGAGCGGCACCAGCGCGCGGCAGCTCGGGTCGCCGCACGCGCAGCCCGGCCGGACCTCGTCCCGCAGGTCCCGCTGGTCCTGATGCAGCAGCTGCCGCATCCGCCGCCGCCAGTTGCCGGCGTCCATGTTGGTGGCCATCGCAAGTGCCTTTCGTATCGGGGTCGGGGGCCACCCTGCCCCCTTCCGGCGTACCCGGCAATTTGCGCGCCCCGACAACCAGCGGCTTTTCCCCGCGACCCGCTCACGAACTGCTGCAAATTTGCGCCCAGCCGCAACCAGGCCACCCGCGGCTCCCTGGCTTCCTACCAGTGGATGCCGCACTCCGTCTTCTCGCGGCCGGCCCAGCGGCCGGCGCGGGCGTCCTCGCCGGACTCGACGCGGCGGGTGCAGGGGGCGCAGCCGATCGACGGGAAGCCCAGCTCGACCAGCGGGTTCACGATCACGTCGTGCTCGGTCGCGTAGGCGTCCACGTCGGCCTGGGTCCAGCAGGCCAGCGGGCTGATCTTGACCTTGCCGCGCTTGGCGTCCCAGGCCACCACCGGGGTGCCGGCCCGGGTCGGCGACTCGTCCCGGCGGATGCCGGACGCCCAGGCGTCGTAGCCGGCCAGCGCCTCGTTCAGCGGCCGCACCTTGCGCAGCGCGCAGCACAGGTCGGGGTCGCGGCTGTACAGCTGCGGCCCGTACTGCTGGTTCTGCTCGCCCACGGTCTGCGCCGGCTCGACGTTGACGACGCGCACCGGCAGCTCGGCCGCGACCCGGTCGCGGGTCTGGAGGGTCTGCGGGAAGTGGTACCCGGTGTCCAGGAACACCACGTCGATGCCGGGCCGCACGCTGGAGGCCAGGTGGGCGAGCACCGCGTCGCCCATCGAGGAGGTGATGCAGAAGCGGTCACCGAAGGTGTCCGCGGCCCACGCGATGACCGCCCGCGGGTCGGCGCCCTCCAGCGCCGCCGCCGCCTCGGCCGCCTGCTCCGCGCCGAACGCGGCCGTGCGCTGCCCGGTCACGACTCCACCTCCACCGTCGCGGCCGTCGTGCCGAGCAGCCTCAGCGTGAAGACTCGCAGGCAGCTGCCGCACCGCCACTCGCCGTGCCGGTCGCCGTGCGGGCGCAGGTCCTCCTCGCCGCAGTACGGGCAGTAGAACGGGGGCAGCCGGCCGGTCACGCCAGCCACTCCTCGTCGGCCCTGGCCACGTACGCGGCGAAGGTCTCGCCGTCGGCGCGCCGGGCCAGGTACCCGCGCAGCACCCGCTCCACGTAGTCGGCGGCCTGCTCGGCGGTCACCTTCAGGCCGCGGAACTTGCGGCCGAACGTCGGCTCCAGCCCGAGCTGGCCGCCCAGGTGCACCTGGAAGCCCTCCACCTGGTTGCCGTCGGCGTCCCGCACGATCGAGCCCTTGAGCCCGATGTCGGCGGTCTGGATCCGGGCGCACGAGTTCGGGCAGCCGTTGACGTTGATGCTGATCGGGGTGTCGAAGTCGGGCAGCCGGCGCTCCAGCTCGGCGTACAGCCACTGCCCGCGCGCCTTGGTCTCCACGATCGCCAGCTTGCAGAACTCCAGCCCGGTGCAGGCCATCGTGCCGCGCCGGAACGCCGACGGCCGGACCTGGAGGTCGTGCGCGGCCAGCGCCTCGACCAGGTCCTCCACGTCGGCCTCGGCCACGTCGAGGATCACCAGCTTCTGCTGCGCGGTGGTGCGGACCCGCCCGGTGCCGTACGTCTCGGCCAGCGCGGCGATCGCGTCCAGCAGCGTCCCGGACAGCCGGCCGGCCCGCGGCGCGAACCCGACCGCGTACCGCCCGTCGTGCTGGGGCGTCACGCCGACGTGGTCGCGCTCCGGGTGGACCGGGGCGGCGGGCGGCGGCCCGTCCGGCAGCTTGTACTTGAGGTACTCGTTTTCCAGCACGTCCCGGAACTTCTCCGGCCCCCAGTCGGCGACCAGGAACTTCAGCCGGGCGTGGTTGCGGCTCCTGCGGTACCCGTAGTCGCGGAAGATCCCGGTGACCCCGGCCCACACCGCCGGCACCCGCTCCGGCGCGACGAACGCGCCCAGCCGCACCGCGAACTTCGGGTTGGTGGACAGCCCGCCGCCGACCCACAGGTCGAAGCCGGCCGCGCCGTCCGCGTCGCGGACCCCGACGAACCCGACGTCGTTGATCTCCTGGTGGGCGCACAGGTCGGCGCAGCCGGTGACGGTGGTCTTGTACTTGCGCGGCAGGTTGGAGAACTCCTTGCTGCCCACGTACGTGCTGACCAGCTCGGCCAGGTACGGGCTGGCGTCCAGCACCTCGTCGGCGGCCACCCCGGCGAGCGGGCAGCCGAGCATCACCCGCGGGGTGTCGCCGCAGGCCTCGGTGGTGGACAGGCCGACGGCCTCCAGCCGCCGCCAGATCTCCGGGACGTTCTCGATCTCGATCCAGTGCAGCTGGATGTTCTGCCGGTCGGTGACGTCGGCGACGTCCCGGCCGTACTCCTTGGCCACACCGGCGATCACCCGCAACTGCCGCGCGTCGAGCTGCCCGCCGTCGATCCGGACCCGCAGCATGAAGTAGCGGTCCTCCAGGTCCTCCGGCTCCAGGACCGCGGTGCGGCCGCCGGGGATGCCGGGGGCGCGCTGGGTGTAGAGGCCGTACCAGCGGAACCGGCTCCGCAGGTCCGACGGGTCGATCGCGTCGAAGCCGCGGTGGGCGTAGATGTTCTCGATGCGCTCGCGCACGTCGAGGCCGTCCGAGTCGCGCTTGGCGCGTTCGGCCGGGTTGAGCGGCTCGCGGTAGCCGAGGGCCCACTGGCCCTGGCCCTTCGCCACGGGAGACCCAGCGGGCATGGGAGGTCCTTCCGGAATGACGGGGACGATGGTGCGCGTGCGTCAGCCGGAGAGGGGACAGGCGGCACTCGCCACCCGCTGCAGGTCGACGTGCAGCCGGGCGACGAGCGGGACACCCGTCGAGGTCATGGACTCAGGGTGACACACCGGAGGCGCGGATTCGACCCCGGTCTCACCTGCCTGTCCGGACCGCTGTCCGGACCGTTGTCAGGACTGTAGCCCGAGCCGGCGGGCGAGGATCTGGTACCGGCACTCCGCCGGTTTGTGGCCGCACGCGCACAGCTCCCGTTCGAGTGCCGGGTAGCTGACACTGCGGTGCCAGGTCAGCACGGCTTCGGTGAACGCCTGGTAGGCGCGGCAGGCGGTGGCGTCGTCCTTCTGGCTCATCGGTACCCCCGAGCTCTCCGGTGTGGTGGGACCGGCCCGTCCGGGGTCGCGGGCCGGTCCCCGGTCAGAGGAGCGCGCTTCGGGAAGGGGACGGCGGTGACCGTCAGTTATGACGGAGTGACAGTGTGACCTACGTCACAAGTTGACGTGGAGGATCACCCTCCGTACCCTCACTCGCCGTGACGTACGTGAGGTGTTCGTGTCCGCGGGCCCGGTATCGGGTGCCCGCGGCGGCCGCCGCGCGTCACTGATCCCGGGCCGTCCCGACGCCGACCACCTTCGACGCCGTGAGGACGACCGCGTGTACCTCCATCCGGCCCTGCTGGCCGCCCCCTCCTTCCTGCCCGTGCCGGGCGAGTGCCGCTGGGCGGACCGCCCGGTCCCGCCCGACGGCCTGGCCGCGCTGACCGACGCCGTGCTTGCCCAGCCGCACTGGTCGGCGGCGGTGCCGCAGCAACCGGCGCCGTACTGGACGGTCCGGCTGCTGGCCGCCGCCGCGGTCGAGCTGTGGCTGTCCGGCTGGGCGCCCGGCGCCGGCCAGCACCCGCACAGCCACGACCTGCCCAGCACGTACACGGTGGCAGCCGGCGCGCTGACCGACGAGACCCGCGGGTACGCCATGGAGGTGCCGGCCGGCGCGACCGTCACCACCGCCGCCGGCCAGGTCCACGCCCTGCGCAATCCGGGCGCCGTCCCGGCCCTCGCGCTGCACGCCTACGCCCGCCGGCCGGAGCCCCGGGTCCTCCCGCACCAGCTCGTCCCGCGCCGGACGCTGCCCGCGGTGGCCGCCCTGATCGGTGGTGACGCGGTATGACCGCCCCGCTACTCCCTCGACGGATGGTCCGCGATCTGCGAGCATCATTAACCGTGAGCATCGAGCTCCTTCTCGTCGCCCGGCTGCATGTCGACCTGCAGCGGGTGGCCAGCGCCGTCTGTCGCCGCGACTGAACGCGGATCGGCGCTCTCCCTCCCGGTCCGCGGCCCCGCCCCGACGGAACCGGCTTGAGGAGTCTCGGTGCCCTACCCGGCCCACACCATCACCACCGGTCTGCGCGGCGGCACGGTCTGGCTGACCGGCCTGCCGTCCGCCGGCAAGACCACTCTCGCCAACGCCCTCGCCGACCACCTGCGCGCCACCGGCCGCCCGGTGGAGGTGCTGGACGGTGACGCCGTCCGCACCGTGCTCTCCCCCGAGCTGGGGTACTCGCGCGCCGACCGGGACGCCAACGTGGCCAGGATCGGGTACGTGGCCCACCTGCTGGCCCGGCACGGCGTGCTGGTGGTGGCCGCGGTGGTGTCGCCGTTCGCGGGGGCGCGGGACGGGGTCCGCGCCCGGCACGCCGCCGACGGCACCGCCTTCCTCGAGGTGCACGTGGCCACGCCGGTGGAGGTGTGCGCGGCCCGGGACGTGAAGGGCCTGTACGCGCGGCAGGCTGCCGGCGCCATGGACGGCCTGACCGGCGTCGACGGCGAGTACGAACCCCCGCTCAACGCGGACTTCGTGCTGGACACCGCCGCCCGCCCGCTCGCCGACTGTGTCGCCGATCTCACCGGACTTCTCGCCGAATGGGAGCTGACATGACCGCACCGTCCACGGTGGACCCGCGCCGGCTGGCCGCCCGCCTCACCGCCGCGGGTGGGTTGATCGACGAGGCGGTGTACATCCTGCGCGAGGTGGCGGGGCAGTTCTCCCGCCCGGTGCTGCTGTTCTCCGGCGGCAAGGACTCGGTGGTGCTGCTGGAGGCGGCGCGGCGGGCGTTCTGGCCGGCGCCGGTCCCGTTCCCGGTGATGCACATCGACACCGGGCACAACTTCCCGGAGGTGATCGCCTTCCGGGACGCCGCCGTCGCGCACTACGGCGTCGAGCTGGTGGTCGCCTCGGTGCAGGAGTCCATCGACACCGGCCGGGTGGTGGAGCGGCCCGGCCGGTCCCGCAACCGGCTCCAGTCGGTGACGCTGCTGGACGCGATCGCCGCGCACGGCTTCGACGCCGTGCTCGGCGGCGGCCGCCGGGACGAGGAGAAGGCGCGCGCCAAGGAGCGGGTGTTCTCCTTCCGCGACGAGTTCGGCGCCTGGGACCCGCGCGCCCAGCGCCCCGAGCTGTGGGACCTGTACCACGGCGCGCACCAGCCCGGCGAGCACGTCCGGGTCTTCCCGCTGTCGGACTGGACCGAGCTGGACATCTGGACCTACCTGGCCACCAACGACGTGGCGCTGCCGTCGCTGTACTTCGCGCACGACCGGCAGGTGGTCGAGCGCGACGGGCTGCTGGTCGCTGTCACCGAGCACACCCCGGCCCGGCCGGGGGAGCAGGTCGTCACCCGCACCGTGCGGTACCGCACGGTCGGCGACGCCACCTGCACCGCCGCCGTGCCGTCCACCGCCGGCACCGCCGCCGAGATCGTGGTGGAGACCGCGACCGCGACGGTGAGCGAGCGGGGCGCCACCCGGGTCGACGACCGGTTCTCCGACTCGGCGATGGAGGACCGCAAGCGGGAGGGCTACTTCTGATGAGCGCCGTGTTGCGGGTCGCCACCGCCGGCTCGGTGGACGACGGCAAGTCCACCCTGATCGGCCGGCTGCTGCACGACACCAGGACCGTGCTCGCCGACCAGCTCGACGCGGTCGCGGACGCCTCCCGCCGGCGCGGCCTCGGCGAGGCCGACCTGGCGCTGCTGGTGGACGGGCTGAAGGCGGAGCGGGAACAGGGCATCACCATCGACGTGGCGTACCGCTACTTCGCCACCGCCCGCCGCGCCTTCATCCTCGCCGACACGCCCGGCCACGAGCAGTACACCCGCAACATGGTCACCGGCGCGTCCACCGCCGACGTGGCGGTGGTGCTGGTGGACGCCAGGGCCGGCCTGCTCACCCAGTCCCGCCGGCACGCCGCGATCGCCGGGCTGCTGGGCGTGCCGCACGTGGTGCTGGCCGTCAACAAGATGGACCTGGTCGGCTACGACGAGGGCGTCTTCGACGAGCTGGTGCGGGAGTTCTCGATGCTGGCCGAGCGGGTCGGCCTGCGGTCGGTGACCGCGATCCCGCTGTCCGCCCTGCACGGCGACAACGTGGCCGCCCCGTCCGACCGGCTGGACTGGTACGCCGGTCCCACCCTGCTCGACCACCTGGAGACCTGGGAGCCGGCCGAGCCGCCGGCCATCGGGCTGCGCTTCCCCGTCCAGTACGTGCTCCGCCCCAACCCCGACTACCGCGGCTACTCCGGCCGCGTCGCCGCCGGCCGGGTCAGCGTCGGCGACCGGGTCGTCGCGCTGCCGTCCGGCCGGCCCACCTCGGTCGCCGGCATCGACACCGCGGACGGTCCGCTGCGGACCGCGGTCGCCGGCCAGTCGGTCACGCTGCTGCTCGCCGACCAGCTCGACATCGCCCGCGGCGACCTGATCGCCACCGAACCGCCGCCGGCCGCCCGCGCCCTCACCGGCACGGTCTGCTGGCTGCACGAGACCCCCGGCCGGCCCGGCGACCGGCTGCTGCTGCGGCACGGCACCCGCCAGACCAGGGCCATCCTGTCCACCCTGGACGGCACGCTGGACCTGGTCAGCCTCGACTACCGGCCCGCCGACCAGCTCAGCCTCAACGACCTCGGCAGGGTCGGCATCCGGCTCGCCGAGCCGCTGCACGCCGACCCGTACGCCACCAGCCGGCACACCGGCGCCTTCCTGCTGACCCATCCGACGTCCGGCGCCATCCTCGGCGCCGGCATGGTGGAGGACACCTCATGACGCGCCTGCCCCGACTCGCCAGAGCGCCGCTCGCGCTCGCCGCCGGCCTGCTGCTCGCCACCTCCGTCGCGGCCTGCTCCGGCGCCTCCGCGAACAGCGGTTCCGGCAAGGACAGCACCGCCCCCACGCTCCGCCTCGGCTACTTCGCCAACGTCACGCACGCGACGCCGGTCGTCGGTGTAGGCAAGGGCTTCTACCCCAAGCGCCTCGGGAAGACGCAGCTCAAGACGCAGATCTTCAACGCGGGACCGGCCGCGGTGGAGGCGATGCTGTCCGGCTCGCTGGACGCGGCGTACCTCGGCCCCAACCCGGCCATCAACGCCTGGGCGAAGACCCACAACGTGCGGATCATCGCCGGCGCCACCACCGGCGGCGCCTCGCTGGTGGTGAAGCCGAACATCGGCTCCGCCGCCGACCTGAAGGGCAGGCGGCTCGCCGACCCGCAGCTCGGCGGCACCCAGGACGTGGCGCTGCGGAACTGGCTGGCCGGCAAGGGCCTCAAGCCGGACAGCGACGTGAAGCTCGCCGCCGGCACCGACAACGCCACCACGCTCCAGCTGTTCCAGCAGGGCCAGATCGACGGCGCGTGGGTGCCGGAGCCGTGGGCGTCCCGGCTGGTCCTCGACGGCGGCGGGAAGGTGCTGGTGGACGAGCGGACGCTGTGGCCGGGCGGCAAGTTCGTCACCACCCACCTGCTGGTCAACACGTCGTTCCTGAACAAGTACCCGAAGACCGTGAAGGCGCTGCTGCAGGGCCAGGTCGACACCAACGACTGGATCGCCGCCCACCCCGCCGACGCCAAGGCGACCGTGAACGCCCAGCTCAAGCAGCTCACCGGCAAGTCGCTGACCGCCGCCGCGCTGGACAGGGCGTGGGGGAACATCACCATCACCAACGATCCGGACGCCCAGTCCCTCAACGTCTCCGCCAAGCACGCGGAGAAGGCCAAGCTGCTCGACCACGTGGACCTGAAGGGCATCTACGACCTGCGCCCGCTCAACGACGTGTTGGGCGCGGCGGGCAAGCCGAAGGTGAAAGCCGCCGGCCTCGGGAAGGAGTGAGCGTGACCGCCCTCGCCACCACCGCCAGTACGGCCGTCGCCGACACGACCCCCGTCCGGGACGCCGCCTCATCCGCCGTCGTCCTGGACGGGCTGGGCAAGCACTTCGGGGCCAACCCCGTCCTGGACGGCATCACGCTCGACATCGCGCCGGGCGAGTTCGTCTGCCTGCTGGGCGCGTCCGGCTGCGGCAAGTCCACGCTGCTGAACGTGGTCGCCGGCCTGGAGGAGCCGACCGCCGGCACCGTGTCGGTGGCCGGCGGCCGGGCCGGGCTGATGTTCCAGGAGCCGGCGCTGCTGCCCTGGCTGACCGCCGGCCAGAACGTCGAGCTGGCGCTGCGGCTGCGCGGGGTGCCGCGCCGCGAGCGCCGGGAACGGGCCGCCGAGCTGCTCGGCCTGGTCCGGCTGGAGGGCTCGTACGGGCTGCGCCCGCACGAGCTGTCCGGCGGCATGCGCCAGCGGGTGGCGATGGCCAGGGCGCTCGCCCTGGACACCCAGGTGCTGCTGATGGACGAGCCGTTCGCCGCGCTCGACGCGATCACCCGGGACGTGCTGCACGCCGAGCTGCTGCGGGTGTGGGAGGCGACCGGGCTGACCGTCGTGTTCGTCACCCACAACGTGCGGGAGGCGGTCCGGCTCGGGCAGCGGGTGCTGCTGATGTCGTCCCGGCCCGGCCGCATCGTGGCCGAGTACCCGGTCCGCATCGACGGCGAGCGGCGCATCGAGTCCCCGCAGGTCGCGAAGCTGGCGATCACGATCACCGACCGGCTCGGGGAGGAGATCCGCCGCCATGCCCGTTGACACCGCCAAGGACCCCGCCGGCACCGCGCGGGACGACTCGATCGCCACCCTCGAGGCCGGCCTCGACGCGCTCACCGTCACCGCGACCGCCCGCCGGCCGCTCGGCCGCCGGATCGCCGCCGTCGTGCTGCCGGCGCTGGTGGCGTTCGCCCTGGTCGTCGCGATCTGGGAGCTGCTGTACCTGGCCAGGGTCAAGCCGCACTACCTGCTGCCGTCGCCGTGGACCACGGCGAAGCGGTTCGGCACGCTGTTCGGCAACGGCGACATCCCGAAGGCGATGTGGCTGAGCGTGTCCCGGGGGATGCTCGGCTTCGCGATCAGCATCCTGATCGGCACGCCGCTCGGAATCCTCGTCGCCAGGGTTCGCTACGTCCGGTCGGCCGTGAAGCCGGTGCTGTCCGGCCTCCAGTGCCTGCCGTCGGTGGCGTGGGTGCCGGCGGCGATCCTCTGGTTCGGCCTGTCGAACTCGACGATCTACTTCGTGGTGCTGATGGGCGCGGTGCCGTCGATCGCCGTCGGCATGGTGTCCGGGCTCGACCAGATTCCGCCGCTGTACGTGCGGGTCGGCACCGTGATGGGGGCGCGCGGGCTGCGGTCGGTGTACCACGTGCTGGTGCCGGCGGCGCTGCCCGGGTACCTGGGCGGGCTGCGGCAGGGCTGGGCGTTCGCGTGGCGGTCGCTGATGGCCGCCGAGCTGATCACCCAGTCGCCCGAGCTGGGCACCGGCCTCGGCCAGTTGCTGGACAAGAGCCGGGAGACGATCGACGCGCCGGGCGCGATCGCGCTGATCATCACGATCCTGTTCGTCGGGATGACCATCGAGCTGCTGGTCTTCGCGCCGACGGAGCGGGCCGTGCTGCGCAGGAGGGGGCTGAAACCGGGAGCATGACCGCCACGCTGATCGCCGTCGCGCACGGCACCCGCGACCCTGCCGGCCTGGCCACCCACGAGGCGCTGGTCGCCAGGGTGCGGGCCAGGGCCGCCGGCGCGCCGGTACGCCTCGCCTACCTCGACCATGCCCACCCGTCGCTGCTGTCCGTGCTGGACGGGCTCGGTGGCGGGCCGGCCGTGGTGGTGCCGCTGCTGCTCACCGCCGCCACGCACAGCAAGACCGACCTGCCCGGCCTGGTGCGGGAGGCGCGGCGGCGCGGGGGGCGGATCAGTTACGCCTCGCCGCTCGGCCCGCACGCGCTGCTGCTGGAGGCCCTTGAGCTGCGGCTCGCCGAGGCCGGCGTGCCGGACTCGGCGGCGGTCGTGCTGGCCGCCGCCGGCGCCGCCGACCCGGACGCCAACGCCGAGGTCGCCAAGGTCGCCCGGCTGCTGTGGGAGCGCCGCGCCGCCGGCCGCACCGACCAGCCGCCGGTCGAGCCCGCGTACACCACCGCGACCGCGCCCGACGTGCCCACCGCCGTCCGCCGGCTCCGCCTCCTCGGCGCGGCGTCCGTCGCCGTGGCGCCGTACTTCCTGGCCCCCGGCCGGCTGCCCGCCGCCGCCCGGCCCGGCGACCCCGACGTGCTCACCGCCGGCGTCCTCGGCGACTGCGACCCGGTCGCCGACCTGGTGGTGCAGCGATACCAGGAGGGCCTCGCCGGCATCGCCGCCGCGCCCTGCGACACCTGCTTCTACCGGCGCCCGTGGCCGGGGAAGGAGCAGTACGCCGGCGCGCCGCAACCGCTCCGGCTGCACCCCGCCGACCTGCGATAGTCGGCTACGCCAGCCCGTGCCGGTACGCGTAGGCGACGGCCTGCGCCCGGTCCCGCGCCCCGGTCTTGGCGAACATCCGGTTGATGTGGGTCTTCACGGTGGCCTCGCCGATGTGCAGCCGGCGGGCGATCTCGCCGTTGGACAGCCCGGCCGCGACCAGGCCCAGCACCTCGGCCTCGCGGGCGGTCAGCCCGTCCGGCAGCGCCTCCGGCGCGGCCGCGCCGGTCACGGTCTCCACCAGCCGGCGTTGCACCGACGGGTCCAGCAGTGCCTGTCCGGCGTGGACGACCGCGATGGCCCTGCTGATCTCCTCGGCGCTGGCGTCCTTGGTGAGGTACCCGCGGGCGCCGGCCCGCAGCGCCGCGTACACCGACTCGTCGTCGGAGTACGTGGTCAGCACCACCACCCGGGTCGACGGGTGCTCGGCGCGGATCCGCAGGGTGGCGGCCACCCCGCCGCAGCCCGGCATCCGCAGGTCCATCAGCACCACGTCCGGGCGGTGGGCGGCCACCATCGCCACCGCCTCGTCGCCGTCGGCCGCCGCGCCGACCACCTCCAGCCCCGGCAGCATCCCGAGCAGCGTCACCAGACCTTCGCGGACCACCCGCTGGTCGTCGGCGACCAGCACCCTGATCAGCCCGGCAGCGCCAGCAGCACCCGCCATCCGCCCTCCTCCGGTCCCGCGTCCAGCCTGCCACCCAGCAGGGCGGCGCGTTCGCGCATCCCGGTGAGGCCGTACCCGGTACCGCCGGCCAGCGGCTCCTCCCTGCCCGGCCCGTTGCGCACCTCCAGGCACAGCTCACCCTCCCCGTACGCCAGCCGGATCGTGACCGGCGCGCCGGGCGCATGGCGGCCCACGTTGGTGACGGCCTCCTGGGCGACGCGGTAACCGGCCAGCGCCACGTCCGGGGCGAGCGGGCGGGGCGTCCCGTGCACGGTCACCACGGCCGGCGCCCCGTGGTCGGCCCTGTACAGCTCGGCCAGGGCGGTGAGCAGGTCCGGCAGCGGCAGCGGGTCGCCGCGCAGCGCCTCCACCGCCCGCCGGGTCTCCTCCAGGCCCTCCCTGGCCAGCCGGCGGGCCCGCTCCACCTGGCTGACCGCCAGCGCCGGCTCGTCCCCGGCCCGGCGCAGCGCCAGCCGCGCCCCCTCCAGGTGCACGGCCAGCGCGGACAGCGAGTGCGCCAGCACGTCGTGGATCTCTCTGGCGATCCTGGCCCGCTCGGCCAGCGCCGCCGCCCTGGCCTTCTCCTCCAGCGCCACCTGCGCCTCGGCGAGCAGCAGCTCGGCGCGTTCCTGGCCGATCCGGTGCTGGCGGGTGTTCAGGCCGACCAGGTACGCCACCACGACGCTCGCCACCAGGCTGGCCGCGACCTGGTACCTGCCGCCGACCGCCGGGAGCGCCAGCACCGCGCCGGACCCGGCGAGCGTCGCCCAACCCAGCCGGCGCGGCGAGCGGTGCCCGGCGGCGCCGACGGCGAAGTAGGCCATCGTCAGCGCCGGCGAGCTGCGCGCCAGCAGCGCCAGTGCCGACCCGGACAGCGCCGTCACCAGCATGGCTACGGCGAACGGGATCGCGCGGCGGCGTTCCGGTGGGAGGGTCCAGTACGCCGACACGCCGATCAGCACGACGCTGAGCGCGGCGGCCGCCAGCCCACGCCCGGTGAGGGCGGGCGCCGCCGGGCCTACCCACAGCGACCGCAGGTAGACGGCGATCATCGGTAGCCAGCACGCCGGCCGGATCAGCGCCCGCCACGCCGGCTTCCCCGCGGCCGGCCCCCCGGCCTTCCCCCCGGCCTTCCCCCCGGCCGGCCCCGCGGCCTTCCCCGCGGCCTTCCCCGCGGCCGGCCCCGCGGCCGGCCCCGCGGTCATCCCCGCACCGTCAGCGACCGGTTCCGGGTCCCGGCCGCCACCCGCCAGGCCAGCGCCGCGTACTGGCCGGCGAGCGTGCCGGCGAAGCCGTACCACAGCCAGGCTGTCCGAGCCGGCTGCCCGCTGCCGGCGTGCTCGACCATCACCAGCCCGATCCGGGCCACCAGTCCGACCAGCCACCAGGCCAGTGTGTACCGGGTGCCCTGCCGCCAGGCACGGCCCTCCGCGTCCCGCCACACCCGCATGCTGAACCCGCGGACCACGCCGAGCGCGACCTCGCCGGCCAGCCCCGCCACCAGCGTCACGTCCACGGCGGACGCGCCCGGCGCCCGCGCCCCCGCGTACACCATCAGCGCCGGCACGATCACCAGCGCGGGTGGCTTGAGCGGCCTGGCCCGCATCTGGCGGCTGATCATCAACGCCAGCACGGCGAGCACGATCAGGGCGTTGAGGCTGGTCGTCGCGGTCGAGGACATGCCGGCGACGGTAGGTCGCGGCGGGGTGGACCGGCGTCAGCCCGCGGGTGGACCGCCGGGTTGACCGCTGCGTAGGGTGCGGCACGTGGACGTCGCGGGGACCTACGACACGGTGGCCGAGCGGTACGCCGAGGCGTACGGCGCCGAGCTCGAGCACAAGCCGTACGACCGGGCGCTGCTGGACGCGGTGGCGGTCGCAGCCGCCGACGGCCCGCTGCTCGACCTCGGCTGCGGCCCCGGCCACATCTCCTCCTACCTGCGCTCCCGCGGCCGGGAGGTGCTCGGGGTGGACCTGTCGCCCCGGATGGTCGAGATCGCCTCGGCCCGGTACCCGGACGTCGAGTTCCGGGTTGGCGACATGCGCGCGCTCGACCTGCCGGACGGCGGGTACGGCGGCGTGGTGGCCCCGTACTCGCTGATCCATCTCACCCCGGCCGAACGGCCGGCGGCCTGCGCCGAGATCGCCCGCGTCCTCTCCCCAGGCGGGCTGGCGATGATCTCCTTCCACCTGCCCGCCCATCCCGGCGCGGCCCCCATCCACCTGGACGAGTGGTTCGACCAGCCGGTCTCCCTCGACGGATACTGGATGCGCCGCGAAGACCTCCTCCCGCCGCTGGCAGCCGCCGGCCTGCACGAAGAGGCCTACCTCGAGCGGCAGCCCAGCCCCGGCGTCGAGTACCCCAGCACCCGCGGCTACCTCCTCCTCCGCAAGCCAGCCACCCCCTGACAGCGCCCCCGCCACTCCCCGATGCGGAGCTGGCCGGGCACGCGGCGGTACGTCGGCGGGGCGGAGCCCGGCCGCTGGCTGTCGTGTGTGGACGGCGTCCCTGGTCAGGTCCGCATGACCGCGTGCCTGATCACCTGTCGAGCGGTGTCCAGCGAGCGCAGCCGCACCGGCTGCCTACCCTCATGCACCAGCCGGTGGTGGAACTCGCACAACATGATCATGTTGTCCTGGTCGGTACGCCCGCCGGCCCACCACGGGATGACGTGATGCAGGTGGCACATGTTCGCGGGCCGGTCGCAGGTCTCCCACCGGCAGGTCCGGTCCCGGTGCCGGATCGCCCTGTCCAGCGGCGGATGCGCCAGCCGCCTGGTGCGGCCCACGTCAAGCACCTCGGACTCGGGGCCGAGCACGATGCGGGTGAATTCGGCGTCGCAGGCCAACCGTTGCACGGTCTCGGCCGGGATCGGCACGGTGGTGTGGTCCAACCTGCCCGGCTCGCAGCCCTCGACGGCCAGCAGCGTCTCGAGGCCGACGGTGACGTTGACGTGCGGATACTGCCGGCCCCTGGTGCGCAGGCTGCCGTTGTCCATGTGCAGCCGGCACAGCTCGATCAGGGCGTCGGCCTGGCGTTGCGGGCGGGTCCGGTCGTCGCCGGGCGCCGGCAGGGCGGTGAGGGCGTCGATCACGCCCCGGAAGATCGCTCCGGACGCCGGGTCGAGGGTGGCGTCCACGGCCACCGTGCCGTCGAAGGTCTCGGCGATGTGCAGGGTCCGGCGCAGGTACTGCTTCTCGAAGTCCCGCAGCGACCCGTCGGGGTTGAGGCAGTACCGGACCCGCTGTGCCGCGATCCGCAGCTCCGTCGGATGCGACGCCCTTGCCAGGACCAGCAGGTATGCCTCCGCCCGCCGGGCATCCTCCACGCTGGTCTGGCGGGCCAGCTCGCAGATCACCGCCGCGTGCTGGAAGGAGATCTCCCCCGTCGTGAACGCCGCCTCCGCCTCCGGCAGGGAGGGCAGCATCCGGGCCACCAGCACGTGCCTGGACGCGTCTCCCGGCGCCATCCGGCACCAGTACCGCAACCACGCCGGCGTGCTCACCGCCGACGGATCGGTGGCGGCGTACCCCTGCCGGGCATCGAAGGAGCGGATCTGGCGGCAGGACTTCGCCTCGGCCTGCTGGATCACCTTCCGCAGGCCGATCAAGGTCTCAGCGTCGGCGTCGTCGGGCAACTGGCCGATCAACTCGGTCAACCGCGCGAGCACACCCCCGTGTGAACGCATGTTCGAATCATATCCCCCCACCACCAAGTCCAGTAGCGTTTACTTCGCCCCCGGGCCGAAAATGTCACACCCCTCGGGCACAGTGTGGGTGTGCGCCGGCGGGAGAACGCGAGGGAGTTGACGCTCGCTCAGTCACCGGCTAGCGTACGAAGCGGCGTTCGAACAAACGTTCGAACATCGCAAGAAGGAAGCGACGCCCCTGGGCTCGCGGACCCGGTCGCCACCGTGTGCGGACGTGGGCGGTGACCGGGTGTCCAGGACGTCGTCGGCGAACGCTCGCCGGATACCGCGCCTTCGACCCGTGCGGTTGGCCGGCGAGCCCGCCCGGGAGAACCGGCCCGGGTGCCGTGTCGGGGAAGCACGGTGCCCGGGCCGGTGCCCGGCACACGCGAGGAGGACTGATTGGAATGACTCTGCTGGAGCACCGACCGGCCGGCGCCATCGCGGGGGTGGCGGTCCGGCTGCGTGGTGACCACCCTGAGCAGTTCCTCCGCGACGGGCGGCTCTACTTGGTACAGGACGTGCTCGCGCACGAACTGGTGCCGGGGTCGTGGCAGCCGGCCGCGGAGGGCCCGCACGAACGGTGGCGGGTGCTCGCCGGACCTGGGCGCGCCGCCGGTACCGCCGTGTACGACCTCTGCCTGGACATCGCCCGCGACCGCTGGACGGTCACGGCGGTGGAAGGTGGGAAGAGGAGTAGCTGATGCGTGTCGTGAAGAACCCTTCGACGACGCCCTGGGGAGCGCCCCGGTGGGCCGGAAGCTCAGCCCCGGCCGTGGTGCCGGACCCCGAGCTGGCGGGGACGCTCCCATGGCCCGGACTCGCGTCGGCGGCGACCCCGCCCGACCACGGGTCCCAGTCCCCACAGCCGCGGCGCGGCACGCCGCGGTCCACACCCTCCGACGTCCCGTCGCCGCCGGCGACCCCCCGGCCGCCGGTACCGCCGCCGCCGGTGCACCGGTCCGCGCTGTCCCTGCTCGGGCAGGCGCGCCGCGGGCTCGCCGAGGCGAGGGGCGAACGCGACCCCGCCGTCCGGTACGCCACCGCGCACCTGGCCGCGCTGCGCGCCGCCGCGGCCGTGGTCGCCGCCCGCACCCAGCCGGCCGCCCCGGGCAGCCGCCGGCACCGTCCGGCCAGCGTCTGGTCGCTGCTCACCGCGCACGCCCCCGAGCTGGGGGAGTGGGCGGCGTACTTCGCGGCCGGCGCCGCCACCCGAGCCAGGGCCGAAGCGGGAGTGCCGAGCGCGGTGACGGCGCGCGAGGCCGACGACCTCATCCGCGACGCCAGCACCTTCCTGGAGGTGGTCACCGAGACATTGGGTCTGCTCAGCGCGGCCTGACCGGCGACGACCCACCCCCCACCGCCTGACCTCCGCCGCCCCAGACCGCGCGACACCCGTACCGCCACCCACTCAACCCGCCTGCCGCCGCCCAGACAGCGCGACAACACCCCAGCGAACCCTGACCCCGTCGCTGCCCCGCCTCGCCTCCTGCCGGCGCGGATAGCCACCGCCACCCCTCCCCGCCGCTACCCGAGCGCACGGCTACCTACCTCGCCTCCCACCCCGGCCGCGTGCAACCATCCGGCCACTCCATCCTCCCGCCACAAGCCGGCCGCGGGCTGACTGCCGTGGCCCTCCCCTCCGCCGTCGTCCGGGTGCGCGGAACCGCTGCCGGCCGGGACGACTGGTCGCCACAAGCCCGCCACTCCGGTCGCCGTCCTGCTCGCGGCAGCATCCGCGCCGGCCGTACCCGCCCATGCCGCCCGCTACCTGGCCTCCCACCCCGGCCGAGTGCAACCTCCGGCCACTCCGCCGCAAGCCGCCCGCGGGCTGACTGCCGTGGCCGCCCCAACGCCGTCGTCCGGGTACGCGCAACGGCGGCCGGCCGCGGCGACTGGTCGCCACAAGCCCGCCACTCCGGTCGCCGTCCTGGTCGCGGCAGCATCCGGGCCGGTCGTACGCGGGCCTTGCCGCCCGCAACCTGGCCTCCCACTCCGGCCGTGTGCAACCGTCCGGCCACTCCGTCCTCCCGCCGCAAGTCGCGCCAGCCCTGTTGCCGCCCGCGGGCTGACTGCCGTGGCCCACCGCGCCGCCGTCGTCCGGGTGCGCGCAGCCGCTGCCGGCCGGGACGACTGGTCGCCGCAAGCCCGCGGCTCCGGTTGCCGTCCGGCTGGCGGGAGCGTCCGCAGCGGGCGTGCCGGGCCTTGCCGCCCGCTACCTGGCCTCCCACCCCGGTCGAGTGCAACCGTTCGGGCGATCCGTCTTCCCGCCGTAAGCCGGCCGCGGGCTGACTGCCGTGGCCGCCCCAACGCCGTCGTCCGGTACGCGCAACCGCTGCCGGCCGGGGCGGCTGGTCGCCGCGAGCCCGCGGCTCCGGTTGCCGTCCGGCTGGCGGGAGTGTCCGCAGCGGGCGTGCCGGGCCTTGCCGCTCGCTACCTCGCCTTCCACCTCGGCGGCGTGCAACCGTTCGGGCGATCCGTCTTCCTGCCGTAGGCCGGCCACGGGCTGAGTGTCGTGGCTCGCCGCTCGGCCGTCGGCCGGCACTGGCCCTGGCCGGCGTTGTACTTCGCCCACCGGGCCTTGCGGTCCGTTACCTC
Organism: Mycobacteriales bacterium; assembly: GCA_045806985.1. GTDB lineage: Bacteria > Actinomycetota > Actinomycetes > Mycobacteriales > JBJMIH01 > JBJMIH01. The sequence continues at coordinate 9,525 of JBJMIH010000236.1, read as the reverse complement.
GCCTCCCACCCTGGCCGCCCGGTCGCGTGTTGTGGCGGCTCGGTGACTGATTGCCGCCGTCCGGGCCGGGCGCGAGCGTCCTGGGCTTCCTGCTACTGGTGGGGGACGAGCGACTGGCTCCGCCGTCGGCTCGGCCGCGCGTAACCCGTGCTCGTGGGGGCGACTGGTCGTTGTAAGTGCCACTGCTGGCCAGCTACTGCGGGTGGCGGCTTTGGAGTGCTTCGCGGACTACTGCCCAGGCGTCGGCTACCGGGCCGACGTGGGCGAGTTTGTCGGGGTTGATCGTTGAGCGGATTGTCTGGATCTGGCCGTCGAGGATGTCGAGGGCCAGGGTGTTGAGGACCTTGCCGTCGCGGTCGCGGAAGACGGCGCCGGGTTGGCCGTTGATGTCGTGGGGCTCGACCAGGCCGCCGATGTGAAGGAAGGGCAGGGCGATCGAGGCGAGCAGGCGGGCGACGTGGTCAGCGCCGACGATCTGCTCGCTCCACTGGGGGGCCTTGCCGCCGCTGTCGCCGATCATGTGGACGTCGGCGGCGAGGAGGTCCCGCAGGCCGTTGACGTCGCCCTCCCTGAAGGCGTCGAAGAATCGGCCGGCGAGTTGCTCCCGTTCCCTCCGGTCAGCCTCGAACCGGGGCCGGCCGGCGTCCATGTGGCGGCGCGCCCGCACCGCGAGCTGGCGGCACGCCGCCTCCGACCGGCCCACCGCCGACGCGACCTCCGGGAAGCCGAAGCCGAACACCTCCCGCAGTACGAAGACCGCGCGCTCGAGCGGGGTCAGCCGCTCGAGCAGCAGCAGCGCCGCCATCGACAGCGAGTCGGCCAGTTCCGCCGAGCGTTCCGGGTCCTCGTACGGGTCGGTGAGCAGCGGCTCAGGGAACCACGGCCCGACGTACGCCTCCCGCCGCCGGCGGGCCGACCGCAGCACGTCGATCGAGATCCGGGTCACCGTGGCCGAGAGGAAGGCCTTGGTCGACGTCGGCCGCGTCGGCGAGGCCTCGGAGCGCAGCCAGGTCTCCTGGACCGCGTCCTCGGCCTCGCTGACGCTGCCGAGTATCCGGTAGGCGATCGCGAACAGCAGCGGCCGCAGTTCCTCGAACTCCTCGGTACGGATCACCCGAGGGCCTCCCGGAAGCCCTCCCGCCACGACGGGTAGCGCAGCTCCCAGCCGAGCTCCCGCTTGGCCTTGGCATTGGAGAAGCCGCGCCCCTCGGTCATCATCGACACCGCCACCTCCCCGGCCAGCAGCCGGGCCAGCCACTTGGGCACCCGCATCGGCCGCTTCGCTCCCGCGCACGCCGCCAGGTGGGGGAGCCACTCGTTGGCCGGGGCCGGCTCGTCGTCGACGATGTTGAACACGCCTCTCGCCCGCCGCTCCACAGCCAGCACGGTAGCGCTCGCCGCGTCGTCGAGGTGCACCCACGAGCTGTACCCGGCGCCGTTCCCGACGAGCGGGAACTGCCGCTTCCGGACGAGCTCGACCTGGTCGTCGGTGGCCCCGGGCCCGTAGAGCCCGCCGTACCGCAGTACCGCGCCGTCGGCCTTGAGGACCGCCTCCTCGAGGTAGCGGATGGCCTCCATCCCCGCCTGCGCCGCCGTCCCCGTGTGCGGGTCGAGCGGGTCCTCCTCGGTCTTCACCCAGCCACCCTCGCGGATTCCGTTCCAGTTGGCGTAGCTCTGCGCGACGAAATGGGGCACACCGGTCGCGTCGGCCGCGGCCAGCAGGTGGTCGGTCCCTTCGGTGCGCAACCGGATGGTGGGGGCGAACCACCGGTCCATGTGCTTCAGGTCGGGCTTGCCGGCATGGGTGGGGCTGATCGCGGTCATCTGGTGCACGATCGCGTCCGGCCGGGCGGCCCCCACCGCCTCACCGACCGACACCGCGTCCAGCCCGTCCATCACGACGCCGTCCGCGCCCAGCCGCGCCAGCAGGTCCAGCTTGGCCGGGCTCGTCGTCGTCGCCGTCACCTGGTGACCGCGGGCCAACAGCTGCGGTACCAGCCGCCGCCCCAGTACCCCGGTCCCGCCCGCCACGAACACCCGCACAACCATCACCCTTCCCTGTTACGGACTTGCCTCTCAACCCCGAGACGAGACAGCCCGGGCCGGCTGTGACATGAGGCGGACGGGGCGGGCAGGCACTACTCTCGCGGCATGGCCGATCGCCTGAGGGCTCCGCAGTCGCCCCGGACCGCCGTGGTGTGGTCCGTGCTGCGGTCCGCGCTGGAGGGGCTGGACGGGCAGGACGCGCCGATCAAGGTCCTGGACTCGGGCGGCGGCAGCGGGCTGTTCGCGGTGCCGCTGGCCGAACTGGGCCACCAGGTCACCGTGGTGGACGCGAGCCCGGACGCGCTCGCCGTACTGCTCCGCCGCGCCGCCGAGGCCGGTGTGGCCGAGCGGGTACACCCCGTGCAGGGCGACGCCGACAACCTGCTCGACGTGGTCGACGAGTCCAGCTTCCACCTGGTGCTCTGCCACAGCCTGTTGGAGGTGGTGGACGACCCGGCGAACAGCGTGCGGGCCATCGCCGAGACCCTGGTGCCGGGCGGGTACGCGAGCATCCTCGCCGCCAACCGGCACGCCGGGGTGCTGTCCAGGGCGTTGTCCGGCCATTTCGCCGACGCCAGGACCGCGCTGGTCGACCCGTCCGGCCGGTCCGGGCCCGCCGATGCGGCGCTGCGCCGGTTCGATCTCGACACGCTCACCGCGCTGGTCGCCAAGGCCGGCCTGACGGTGCTGCAGACCCACGGCGTGCGGGTCGTCGCCGACCTGGTTCCCGGCGCGTTGCTGGATGGCGAGCCCGGCGCCCTCGACGCCCTCCGCGAGCTGGAGCTGGCCGCCTCCGAGACCCCGCCCTTCCGCGACATCGCGACCCAACTCCATGTCCTCGCCAAACGCTGACCCGCTTCCGGACCAGCGGTCGGGGTTGCCGGCGGCGCCGCCCTACGGGACCCGGACGCTGGCCGACGTGTTGCCGTCGGCGGCGGCGGTGCTGGGGGTGGCCGGGTTCACCGACACGGTCGGGTTGGCGGCCCGGGTGGCGGGCGCGCGGCGGCTGTGCGTGCTGCTCGTCGACGGGCTCGGGGCCGACCTGCTGGCCGGCCACCTCGACGCGGCACCGTACGTGCGGGACCACGGTGACTTCCAGGTGCTGTCGACCGGCTTCCCGTCCACCACGCCGACCAGCCTCGCCTCGATCGGTACCGGCCTGCCGCCCGGCGGCCACGGCCTGCTCGGCTTCCGCATCGCCGTACCCGGCAGCGAGGCGCTGCTGCACCCGCTGCGCTGGGACCCGGCCATCGATCCCCTGGTCGTGCAGCCGAACCGGACCGTGTTCGAGCGCGTCGCGGCGGCCGGCGTCGCGGTGGTCAACGCCGCGCCGGCCCGTTTCGACGGCACCCCGCTCACCACAGCCGCCATGCGCGGCGCCCGGTACGAGGGCTCGTACGCCGCCGGCGACATGGTGGCGAGGGCGCGCGAGGCGCTGCGCCACGGCGACCGCTCGCTGGTGTACTGCTACCACGGCGACGTCGACATGATCGGCCACGTCCGCGGCTGCACCAGCATGGCCTGGCAGGACCAGCTGCATGTCGTGGACGGCCTGGTCGAGGCGCTGGCCGGGGCGCTGCCGCCGGACGCGGCGCTGCTGGTGACCGCCGATCACGGCATGTTGGACGTGCCGCCCGAGCGGCACGTCGACGTGGACGCCGACCCGGCGCTGCGGGACGGCGTCCGCCTTCTCGGTGGCGAGAACCGGGCCCGCTACCTGTACTGCGAGCCGGGCGCGGCCGCCGACGTGCTGGCCACCTGGCGGGAGCGGCTGGGCGACGGGGCGTGGGTGTTCAGCCGCGAGGAGGCGGTGGCGACCGGCTGGTTCGGGCCTATGGCGGACGGTTTCGAGGCCCGGATCGGCGACGTGGTCGCGGTGGCGAGGGAGATCGCGATCGTGGCGACGAAGGCGGAGCCGCTGGACTCCCGCCTGATCGGCATGCACGGCGCGCTCACCCCGGCCGAACTCCGCATTCCCCTGATTGTCGTACCCCCGCGCTAGGCTCTGTCTCGAACAACCGTTCGAGCCGAGGAGGCGGGGTGGGACGCAGCCAGTCGATCCCGCGTGCCGGCGCGCCGGACGGCGCGGACGGCGACGACTCGGGCAGCCCGATCCTGCACGTGGACATGGACGCCTTCTACGTCAGCGTCGAGCTGCGCACCCGGCCGGAGCTGCGCGGCCGGCCGGTGATCGTGGGCGGCCGGGGCGGGCGCGGCGTGGTGCTGTCGGCCAGCTACGAGGCCAGGAAGTTCGGCGTGCGCAGCGCTCTGCCGATGGCGCGGGCCCTGCGGCTGTGCCCGCACGCGGTGGTGATCCCGCCGCGGATGGCCGGGTACGGCGAGGTGTCCCGGCACGTGATGGGCATCTTCCACGACGTCACCCCGCTGGTGGAGCCGCTGTCGCTGGACGAGGCGTTCCTCGACGTGGCCGGGGCCCGGCGGCTGCTCGGCCGGCCGGCGGCGATCGGCGAGCTGATCCGCGCCCGGGTGCACGACGAGCAGGGCATCACCTGCTCGGTTGGGGTGGCGCCGAACAAGTTCCTGGCCAAGCTGGCCTCCACCAGCTCCAAGCCGGACGGCCTGCGGGTGGTGCCGGCCGATCGGGTGCTGGAGTTCCTGCACCCGCTCCCGCTGGCCGCGCTGTGGGGGGTGGGGGAGCGGACTGAGGCGGCGCTCCGCCGGCTCGGTCTGACTACTGTAGGTGACATCGCGCGGACGCCGGTGGATACGCTCCGTCGCGCGGTCGGGGTGGCCAACGGCACCCACCTGTACGAGCTGGCGTGGGGCCGGGACCCGCGCGTGGTCACCCCGGACGAACGCGACAAATCCGTCGGGGCCGAGGAGACCTTCGAAGTCGACCGCACCGACCCCGCCGACCTGCACCGGGAACTGCTGCGGCTTTCCGAGCGCACCGCGTCCCGGCTGCGGGCCGTCCAGCTGGCCGGCCGGACCGTGTCGATCAAGGTCCGGTTCGCCGACTTCACGACGCTCACCCGGGCGCGGACCCTGCCCGCCGCGAGCGACGTGGCCCAGGAGATCTACGCCGCCGCCCGGGCGCTGTACGACGCGCTCGGCCTGGAGCGCACACCGGTCCGGCTGATCGGCGTCCGGGTGGAGAAGCTGGTCCGCGTCGACCGGGCCAGCCGCCAGCTGGCCTTTGGCGAGCGGGAGCGGGGCTGGCGGGAGGCCGAGCAGGCGATCGACCAGGTGGCCAACCGGTTCGGACGCCGGATGGTGCGCCCGGCGACCCTGGTGAACGGCGACGACCCGGCTCCGCGGTCCCCACGGGACGCGCGCGTCAACCCTCCGTCACCGGACTGACCTGCGTAGTGTACGTTCCGTGCTCCTGCTGTCGCGGATTCGTCCAACTTCACCTTTTCCGGTTGGCCTACCGCTCGTAAACTCGGAGTCGGCAGCAGTGCCACAGGAAAACCCGCCTCCGGCCATCCCGGCGGCGGCGTGACGCCGGGGAGGACCACGTGCCGCTCTCTGATCACGAGCAGCGACTGCTCGAGCAGATCGAGCGTGCGCTGTATGCCGAGGATCCAAAGTTCGAGTCGCGGGTGCGGGCAACCGACCCGCGGCACGTGGCGCGCCGGCGAATGATCTTCGCCGGTGTCGTGTTCGGCCTGGGTGTCGCACTGATGGTGGTCGGGATCGGACTGGTCAAGCCCGCCGGCATCCCCGTGCTCAGCCTCGCTGGATTCCTCGTCATGTTCGGCGCCGCTTGGTGGTTCGTACAGAACTACCGCCGCTACACCGGACGGGCCGAGTCGCACGCGCGCGGCGTGGGCGGCAGAGCGGTCCGGCGCCGGCACGGATTCCTTGACCGGATGGAGGACCGCTGGCGCCGCCGCACCGAACGCGGCGACTTCTGACCGGCACGACTGAACGTACGGGGGGGTCCGGACCATCGCGGTCCGGACCCCCCTCCCGTCAACCCAGGTTCCCGCTGCCGGCGTTGTCCCGACGCCTGCGTGCCAAGAACGCACGCGGCGCGCCGCTCCGCCTTGGCAGCCGAAACCTGCGGCCCGCTGCCGGCGTTGCCGGCCCGCCTGCGTGCCAAGGAGCGGCACGCGGCGCGCGCCTCCGCCTTCCGTGGCGCCTTGGCGGCGGAGACCTGGGATCGGGCGGGAGCCGGTTCCGCCGGCGGTCAGGAGGTGGCGGCCGGGCGGGCCTTCCTGCTGGTGAGGCGGGAGCGGAAGCCGCGGGCGCCGCCGTACAGGCCGCCGGTGGTCCGGCGGGTGACCCCGCGCAGCCCCTCCCGGAAGGACAGCAGCGTGGACGGCGGGAGCAGCCTCGCCCGGGTGCGGCGGCCGTACGGCGCCCACCGGTAGAGACCGGACCTGGCCGCCCGCACCGCGTCGCGCAGCCCCGGCTCGGGGACCGGCGCCGGCGCGTAGCAGGCCCGTTCCTCGGCCCGCGCCACCGCCCGCACGCCGTCGGCCGCCGATGCGGCCAGCATCGCCTTCTCGACCAGCCGCTCGGCCGTGGCTCGGGGCGACTGGGCCGAGTCCAGCGCCAGGCCGACGTCGTACGCGGTCGCCAGCAGCTCGTCCCAGGCGGCGTGCGCCGCCCTGGCCAGGTGCCCGCTGTCCAGCAGGTCCAGCCCGGCCGCGGTCAACCCGCCAGCCCCGGCCCCGGCTCCGGCCGTGCCGCGGCCGCCCCGGTCCGGTGGCCCGGCCGCCCGCGCCGGCACCATGCCGGCGTACCTGAGCCGCCGCCGGCCGGCCAGCACCCTGGCCACCGTCGGCACCAGCACGCACAGCGTCGCCAGCCCGAGCAGCAGCACGAGCACCGTGGGGATGCCCACCACCACGTATCCGAGCAGCGAGAAGTCCGGCTCACCGGAGCCGAACAGCTTGACCGTCGGCTTGCCGCCGTCCAGCACCAGCGTGGTGCCGCGGCCGCCCGAGGTGTCGAAGCCGGGCTGCGGCTTGTTCCCGAACTGGCCGGGGTCGGGGCTCGACGACGGGGTGGGCAGCGACGGGTCGGCGGCGCCGCCGAGCGGCGTGACCGTGGCGTCCTGGTACCCCGGCGACGTGGCCGTGCCGGTCTCCGGGCCCTCGTCCAGCGGCGTCGGCTCCCACAGGGTCCAGCCGATGCCGGAGAAGTAGACCTCGGTCCACGCGTGCGAGTTGTGCGCGGTGATCGACCAGTAGTCGCCCTTCCGGTGGCCCTTGGTGAAGCCGATCGCGACCCGCGCCGGGATGCCGGCCTCGCGCACCAGCGTCGCCATCGCCGCCGAGTACTGCTGGCAGAACCCCTTCTTGTTGCGGAGGAAGTTGGTCAGGTCGTCGCCGGTAGGCCCCTTCGGTGGGTGCAGGTCGTACCGGAAGTCGGGCTGCTGGAAGTACTGGAGGATGGCCTGGACCTTCTCGAACTGCGTCGTCTTGCCGGTGATGATCCCGGCCAGCAGTTGCTTGACCTCCGGGGCGACCGGCGGCGGCGTCCCGTACATGCGCTGCGTCGGGTCGCTCGGGTCCAGCCCCGGCGCCTTCTGCAGCTCGACGGCGGTCGGCTCGCGCACCTTCGAGGTGGACGTGAACGTCATCCCACCGGTGCGGTTGCGGCTGGAGAACACCGTGCCGCTGATCTGCTCGAACCGCCAGTCCTGCCCCTTCGGCGTCTTCACGGCCTCGACCTCGGGGTAGAGCGGCAGGTACGGCTCGTCGGTGAGACCGGTGATCGTGACCCGCGTCTTGACGGTCTTGGTCTTGTGCACGACGCCGGCCTTCACCTCCGGCAGGCCGTGGGTGACACGGTCGTCCTCCGGCGCGGACAGCTTGCCCTGCTTCCATTCCTTCGCGTCGTACTGGTCCAGCGTGGTCAGCCGCAGGTACCCCGGGTCCGGGTCGTCGGTGTAGACCCGCATCACCTCGGTGTCGTTCGACTGGTTGAGCTTGCCGGTGAGGGCGGCCACCGGGTTGACGACCGTGGCGGAGCGCGAGCCGCCGGAGTTGTCCCCGCCCAGCCCGGCGCCGTCGAACAGCTTGGCCAGGCCGTGGTAGCTCATGTCGGGCAGGAAGACCGGCACGATCAGGGCCACGCACACGGCGGTGGCGCCGAGCCGCCGGCCGAGCACGGTGACCGGCGAGCCGAACGGCGAGTCGGACCGCCACTCCTCGTCGGCCCGCTCGGCGTGGAACGGCCGGCCCCACCGGGCCACCCGCTCCTTGCCCTCGGCGACCAGCAGCAGCACGTACCCGGCGGCGGCGAAGGTGAACGGCGCCCAGCCCAGCCCGGCCGGCACCAGCGCCGCCGGCACCGCGAACAGCGCCAGCATCGGCAGCCCGGCCAGCGCCGGCCGGCGCGCGGTCACCGCGACCGCCTCGATCGCGACCGCGACCGCCGCCACCCCGGTCACCGCGAGCAGCGCCAGCTCGCTGGTGGTCGTCACCGGCGGCGAGGTCTCCTTGACCAGCTCGAACGCGCGGTTGTACTTGTCGCCCACCGAGTGCAGCGTGGACAGCGTGGGGATCAGCCCGCCGGCCTTGTGGTCGCCGTAGGCCATCACCACCACCAGCGTCGCCGCGGCCAGGCAGGCGTACGGGACGATCGGCTCGGGCACGCCGAGCCGGCGCGCGCCGATGCTGGTGGCGAACACCGCGGCCACCGACAGCCAGGCCGGCAGCAGCCACACCTGGTCGTTGTACAGGGGCGTGAGCGCGATCGCGCCGAGCGCGGCGGCGCCCGCCGCGGCGAGCGCGACCCGGCTCCGGCTGCTCATGAGGCACCTACCCGGGAGCGGTTGAGCGGGCGCGAACCCGCCTGGGACCACAGGGTGGAGATGGAGACGCCGCGGCCGGCCTCCAGCACCCGCCAGCCGCCCTGCAGCAGCATCCGCGCGGAGGCGTCGAACCGCGCCTCCGAGTCGGCCCTGCCCTTGCCGGACAGGCCGATCCAGGTGTTGGCGTCGAGCAGCACCGCCAGCCCGGTGCTGGACCCGGTACGGGCCCTGGCCAGCATCTCGGCCTCGCCCGGTTCGAGCAGGCCGAGGATGCCGACGGCCAGGCCCTCCATGGCCGAGTGCCGGAGCCGCTCGATCGCCGGCGACAGCGTGTCGGCCTTGGAGGGCTGCACCTCGGCGAGGAAGTCCAGCAGCGCGCCCTCGGCGAGCAGCCCGGGCGGCGCCGCGATGTCCGCGCCGGCGTCGGTGACCAGGCGCATCGCGTACCCGTGCCGGGCCAGGCTGACCGTGACGCTGGCCGCCGCCGACACGGCCCACTCGAAGCTGGAGCCGGGGCCGTCGCCGCGGTGCGCCGACGCCCGGGTGTCCAGGAAGATCACGGCCCGGCTCTGCCAGGGCTGCTCCTCCCGGCGGACCATCATCTTGCCGGTGCGGGCGGTGGACCGCCAGTGCACCTTCCGCAGGTCGTCGCCGTTGCGGTACTCGCGGGTGGCGATGTCGTCCTCGCCGTGGCTGGACACCGCCCTGGCCTGGCTGTCGCCGCCGCCGACCCACTCGCCGCCGAGCCG
>JBJMIH010000235.1:0-34549 GCA_045806985.1 Mycobacteriales bacterium | reverse complement strand
TCCTGGTCCGGCCTGGCGGCCGGCCAGCGCTGGCTGGGCCTGCTCGGCTTCACCGACGGCACCAACCCGGTCGGCTCGACGATCCTCTCCGTGACCACCTAGTCGGCTTCCACCGTGGTGATCATGGGCATCGAGACCCGTCAGCGCGCGCTGAAGGGTCTCGATGCCCATGATCACGGTTTCGAGCGCCGGCTACGGCAGTTGGCAGACCTGCCAGCCGTCGGACTTCGTGTGGGTGAGGCCGAGTACGAAGTTGTGCTCGGTGCGGTCGAAGAAGGTGACCTTGAGCGAGACGGTCGCGGTGTCCTTGTCGGTGGCCTTCCTGGTCACCTTGTGTGACACGGTGTCGCCGTACCGGGCCTTGAGGCCGTCCGGGGTGGTCGAGCCGCGCAGCGGCGTGCACAGGTTGTCGTGCGCGGCGGTGTAGTCGCCGACCTCGATGCGCTGGAAGAACTTGTTCGCCGCCGTCTGCGGGGTGGACGGCTGGAGGAAGCCCACCACCCCGGAGTACCCGATCGCAGCGATCATCCCGACCACGGCGAGGATGACCACCAGTGGCATGAACGCCGCGATCATCCCGACCGGCGTCCCGCCGCCGCGGCCAGGAGCGGGGCCGCCGCCGCCACCCTCCGCGTTCTCGCCGCCCCCGCCGTCGCCGCCGCGGTCACCGCGCGGCGGGTCGATCGGTGACACGACATCGGTCCACTGGGACCCGTCCCACCAGCGCAGCGGCGCCTCGCTGAACGGGTCGTCATACCAACCCTGAACCGGCATAGTCACGCACTAAGTGTGACAGGACGCCCCGGATCAGTCACCGGTACTCACCAGCAACTCACCGGGCGCTGCGACTGTCCAGTTCCTTCTCGGGGTGCTCTGGCAGCAGCCTGCTCAGCTCGGAGCGCAGGAAGTCCCTGGTGGCGACGTCGCCGAGGGCGATCCGCAGGGCGGCCAGCTCGCGGGCCAGGTACTCGATGTCGGCCTTGGTGGTGGCGGCGCGCTGCCGGTCCTCCTCCATCGCCACCCGGTCCCGGTCGGCCTGCCGGTTCTGCGCGAGCAGGATCAGCGGGGCCGCGTACGAGGCCTGCAACGACAGCACCAGGGTGAGGAAGGTGAAGGTGTAGGGGTCCCAGCGGAGCCGGCCAGGGGCGAGGGTGTTCCAGCCGATCCAGCAGGCGATGATCACGGTCATCCACACCAGGAACTTCGCGGTGCCCATGAACCGGGCGAACTCCTCGGCCCAGCGTCCGAACGCGTCGGGTTCCACCATGCCCCTGCGGGGGAGGCTGGGGCGGCGCAGGGCGGACCGGCGTACGCCCTTGGGCTGGTCGAGCCTGACCCGGTCAGCCATTGGCAGCTCCCTCCGCGCGTCGCCAGTTGTCCGGCAACAGATGGTCGAGCACGTCGTCGACGGTCACCGCGCCGACCAGCCGGTCCCCACCGTCCACCACCGGGATCGCCACCAGGTCGTAGGTGGCGAGGTGGCTGGTGACCTCGGGCAGGGGCGTGTTCGGCCCGATGGGTTCGATGCTGTCATCCAGCACGCCGCCCAGCAGCTCGGACGGTGGTTCCCGGAGCAGTCGCTGGAAATGGGCGATGCCCAGGTACCGGCCGGTGGGCGTGGCGACCGGCGGGCGGCACACGTACACCTGGGCGGCCAACGCCGGGGACAGCTGCGGGTTGCGGATCATCGCCAGGGCCTCGGCGACCGTGGCGTCCGGCGGCAGCACCACCGGCTCGGACGTCATCAGCCCGCCGGCGGTGTCGTCCGAGTACGGCATCAGCCGCCGCACCGGCGCGGCCTCGTCCGGCTCCATCAGCTGGAGCAGCCGCTCCTGCTCGCTGGCGGGCAGCTCGGCGAGCAGGTCGGCGGCGTCGTCGGGGTCCATCGCCTCCAGGACGTCCGCGGCCCGGTCCGAGTTCAGCAGCGTGAGGATCTGCACCTGCTCGTCCTCGGGCAGCTGCTCCAGGACGTCGGCGAGGCGCTCGTCGTCGAGGGCGGCGGCGACCTCGATCCGCCGCTTCTCGGACAGGTCGCGCAGCACCGAGGCGAGGTCGGCGGGCCGCATCCGCTCGAACGCGGCGAGCAGGTTGGCCGCGCCCTGCTCGCCCGCCGGCAGGGTCAGGCCGCTGACCTGCCGCCAGTCGAACTGGTGGATCTGGCCCCGGCGGCGCATCCCCTTGCCCGGCTCGGCCACCGCGACCTTGGTGAGCAGCCAGTCCTTGGACCGGGACAGCTCCATGGCCACGTCGATCACGGTGCCCTTCCGGCCCGACTCGACGATCGCGACCTCCCGGTCGAGCAGGTCGCCGATCACCAGCGTCTCGCCGGACCGCTTCTCGAACGCCTTGAGCGACACCGTGCCGGTGTTCAGTACCACCGCGGCGGACTCGACCGTGCTGACCCGGGTCATCGGGACGAAGATCTTCCGCCGGTGGAACTCCACGACCAGGCCCTGCACCCGCGGCGGAGCGTTGTCCAGCCGCATCAGCGTCACCGCGTCGCGGACCTTGCCCACCTGCTCACCGTTCGGGTCGAAGACCTCGATGCCGGCGAGTCGCGCGAGGTACACCCTGGTCGCGGTCACGGTTCAAGAGTAAGCGGCGGGGCCGGCGCCGCCCTGTCCGACTGGGCCGGGTACCAGGCCGTATGGGCGTGTCGCCGGCACCGGTTCCCCGCGTACGGTAGGCGACTACCCGCACACTGGCGGTGGCGAAAGGGGTCGCGTCGATGAGGGTGCTGGGCAGACCGCCGGTGGTGATCGGCGCGCTGGCCGTGCTGGTACTGGTGGTGGCGACGGTACTGGCGGGAGAGCCGGCGCTACTGGTCACGCTGCTGCCGACCGCCGTGATGCTGCTGGTCAAGCCGGCCGCGCCCGCCTCCGGCACGGTCAATGCCTTCTGCGGCCACCTCATCGCGGTGTGCTCCGGCTACCTCGCCACCGGCATGTTCGGGCTGCTCTACTCCCACGCCGGCTTCGCCGACCAGGGCCTGCGCCGGCTGCTCGCGATGGTGTTCGCCCTGGTGGTGACCATCGCGCTGATGCTGTGGGGCGGCGTGCCGCACCCGCCGGCGCTGATCAGCACGCTCGCCGTCAGCTACGGCACCCTCACCGGCCTCCGCCAGCTCGCCATCCTGCTGGCCGCCGTCCTGGTACTCAGCGGCCTGCGGCTGCTCGCACCCAGGATCACCAGCGTCCTCACCCGCCCGGCCGCCCCCGACGAAGCCACCCGGGAACAGGTCCGCAAGGCGCTCGACAAGCAGCGCTAGCGCTTCCTCTTCCGGTTCCAGAAGCGGAGCTGGTACGGCCGGTGCATCCGGCTGGTGGCCGGGGTGGGGCGCGGGGGTTCGGCCAGCGGGCCGGCCGGCAGCGTCTCGCCGGCCTCCGCCACCTCGACCGGGGACAGCCGCAGCACCGCGCCCTCGGCGGCCCAGCGGTCCACGGCGGCCGGGCCGTCCGGGTTGTTCAGCCGCTTTGCCAGCAATGCGGCGGTGACCCGTTCCCAGTCTCCGGTACCCGGTTCGAGCCGCTCCACGCTGGCCCGCCAGGTCACGATCCGCCCGCCGGTGTCGGAGGAACGCACGGTGACCAGCGCCTCCGCCGCCTCGGCGAGGCCGGGCAGGGACTGCTCGCCGGGACCGGTCACCAGGTACGCCGCCGGCGGCTCGTCCTCCCAGACGTGCCAGGCCCCGACCTGCGGCCGGCCCACCGCACCGACCCAGATCAGGCCGGACTTGCGGGTCGCCGCCGCGACGAGCGGTTCGGTCACGCGATCACTCTACTTGCGAGGATGCACCCGTGGACGCCCCTCGACCGGCCGACTACGCCGCCCTCGCCGTCGCGGTCGTCGGGGTGTCGACCTCCGCGCCGCTGATCGCCGCGCTGGCCGCGCCGGCGCTGGCGGTGGCGTTCTGGCGCAACGCGATGGCCGAGGTGGTGCTCGCCCCGGTCGCGCTGGCCCGCGGCGGGATCGGCCGCCGCGAGCTGGCCCTGACCGCGCTGTCCGGGCTGGTGCTGGCCGGGCACTTCGCCACCTGGATACCGAGCGTGCGGCTCACCACGGTCGCCACCTCGACCGCGCTGGTGTCCACGACGCCGGTGTGGACGGCGCTGATCCAGCGGGCCGGCGGGCAGCGGGTGAGCCCGCGCACCTGGCTGGGAACGGCGCTGGCGCTGGCCGGGGTGCTGGCGGTGACCGGGGTGGACGTCACCGGCTCGGCCAGGGCGGTCGGCGGCGACCTGCTCGCGCTGGCCGGCGGGATGCTGGCGGCCGGGTACGTGGTGCTGGGCGGGCGGATCCGGCGCACGGTGGACACCACGACGTACGCCGCCAGCTGCTACGCCGTCTGCGCGGTGGTCCTGCTCGCGGTGTGCGTCACTGTCCACGTCCCGCTCGCCGGTTACTCCGGGCGTACCTGGCTGGGCCTGGCCACGCTCACCCTCGCCGCCCAGCTGCTCGGCCACTCGCTGGTCAACCACGCTCTCCGCCGCATCCCGGTGACCGTGGTCAGCGTCGCCATCCTCGCCGAGGTACCCGGCGCGGCCCTGCTCGCGGCCGCGTTCCTGGGCCAGCACCCATCCGCCGCCACCCTGCCCGGCCTGCTGCTCATCCTCGCCGGCCTGGCCACGGCCGTCCGCGGCCGCCGGATCGAGCCGCAGCTCTAGACGCCGACGGCCGCCGCGCTGGTCTCCCAGAGGGCCGCCGCGAGGGTCGGGTCGGCGCAGTTGCGGGGGAGGCGGGCGGCGCGGCCGCCGGTGAAGTACCCGCCGGAGTGGGTGGCGCCCTCGTCCTCGAGGGCCAGGTGCACCAGGGTGCGGGCGGCCTGCTCGGGGGTGCGGGAGACCAGCGGCAGCCGGGCGAAGATCCGGAACGGCAGCCAGTCCCGGCCGAAGTCGGAGCGCACCGCGCCCGGGTGGAAGCAGGTGGCCGAGATCGAGGTGCCGACGGCGCGGCGGGCCAGCTCGGTGGTGAACAGCACGTTGGCCTGCTTGCTGTTGAAGTACGCGATCCACTTGCTGTACGGCTTGCCGAGCCGGTCGAGGTTGAGCGGGTCGAGCCGGCCGAGCGAGGCCACCGCCGAGGACGTGGTGACGACGCGGGCGTCCGGCGCGGCCGCCAGCCGGTCCCACAGCAGCGCGGTGAGCAGGAACGGGGCCAGGTGGTTGACCTGGATGGTGGCCTCGTACCCGTCGACCGTGAGCCGCCGCTTCCGCACCAGCCCGCCCGCGTTGTTGGCCAGCACGTCGACGCGGTCGTACCGGTCGCGCAGCACACCGGCGAGCGCCCGCACCTCGTCCAGCCTGGTGAAGTCGACCTGGTGCGCCGCCGGCTCCGTCCCGGTCTCGGCGGAGATCCGTGCGGCCACCGCGGCGAGCTTGCCGGGGTCGCGCCCGACCAGCACCACCCGGGCGCCACTCCGTGCCAGTTCGAGCGCTGCCGCCGCGCCGATCCCGGCACTGGCGCCGGTGATCACGCAAGTGATCTCGTCCACAGGGCAGAATCCTTCCGTAGGTACGCTAGGTTACTGTTCAGTAGCTCTCGTCGGTTAAGGAGGCCATCAGTGCGCCCGCTGCGACCTCGCCGATCCTGCCTCGCGGTGCCGGGTAGCTCGGTGAAGATGCTGACCAAGGCCCAGGGCCTGCCCGCCGACATGGTCTTCCTCGATCTGGAGGACGCCGTCGCCCCGGACGCCAAGGAGCCGGCGAGGGCCAACATCGTGGCCGCGCTCAACGAGGGCGACTGGGCCGGCAAGACCACCGCGGTACGGGTCAACGACCTCACCACCCGCTGGACGTACCGCGACGTGATCGAGGTCGTGGAGGGCGCGGGGCCGAAGCTCGACTGCGTGATGCTGCCCAAGACGCAGTCCGCGGCGCACGTCGCGTGGCTGGACCTGCTGCTCACCCAGATCGAGGAGACGAACGGGTTCGAACCGGGCGGGATCGGCATCGAGGTGCAGATCGAGAACGCCGCCGGCCTGCTGAACATCCGCGAGATCGTGGCCGCGTCGGACCGGATCGAGACGCTGATCTTCGGCCCGGCCGACTTCATGGCCTCGCTCGGGATGCGCTCGCTGGTGGTGGGCGCGCTGCACCCGGACTACCCCGGCGACCCGTACCACCAGATCCTGATGACGATCCTGCTGGCGGCCAGGGCCACCGGCGTGCAGGCCATCGACGGGCCGTACCTCCAGATCAAGGACGTGGACGGGTTCCGCGAGGTGGCGAAGCGGTCGGCGCTGCTCGGCTACGACGGCAAGTGGGTGCTGCACCCCGGCCAGATCGACGCGGCCAACGAGGTGTACGCGCCCAGCCAGGAGGACTACGACCACGCCGAGCTGATCCTGGACGCCTACGAGCACTCGACCACGATCGACAAGCGCGGCGCGGTCATGCTCGGCGACGAGATGATCGACGAGGCGTCCCGGAAGATGGCGCTGGTGATCGCGGCCAAGGGCCGCGCGGCCGGAATGTCCCGCACGTCCAAGTTCACCCCGCCAGAGGCCTGACCGGGCGGCGCCGGAATGTCGTACCCCCGGGGCAGGATGGGGCCATGTTGGTGTCCCGGCTCGCGGAGACCTCGCGGGCGCTGAGCGAGACCTCGGCCCGGCTGGCCAAGGTCGACCTGCTGGCGGCGGCGCTGCGGGAGGCCGAGCCCGCCGAGGTGCCGGCCGTGGTCGGGTTCCTCACCGGCGAGCTGACCCAGCGGCAGATCGGGGTGGGCTGGGCGGCGCTCCGCGACCTGCCGGCCGGCGGCGACCCCGGCCGGCCCACGCTCACGGTCGCCGAGGTGGACGCCGCCTTCGGCGAGATCGGCGCGCGGGCCGGCAAGGGCTCGCAGGCCGCCAGGCGGGCGCTGCTGGCCGCGCTGTTCGACCGGGCCACCCCGGGCGAGCGGGACTTCCTGGTCCGGCTGCTCCTCGGCGACCTGCGCCAGGGCGCGCTGGAGGGCGTGATGGCCGACGCCGTCGCCAGGGCCGCCGGGCTGCCGGTACGCGACGTGCGCCGGGCGCTGATGCTGAGCGGCAGGCTGGGCGAGGTCGCCGCCACCGCGCTCGGCGCGGGCGCGGCGGGGCTGGCCCGGTTCCGGCTCCAGGTCGGCCGGCCGCTGCTGCCGATGCTCGCCGGCACCGCCGGGTCGGTGCCGGCCGCGCTGGAGCGGATCGCGCCGGCCGGCGTGGAGTGGAAGCTGGACGGGGTACGCGTCCAGGTGCACCGGGACGGCGACGAGGTCGCGGTCTTCACCCGCACGCTGGACGACGTCACCGCCAGGGTGCCGGAGATCGTGGCGGCCGCGCGGGCGCTGCCGGCGAGCTCGCTGGTGCTGGACGGCGAGGCGATCGCGCTGCGCCCGGACGGCCGGCCGTACCCGTTCCAGGACACCGCCTCCCGGTTCGCCCGTCAGGACGGCGCGCCGGTGGTGGCGCTCACCCCGTACCTGTTCGACGTGCTGCACCGGGACGGCGAGGACCTGCTCGACCTGCCCTGCGCGGAGCGGGTGGCCGCGCTGGCCGACGTGGTGCCGGAGCACCAGCGGGTGCCGCGCGAGGTGGCGGCGGACGCGGCCGCCGCCGAGGCGTTCTTCGCCGGCGCGGTCGCCGCCGGTCACGAGGGCGTCATGGTGAAGTCGCTGGACGCGCCGTACGAGGCCGGCCGGCGCGGGTCGGGCTGGCTGAAGGTCAAGCCCGTGCACACGCTCGACCTGGTCGTGTTGGCCGCCGAGTGGGGGCACGGCCGGCGCCAGGGCTGGCTGTCCAACCTGCACCTCGGCGCCCGCGACCCGGCGACCGGCGGTTTCGTCATGCTCGGCAAGACGTTCAAGGGCCTGACCGACGTGCTGCTCACCTGGCAGACCGCCGAGCTGCTGGCCAGGGAGGTGCGGCGGACCGACTGGGTGGTGTACGTCCGGCCCGAGCTGGTGGTGGAGATCGCCTTCGACGGGGTGCAGCGCAGCCCGCGGTACCCGGGCAAGGTGGCGCTGCGGTTCGCCAGGGTGCTGCGGTACCGGCCGGACAAGACCGCGGCGGAGGCCGACACGCTCGACACGGTGTTGTCGTTCCTGCCGGATGGGTAGCGGCCGATGCCTACTCGTAAGTAACCTCTGGGTATGGCCAGGCTCGCACAGACCGACGGACTCACCGACATCCAGCAGGACATGCTGAGCGCTGTCCGGACGTTCGTGGACAAGGAGGTACTGCCGGTCGCGACCGGGTACGAGCACCGCGACGAGTTCCCCGACGAACTGGTCGACCAGATGAAGGACATGGGCCTGTTCGGCATCACGATCGACGAGAAATACGGCGGTCTGGGCGAGTCGCTGCTCACGTACGCGCTGGTGGTGGAGGAGATGGCGCGCGGCTGGATGAGCCTGGCCGGCGTGCTCAACACCCACTTCATCGTGGCGTACCTGGTCAGCCGGCACGGCACCGACGCGCAGCGGGAGCGGCTGCTGCCGCGGATGGCCACCGGCGAGCTGCGGGCCGCCTTCTCGCTGTCCGAGCCGGGCTGCGGGTCGGACGTGGCCGCCATTGGCACCAAGGCCGTCCGCGACGGCGACGACTACGTGGTCAACGGCCAGAAGATGTGGCTCACCAACGGCCTGCGGGCCGGCCTGGTCGCCACCCTGGTCAAGACCGACGAGGGCGCCGACTCGGTGTACCGGAACATGACGACGCTGCTGGTCGAGAAGGAGCCGGGCGCGACGGAGCACGGCGGCATCACGATCCCGCGCCAGCTGGAGAAGATGGGGTACAAGGGCGTGGAGACCACCGAGCTGGTCTTCACCGACCACCGCGTGCCGGCGGACATGGCGCTCGGCGAGCGGCCCGGCGCCGGGTTCGCGCAGATGATGGACGGTCTCGAGGTCGGCAGGGTCAACGTCGCCGCCCGCGCCTGCGGGATCGCGATCCGGGCCTTCGAGCTGGCCGTCGGCTACGCGCAGCAGCGGCAGGCGTTCGGCCACCCGATCGCCGACCACCAGGCGGTCGCGTTCAAGCTCGCCGAGATGGCCACCAAGGTGGAGGCCGCGCACCTGATGATGGTGCGGGCGGCCCGGCTCAAGGACGCCGGCGAGCGCAACGACCTCGAGGCCGGCATGGCGAAGCTGCTGGCCAGCGAGTACTGCGTCGAGGTCACCACCGACGCGTTCCGCATCCACGGCGGGTACGGCTACTCGAAGGAGTTCGAGATCGAGCGGCTGTACCGGGAGGCCCCGTTCCTGCTGATCGGCGAGGGCACCAGCGAGATCCAGAAGCGCGTGATCAGTCGACAGTTACTGAAGGACTACAAGTTGTAACGCTGTCAGCGGACTGTCAGCGCCGGGCTGAAATTCGTGACGGAAATGTCAGGCCCCCCTGTCAGGGTGGGGCCATGACACACGCAATCGTCGCCGAGGGTCTCGTCAAACGGTTCGGCGAGACCACCGCACTGGCCGGAGTGGACCTCTCCGTGCGGACCGGCTCGGTCTACGGCCTGCTCGGCCCGAACGGCGCCGGCAAGACGACCACGGTGCGGATCTTCGCCACCCTGCTCCGGCCGGACGCCGGCACGGCGCGGGTCGGCGGGTACGACGTGCTGCGCGACGCCCACCGGGTACGCCGGATGGTCGGCCTGACCGGGCAGTACGCCTCCGTGGACGAGATGCTCACCGGCACCGAGAACCTCGTGCTGATCGGCCGGCTGCTCGGGCTGCCCCGGCCGGACGCGAAGCAGCGCGCCAGGGAGCTGCTCGCCGACTTCCACCTGGAGGACGCGGCCGACCGGGCCGCCAAGACCTACTCCGGCGGGATGCGCCGACGCCTCGACCTGGCCGCGAGCCTGGTCGGCCGGCCGCGGCTGCTGTACCTGGACGAGCCCACCACCGGTCTCGACCCACGCGCCCGCAGCGAGATGTGGGACATCATCCGCGACCTGACCGCGGAGGGCGTCACGGTCCTGCTCACCACCCAGTACCTGGACGAGGCCGACCAGCTCGCCGACGAGGTCGCCGTGATCGACCACGGCCGGGTCATCGCCAACGGCACGCCGGCCGAGCTCAAGGCCAAGATGGGAGCGCAGGCGCTGGTCGTCAGCCCGGCCATGGAGGCCGACCTACCGGTGGTGGAGGCGGTCGTGGCCGACGTGACCGGCGCCTCGATCCAGACGAAGAACGCCGTGGTGACCGTCGCCGTCACCGACCCGGCGATGCTGCCGGCGGTGGTGCGGCGGCTGGACGAGGCCGGGGTCGTCGTCGGCGAGCTGGCCCTGCGCAGCGCCAGCCTGGACGAGGTGTTCCTGGCCCTGACCGGCCATCCCGCCGAGGAGTCCACCCTGGACACCTCCGTCGACGACGAGAGGAGCGCGGAATGACCGCCGCGACCGTCACCGCCCCCGCGCCGGAGTCCGACACCGCCCGGGTGAGCCCGCTGGAGGGGCTGCGCCACACGGCCACACTGGCCTGGCGCACGCTGGTCCAGATCAAGCACAACCCGATGGAGCTGCTGGACTTCAGCGTGCAGCCGCTCATGTTCGTGTTGCTGTTCACGTACGTGTTCGGCGGCGCGATCGCCGGCGGTACGCACGCCTACCTCCAGTTCGCGCTGGCCGGCATCATCATCCAGAACGGACTGTTCGCCACCCTGAACACCGGCGTGGGCCTGAACTCCGACCTGGAGAAGGGCGTGTTCGACCGGCTGCGGTCGCTGCCGATCGCCCGGTACGCCCCGCTGGCCGGCCGGATCGTCGCCGACCTGGTGAAGCAGGCGTGGGCGATCACGTTGCTGCTGGTCGTTGGCTTGGCCCTGGGCTTCCGGGTGCACCACGGGGTGCTGGGCGTGCTGGGCGTGTACGCGCTGGTACTCGGCTTCGCCCTCGGCATCTCGTGGGTGTCCGTGCTGGTCGGTGTGGTCGCGTCCAGCGCGGAGAAGGTGCAGATCTTCGGCTTCACGACGATGTTCCCGATCACCATGATCAGCAACGCGTACGTGAAGACCAACACGATGCCGGGCTGGCTCCAGGCGTGGGTCAAGGTCAATCCGGTCACCTCGCTCGCCGACGCGACCAGGGGCCTGCTGGTGTCCGGCCCGGTGGCGACCCCGGTGCTCAAGTCGATGCTGTGGGCCGTCGCCTTCACGGTCGTGTTCGCTCCCCTCGCGGTCCGGGCGCTCCGTCGCAAGGTGTAGTCAGAGCACCTCGGCCAGCAGGTCGCGCAGGGTGCGGATGGTGGTGGTACGGCCGCGGGCGAAGGCCTCGGCGTAGCCGTCCGCACCCAGCGCGTCCCGTACCTCCGCCTCCACCCTGGGCAGGTCGGGCACTGACAGGTCGGGCATCCCGCGGATGCCCTCGGCCGCGCCGAGCAGGGCCGCGGCGGTGTCCGGCCGGCCGGCCCGGCAGGCGTAGCCGGCCACGGCGATCAGCACCTGGCAGACCACCGGGGCGTCCGAAGAGGACAGGGCGGCGTCCATCGCCTCGGCGAGGTGGCCGCGGGCGCCGTCCAGGTCGCCGACCGCGGTGTCCAGGTAGCCGAGCGCGGTGGAGGTGATGGCCTGCGCCTGCGGCGCCACCCTGGTACCGGCCAGCCGGCCCGCCGCCTGGGTGAGCAGCGTCCTGGCCCGGTCGGTGTCGCCCTCCCGCCGGCACAGCTCGCCCTGCCAGAACTCCACCGCGCACAGCGTCTCCGGCGTGCCCAACCGCTCGGCCTGCCGGCGCGCCTCGGCCAGCAGCTCCTTGGCCTCGTCAACCTGGCCGAGCGCCCACAGGTATCCGGCCCGGCCGGCGTCGGCCTGCACGGCGTCGCCGAGCGTGCCCAGCGCGGTCACGTGCACGGCCGCCTCCCGCAGGCACTCCGCCGCGGTGGCGTACTCGCCGCGCCGGCCGGTCAGCTCGGACAGCGCCAGCAGCGACATGGACATCCCCCACCGGTCGCCGATCTCCCGGAACGCCGCCAGCGCGGTGCGGCACTCCGCCTCCACCGCCAGCGGCTCGCGGGCCAGGTTGATCGCGGCGAACGTGTGGATGACGCGGGCCGCCGCCCGCGCCCACGGGTCCGGGTCGTGCTCGTACACCGCGCGCAGGGGCGTCATGTCCGGGTTCTCGCTGTCGAGGGCCTCGAACACCACCGCCGCCGGTCCGATCAGCCGCAGCAGCGGGTGGGCGGCGTCCGGGCCGGCGTACCCCATGGCCTTCCGGAACCAGCGCAGCGCGCCGTCGATGTCGAGTGCGCCGTCCAGCGTGTTGAGCGCGAGCATGGTGGCGGCCAGGCCCATCGGCTCGGCCGGCACCCCGGCCGGTTCCTCGTCGGCCAGCGCGACGGCCTCGGCGGCCAGTTCCGCGCCCTCCAGCCGCTGGCCGCGCAGCCACCAGTACCAGCCCAGCAGGGCCGCCAGCCGGACCGCGGTCGCCGCGTCCCGCATGGTCACCGCGCCGCGCAGCGCCGCGTGCAGGTTGTCCCGGTCCTCATCCAGCCTGGCCAGCCATTCGAGCTGGTCGCGGCCGCGCATCCGCCGCTCGGCCGCCTCCACCATGGTGAGGAAGTACGCGGCGTGCCGGCGCCGCAGCGCGTCCCGCTCGCCGGCCTCGTCCAGCCGGCGCAGGCCGTACTCCCGGATCGTCTCCAGCATCCGGTACCGCGGCTCGCCCTCGCCGACCGCGACCAGCAGCGACTTGTCGACCAGGGTGGCGAGGAGGTCAGGTACCAGGGCCGCGTCGACGGGATCGCCGGAGCCGCCCGCGCAGACCCGCGCGGCCGCCTCGGCGCGCGCCCCGCCCTGGAACACCGCGAACCGCCGCCACAGTGCCCGCTCGGCGGGTTCCAGCAGGTCCCAGCTCCAGTCCACCACCGCCTGGAGCGTGCGGTGCCGGGGCAGCGCGGTGCGGCTGCCGGCGGTGAGCAGGCCGAACCGGTCGTCCAGCCGGGCCGCCACCTGTTCCGGCGTCATCGACCGCAGCCGGGCCGCGGCCAGTTCGATCGCCAGCGGCATCCCGTCCAGCGCGCGGCAGATCCGCACCACCGCCGCGGCGTTGTCCGGGGTGACCTCGAAGCCGGGCCGTACCGCCGCCGCCCGGTCCACCAGCAGCCGTACCGCCGGGTACCGCGCCGCGGCGTCCGCGTCGGCGTCCGGCGGCGGCAGCGCCAGCGGCTCGACCGGCCACAGCGTCTCCCCGGTGATGCCCAGCGGTTCCCGGCTGGTGGCGAGGACGCGCAGGTCGGGGCACTCGCCGAGGAGCCGGTCGGCGACCGCCGCCGCCCCGTCCAGCAGGTGCTCGCAGTTGTCCAGCACGAGCAGCACCCGCTTGCCGGACAGCGTCGCGACCAGGCGTGCGAGCGGCGAGAGGCTGTTCTCCGGCCCGCCGCCACGCCGGGCCAGCATCCACTGCTCGCGGACGTCGAGGGCGTGCACGATCGCCTGGGCGACCTCACCGGGATCGCTGATCGGGGCCAGCTCGACCAGCCAGACCCCGTCCGTCGCGCGGTCGAGCAGGCCGCGGGCGGCCTCCACGGCCAGCCGGGTCTTGCCCGCGCCGCCCGGCCCGATCAGCGTGGCGAGCCGGGCCTCCTCCAGCAGCTTGCCGACCCGCGCCGCCTCGTCGCCGCGCCCGACGAACGTGGTCAGGCCGGCCCGCAGGTTGGTGGGTGTGGCGGTGCCGACCGGCGGCGGTGGCGGCGGGGGCTCCGCGCGCAACAGCTCCAGGTGCAGGGCGGCCAGTTCGGCCGACGGGTCGGCGCCGAGCTGGTCGGCGAGCCGGGCGCGGGCCTGCTCGTACGCGGCCAGCGCGTCGGTGGGCCGCCCGGCGGCGACCAGCGCCCGCATCAGCTGACCGACCAGCGGCTCGCGCAGCGGGTACGCGGTGACCAGTTCTTCCAACTCGGCGATCAGGCCCGGCCCGCCGGTACCGCGCCGCAGGTCGGCCTCGACCCGGTCCTGGACGGCGGCCAGCCGCTGCTCGTCCAGCCGGGCGATCGTCGCCCTGGCGAACGCCGCGTCCGCCACGTCGGCCAGCGCCGGACCCCGCCACAGCGCGAGGGCCTCGCACAGCGTGGTCGCGGCGGCGGCCGGGTCGGTGGCCAGCCGCTGGCGGCCGACGGCGGCGAGCCTGGTGAACCGGTGCGCGTCCACCGCGTCGAGGCCGAGCACCAGCCGGTACCCGGCTGGATGTGACTCCACGACCGCGGCGGGCAGGGCCCTGCGCAGCCGGGAGACCAGCGACTGCAACGCGTTCCCGGCGGCCGCCGGCCGGTCGTCGCCCCACAGCGCGTCCACGAGCTGGCGGGTGGTGACCACCCGGCCGGCGTCCAGCGCCAGCCTGATCAGCAGCGCGCGCAGCCGCGCCCCACCGACCTCCACCACCGCCCCGGCGTCGGTGCGGACCTCAAGCGGCCCGAGCACCCCGATCTGCACAGCCCGACCCTAGAGGGCCTGGCTCACCGAGGTCACCGGCCGGGCGGCGACGGTCCGCCAGGCGGCGGCCAGGCGGGTGACGGCCTCGGTGAGCCGGTCGGCGGGGAGGGTGTACGGGAGGCGGAGGTACCGCTCGAAGGCGCCCTCCACGCCGAACAGCGGGCCGGCCGCGAGCCGCACCCCGTGCTGGCCGGCGGCCACGGTGAGCGCGCTGCTCACCGGGGCGCCCAGGTCGATCCACAGGCTGAGCCCGCCGGCCGGCGGCGTGAACCGCCACTCCGGCAGCCGGTCGCGTACCGCCGCCGCGAGCGTGTCCCGCTGCGTCACCAGCGCCGCCCGCCGCTCCGGCAGGCTGTCCCCGACCGTGCCGTCCAGCAGCAGGGTCGCGACCAGCTGCTCCAGCACGGGAGTGCCCAGGTCGACGGAGGGCCTGGCGGCGACCAGCCGGTCCACCAGCGCCCGCGGGGCCCGGATCCAGCCGATCCGCAGCCCGCCCCAGTGCGACTTGCTCAGCGAGCCGATCGTCACCGCGTCCGGGTGGTGGCTGGCCAGCGGCGGCGGCACCGGCCGGTCGGTCAGGGCCAGCTCCACCAGCGTCTCGTCCACCACCAGGGTGGTGCGGGTGTGCGCGGCGAGGCCGGCGACCGCCGCCCTGGTCGGGCCGTCCATCAGGTACCCGGTCGGGTTCTGGAAGTCCGGGGTCAGGAAGGCGAGCCGGGGGCCGGCCTGGCGCAGCGTGGCGGCCAGCATCTCGATGTCCCAGCCGCCGTCGCCGAACGGCACCGGCACCGGCCTGGCGCCGGCGCGGACGATCGCGACCAGGGCGTTCGGGTACGTCGGGCCCTCCACCAGCACCCGGTCGCCGGGTCCGGCCAGCAGCCGGAGCAGCAGGGCCCACGCGTGCAGGGCTCCCGAGGTGACCATCACCTGGTCCGGGTCGGTGGGCAGGCCGCGGGCCGCGTACCGGGCCGCCACCGCCGCCCGGAGGGCCGGCAGCCCGGCCAGCTCGTACCCGTGTCCGGCCAGGTGGGCGGGCAGCGCCTCGGCCGCCGCCCTGGCCGCGGCCGGCAGCTCGGTGACAGGCGCGGTCGGCGCGGCGTGGGACAGGTCCAGCTGGCCGTTGCCGGGATCGGGGATCGGGTTGATGCCGGCGACCCCGGCCGTGCCGGCCGGCAGCGCCGTCCAGCTCCCGGACGCGCGCCGGCTGGCCAGGTAGCCCTCCTCGCGCAGGGCGGCGTACGCGGCGGTGACGGTGGTCCTGCTCACCCCGAGTGCGACCGCCAGCTCGCGCTCGCTCGGCAGCCGGGTGCGCAGCGGCAGCCGCCCGTCGACGACGTGCAGCCGCAGCGTGTCGGCCAGCGCCCGGTACGCCGGCGCGTGCGTGCGCCAGCTACCCAGCGTTCTGGCCAGCTTCTCCGCCCCGATCATCCGATCCACGGGTCCAGTATCACAGAACTGGCTATGGATTCGCAGGCCAGTTGTCATCCACGATGAGGCCCATGGGACGGCGGTTGGCGCAGTTGTACGGCGGCCTGGTGCTGTACGGCGTGAGCATGGCCATGCAGATCCGGGCCGGCCTCGGCCTGGACCCGTGGGACGTGCTGCACCAGGGCCTCGCCGAACACACCGGACTCTCGTTCGGGACGATCACCATGCTGGTCGGCGCGACGGTGCTGCTCGCGTGGATACCGCTGCGCCAGCGCCCCGGCCTCGGCACGGTGAGCAACGTGATCGTGATCGGGCTGTCCGTGGACGGCGCGCTGGCCGCGCTGCCCGCCGCGCACCGCTGGTGGGCGCAGGCCGGCCTGCTGACCAGCGCGATCGTGCTCAACGGCGTGGCGGGTGGCTGCTACATCGGGGCGCGCTTCGGCCCCGGGCCGCGCGACGGCCTGATGACCGGCCTCGTCCGGCGCACCGGCAGGTCCGTGCGCCTGGTCCGCACCAGCATCGAGGTGACGGTGCTGGCCACCGGCTGGCTGCTGGGCGGCTCGGTCGGCGTCGGCACGGTGGCGTACGCGCTGAGCATCGGTCCACTGGTCCACCTCTTCCTCCCTCTCCTCACCGTTCCGGAAGCTCAGAGCAGCGAGAGCTGCTCGACGTCGGGCGCCGCCTCGACCGCGGGCAGCGGCCCGCGCGAGAACCTCGCCGCCCGCTCGGTGATGCCGTAGCGGTCGGCCAGCGCGGCGACCGTGGCCCTGATCCGCTCGCCGTACTCGGGCCTCGCGTAGGAGCCCTTCCGGTACAGCCACCGGTACCGGGGCACCAGCTCGGGGTGCGCTTCCCGCAGCCAGCCCAGGTACCACTCCCGGGCGCCGGGCCGCAGGTGCAGCACGATCGGGGTGACCGAGTCCACGCCGGCCTCGGCGAGCGCGGCAACGCACTCCTCCAGCTGCTCGTCGCCGTCGGTGAGGTACGGCAGGATCGGCGCCATCAGCACGCCGCAGCCGAGCCCGGCCCCGACCAGCTGGGCGGCGGCACGCACCCGCGCCCGCGGGTGCGGCGTGCCGGACTCGACCGCGCGCCACAGCTCCTGGTCGAGCGAGCCGATCGACAGGTTGACCCGGACGTCGGTGCGCGCGGCGGCGGCGGTGAGCAGGTCGAGGTCGCGCAGCACCAGCGTGCCCTTGGTGAGGATGGAGAACGGGTTGGCGTGCGCGGCCAGCTCGCCGATGATGCCGCGCATCAGCCGGTAGCGCCCCTCGGCCCGCTGGTACGGGTCGACGTTGGTGCCCATCGCGATGTGCTCGCCGGTCCACCGGTCCGACTCCAGCTCGCGCCGCAGCCGGTCGACCGCGTTGACCTTGACCACGATCCGGGTGTCGAAGTCGTGCCCGGCGTCCAGGTCCAGGTAGGTGTGGGTGTTGCGGGCGAAGCAGTTGTGGCTGACCACGCCGTTGGCGACGAAGTCGCCGGTGCCGGTGGTGAGGTCGTACAGCGGCAGGTCGATGCCGAGCGGCTCGACCGCCACCACGTCCAGCGGCAGGTCGGTGGGCAGCGGCGAGCCCTCCACCGTCCACCTGCCCAGCGTCACCGGGTCGACGGTGTGGAAGAACCGCAGGTGGGCGGCGAGCCCGCCGAGCACCCGCACCCGGCCGTCGTCGGTGGTGGCGTGGAAGCCGAGCGCGCGCAGGCTGGCCCAGGCGTGCCCGACCACCTCCGGGTCGGACGGGGCGAGCGTCAGCACGCCGCGCGGCCGGCCGCCCTCGGTGTCGAACACGCCGGCCAGGAACCCGCAGTGCCAGGCGGCGTCCGGCTCGGTCGGCCAGCGCACCAGCTCGATGAGGGACAGGTCCAGCTCCTGGAGGTACCCGCCGGCCCGGTCGAGCACGGTCAGGTCGCCGGTTTCCAGCCGCAGCGTGGGATACAGGGTGTGGCCGCCGTCGGGGCGGTGCCGGGAGTACGAGCCGAGGTGGCCGGCGCCCCGGAACACGCCGCACAGGTAGCCGCGGCGGTACTCGGGCGAGCTCTTGGCCGGGGTGGCGAACTGGCCGGTGCCGACCAGCACGTCGCCGAGGGCGAGCCGGGGCTGGTGGCCGCCGCTGACGTGCTTCCAGCCGCCGGTGGTGAGGAACCGGTGCTCGGCGCTGGAGATCAGCTGGGTGCCGTCACCCAGGGTGACCCGCCAGGCGGGCTTCACCGTGGACCAGTGGTCGTGCACCTGCGTGACCGTGTACCGCCGGACGTCACCCTCCGGAACCGTGCCGTAGATCAGGTCGCCGGCCTCGATGTCGGCCAGCGGCCGGCTGGTGCCGTCGGCCATCAGGATCGGGGTGTCGCCGGCCAGGCAGTACGTGCAGGCGTGGGTGCAGCCGCGGTACGGGTTGATCGTCCACCGGAACGACATCCGCGACTCCGGCGGCACCTTGTTGATGATCGACTTGGCGTTGACCTCGTAGAACGTCACCCCTTTGAACTCGGGCGTGTCGAAGGTCCGCACCGTGGCGCCGCGCTCCACGAGCGGCAGCACGGGCGGCTCGCCGCCGGTCTCCAGTCGAAGGTTGTCCCACCGCATGAGGCCCATTAGAACATATGTTCGATTGCTCAGGAGTCGCTTGCGTACCCTCCGGTCACTCACTACTTTGCGTCCCAGGAATGTAACTCTCCGCAACCAGCGGGAGGCAGCCGGTGAACATCGCCCTGACGCCGGGGCTCGTCAAGAAGCTGGCCATCGGGGCCGGCGTCCTGGTCGTCGTCGTCAACGCCTTCGGGCACGGCCGGTCCCGCACCGACCTGTCCCACTTCGGGCCCCGCGAGAAGGCCGACTCCACCTGCGTCTTCCACGTCACCGCCAACGCCCTCTACGTCCGCGAGTCGCCGAACCTCGCCGCCAAGGTCGTGCGCACGCTCGGCAGCGGCGACACCATCCAGCCGTACGACAGGACCGTCAGGAAGGGCGGCGTGCGCTGGCGCCAGCTCGGCGACCACGAGTGGGTCTCGGACAAGTTCCTGGCCCCCGACCACTGTGATCGCTAGCCGCCCCAGGTTCCCGCTGCCGGCGCGATGCCTTGCGGGACACCCGCACCCGGGGCGATCGCTTGCGTGCCGAGAACGCACGCGGCGCGAGCCTCCGCCTTGGCAGCGGAAACCTGGATCCGGCTATCGAGGAGGTGACGTATGACAGACTTCTCGGCAACGAAGTTACCGGGAGGTAGGTATGCGGTTCGGCCGCTACTTCGAGGAGTTCGAGGTCGGCGCGGTGTACAAGCACTGGCCGGGCAAGACCATCACCGAAGCCGACGACCACCTGTTCTGCCTGATCACGATGAACCACCATCCGCTGCACCTGGACGCGCACTACGCCGAGCAGGCGACGCAGTTCGGGAAGAACGTGGTGGTGGGCAACCTGGTGTACTCGCTGCTGCTCGGCATGTCCGTGCCGGACGTGTCCGGGAAGGCCATCGCCAACCTGGAGGTCGAGTCGCTGCGGCACGTCGCCCCGACCTTCCACGGGGACACGCTGTACGGCGAGACGACCGTGCTGGACGCCAAGCTGTCGTCGTCCAAGCCGGACCGGGGCGTGGTGAGCGTCGAGACCCGCGGCTACAACCAGGACGGCACGCTGGTCTGCGTGTTCCGCCGCCGGGTGATGGTGCCGACCAGGGCCGCGGCCGGCGACGAGCAGCCCGGCCGGCCGGTCCCGAAGTCATAACAGGCCCTAAAACGGGCGTTCGGCGCCACCGGCGACCAGCACCGGAACCTCGGGAGGGGTTGACGGTCCTGTCCGAACGTGCGCACCGTGGTGGCGTGTCGGGTTCCCCGACCTGCCCTCGCTGCGCCGCCGCGCTGCCGCCCGCTCCGGACGGCGACTGGCGGTGTGCGGAGCATGGGCCGGTCCTGCCCTTCTTCGTGCTGCCGCCCGGACTCGCCGGGATGGAGCAGATCCGGTTGGAGGCCCTGGTCCCGTTCTGGGCGGTGGTCCCGCTCCCGCCCGGCTGGACGGTGGACGGGCTCGGGTACGTCGGCGACCCGCGTACCCGCTGGCGGGCCACGGTGTTCTCGGCCACCGGCCTGGCGCCGCTGGACATCGAGCCCGCCGACCTGCTGCTCATCGCCGAGGAGCCGGGAATCGGCCTCGGCGCCCGGTTCGCCGGCCTGCCCGGGCCCGACCCGCTGCTGCACACGCTGTCCGCCTGCCACGCCAAGGTGTCCGTCGACGACGGCCACGACGTGCCGCTGTGGTGTGTCGACGCGCCCGGCGACCGGTCCGTCTACGTGGGAGAAGCCGGCGGGGTGTGGCTGTGGGCCGTACTCTGGCCCGCGAACGCCGGGTACCTGCTCGCCGACGACCTCAACCTTCGTGACCTGCGGGAGGAGGAGGTACTGCCGGAGTTCACGTTCGGCCAGCTGTCGCCACACCTGCGCGGGTGATCGAAACAACGGCGCGCCGCGCGGCGTGGGAGGCGGACTGGTGGACGATCAAGGGGTAGAACTGGAGTCTGCACCATGCCAGAGGCCGGGTGAGGAAACAAAGTGGGCAAGAAGCTGCTGCTGTACGCCGTGATCGCTCTCGGCGTGTTCTTCCTCCTGTCGCAGCCGCAAGGGGCCGCCGACGCGGTCAAGTCTGCCCTCCACCTGGCCGGCGCGGCGTTCAAACAGCTCACGGAGTTCCTGTCCTCACTGGCCTGACGTCGGGACGCCCATGACGATCGAGACCTCAGGCGACATCGCACCCAGGGGCGTCCGCAAGTACCTGCTCAGGTCGGAGCAGAAGGTCATCGCGGTACGGCGGCACTGGCAGGTGCTGATGATGCCGTTCATCCAGGCGCTCGCGGCCCTGTTCGCGGCCGGGTTCCTGATGTCGCTGGTGCCGACCGACAACACCTACGTGGACGACGTGATCGTCGCGGTGGCCGGCTTCTTCGTGCTCCGCTGGCTGTGGCGGCTCGGCGAGTGGTGGGTGGAGCAGTTCGTGATCACCGACCAGCGGGTGCTGCTCGTGTCCGGCCTGCTCACCCGCAAGGTCGCGGTCATGCCGCTCACCAAGGTCACCGACCTCACCTTCCAGCGCTCGATCCTGGGCCGGATGCTGGGGTACGGCGAGTTCATCGTCGAGTCGGCCGGCCAGGTCCAGGCGCTGAGCCGGATCTCCTACCTGCCCCACCCCGAGCAGCTCTACCACGACGTGTCCGCCCTGCTGTTCGCCCGCGGCGACCAGGACGGCGGCGACTGACCACCTCTACGCTGGGAGGCCGGAGGCCACCTTGCGTATCGACCTGCACACCCATTCCACCGCCAGCGACGGCACCACCAGCCCGGCCGACCTGGTCAGGGCCGCGGCCGCCGCCGGCCTGGACGTCGTCGCGCTGACCGACCACGACACCACCGCGGGCTGGGCGGAGGCGGCGGCCGCGCTGCCGGCCGGGCTCACCCTGGTGCCCGGGACGGAGCTGTCCTGCGAGTACCGCCGGGACGGCGAGGCGCCGATCACCCTGCACCTGCTCGCGTACCTGTTCGACCCGGCCGAGCCGGTGTTCGCGGCCGAGCGGCGCCGGATCCGGGACAGCCGACTGCACCGCGGCCGCCGGATCGTGGACAAGCTGCGGGCCGACGGGTACCCGGTGACCTGGGAGGAGGTGCTCGGGTACGCCGACGGCGGCACGGTCGGCCGGCCGCACGTGGCCCGCGCGCTGCTCGGGCACGGGCTGGTCGGCAGCGTGGACGAGGCGTTCTCGCCGGCGTGGCTGGGCAGCCAGGGCAGGTATTTCGCCGAGAAGGAGCACAGCGACGCCCGGGACGCGATCGCCATGGTCAGGGCCGCCGGCGGGGCGCCCGTCATCGCGCACCCCCTCGCGCGCCGGCGCGAGCGGGTGATCGACCAGGCGGCCATCGCCGAGCTGGCCACCGCCGGCCTGATCGGCCTGGAGGTCGACCACCCCGACCAGGACGCCGCCACCCGCCGCGAGCTGCGCGACCTGGCCGCCACCCTGGACCTGGTCGTCACCGGCTCCAGCGACTACCACGGCGCCAACAAGACGATCCAGCTCGGCGCCGAGACCACCGCGCCGATCGAGTACGAGCGCCTCGTGCACGCCACCACCGGCCGCACCCCGGTGACCGTCACGTGAGCGAGCGGCAGCGAGCGACACAGTCCGTCGCGGAGCGACGTCCCGGAGCGCGGCGAGGGTGACGGAGTGACCTGGTTCGACGGCAAGCTGTTCGGCGAGGCGTTCGTCACGCTGTTCGTGATCATGGATCCGGGCGGCACGATCCCGCTGTTCCTGGCGCTCACCGCCGGCCGGTCGGCGCGGTTCCGGCGGCGGGCGGCGTACCAGGCGGTGGTGGTCGCCTTCGCCGTCATCGTCGTGTTCGCCGCGTTCGGGCAGCAGATCCTGAAGTTCCTCGGCATCTCGATCCCGGCGTTGCAGGGCGCCGGCGGGCTGCTGCTCCTGCTGGTCGCGCTCGAACTGCTCACCGGCCAGGCCGAGGAGCCCAAGGAGGTCGAGGACGTCAACGTGGCGCTGGTGCCGCTGGGCACGCCGCTGCTGGCCGGCCCCGGCGCGATCGTCGCGACGATCGTGTTCGTCCGGCGGGCCGACGGCGTGGACGGCTACCTCGCCATCGCCGCCGCGATCGCCGCCGTCCACGTGGTGCTGTACCTCGCCCTGCGCTTCTCCACGGTGTTCATCCGGCTGCTGCGGGAGAGCGGCATCTCGCTCCTCACCCGGATCGCCGGCCTGCTGCTGGCCGCCATCGCCGTCCAGCTCGTCGCCGACTCCGTCACCGGCTTCGCGCGCGCCTACCACCGGTAGGCCCCGCGGGTGCGGGGCCTACCGATGGGCGGGTCAGAACTTCAGGTAGCGGCTGGGGATGCTGGCCGAGATGCGCCGCGAGTCGTACCGGTGGAAGGCACCCCAGTTGTACTCGTCGACCTGGATGGTGCCGTCGCCGAACACCGCCGCCACGTACGCGACGTGCCCGGCCCCGCCGGTGCCGTTGCGGTAGTCGTCCCACTGCGCGACGTCGCCGACGTGCGGGGTGGACTCGCTGCCGTTGCTGCCGTGCCACATGTCGGCGTTGCCGAGCCAGCTCGGCCAGGCCCGGCCGCTCGCGGACACCGCCCACCCGGCGAACGACACGCACTCGCCCTCGTAGTACCCGTGCCCGTCGGCGACCCAGGAGTCCACGGTGGGCCACGGGTAGGCGAACGGGTTGACGTTGTCGCCCTTGTCGCCGCGGCCGCAGTCGCCGGCGACCGGGTTGGTCGTTCCGGTGTAGACGAGGGCGTCGGCGACGAAGTGGTTGTTGCCGACGTTGTCCCAGAGGTTGCTGGGACCCCACGGGCCGTCGACCCACTGCCCGCGGGTGGTGCAGGTGATCGTCACCGTCTGGCCGCTGCCCGCCGAGCCGACGGCGCCGTACCCGGTGGACGGGCCGGAGCGCTCGTTGACCGTGCAGCCGGAGCAGATCGTGCCGGTGCCGGCGGCCATCGCGGGCGAGGCGGCGTACGCCACCGCGCCGGCCGTGGCGGCCAGGGCGATCGCGCCCACGGCCGCGAGTCGTCTGTACCGGACGCGCCGAGCATTCATGACAAACCTCCGATATGGGGTGTGGAAGCCCTCCCTGTCTACGCCGGTCGTGTGTGGACGAAACAGTGGAGTGTTTGAACCACAGCCGGTTTGTGGTGCGGACTACGGTGGTGGGCGTGGAACAGCTCGGGCTCGAGGGAATGCCGACCAAACTCCTCGTCTGCTCCCCGTCCAGCCTGGCCAGCTACACCGACTGCCCGCGCCGGTACCGCTTCGCCTACGTCGACCGCCCGGCCCCGCCGAAGGGCGGCCCGTGGGCGCACAACACGATCGGCGCGGCGGCGCACTCGGCGCTGCACCAGTGGTGGCAGGTGCCGCTGCCGCGGCGTACCCCGGCCGCCGCCGGCACGCTGCTGCGCGCGGCCTGGACCGATGACGGCTTCCGCGACCCGGAGCAGTCGGCGCGCTGGCGGGAGCGGGCCCGGGCCTGGGTGGAGGACTACGCGGCCACCCTCGACCCGGCGGTCGAGCCGCGCGGGGTGGAGCGCCAGGTCGCCACCAAGACGCCGACGATGGCGCTGTCCGGCCGGATCGACCGGCTGGACGACCGGGACGGCCAGCTGGTGGTGGTCGACTACAAGACCGGCCGGTGGGTGCCTGACGAGTCCGACACCCGCAGCTCGCTGGCGCTGGCCGTGTACGCGGTCGCGGCCGGCCGGATGTTCCACCGGCCGTGCCACCGGGTGGAGCTGCACCACCTGCCCAGCGGCACGGTCGCCGCCGCCGAGCACACCGACGAGTCGCTGGACCGGCACCTGCGCCGGGCCGGCGACACGGCCGCCGACATCAGCGCGGCCCGCGCCGCCGTGGAGTCCGGCGGTGACCCGGACCGGGCGTTCCCGGCCAACCCCGGCCCGCACTGCGGGCTGTGCGACTTCCGCCGGGTCTGCCCGGTCGGTCAGGCCGCCGCGCCGGCCCGCGAACCCTGGTCGACGCTGGTCGAGCCGGAGGTGGCGCCGTCCGGCGAGCCCGGCCCCGACGCGGCGGTCGACACGGTCGTCGAACTGGACGGCTGACTCACGCCGATCGCCACGGCCGTGCCCACCAGGGCCGAGCCGGCGAGCTGCGGCAGGCCCAGCCGGCCGGTGCCGACCAGCGGCGCGGTCAGCGCGGTGAACACCGGGATCAGCCCGCACAGCAGCCCGGCCCGGTCCACGCCGAGCCGGCTCAGCGTGGTGTACCAGCACACGAACGCCACCGCCGTCACCATCACGCCGAGGTAGAGCAGCGCCAGCGCCTCCCGGCCGGACGGCCGCGCCGCCAGCCCGCCGGGGTCCAGCACCACGCCGAGCACGAGCGCCTCCGCGGTGGCCGCCGCGCACGCGTACACCGTCACCCGCACCGCCCCGAACGCCGCCACCAGCGGCGCCGCCAGCAGCGAGAACAGCACCTCGCCGGCGGCGGCCAGCACCGCGCCGAGCAGCCCGAGCGCGGTGGCGTGGCCCCAGCCCTCCACCACGGCGGTGCCGGCCACCACCAGTCCGGCCGCGCCCACCACCCGCCCGGACGGCCGCCGGCCCGCCTGGACGGCGCCGAGCACGGCCAGCACCAGCGGCGCGGTGCCGATCAGCACGCCCACCGCGGCCGGCTCGGTGGACCGCTCCGCCATCAGGATCGCCAGGTTGAAGCCGATCATCCCGGTGCTGGCAAGCGCCGCCAGCCGGACCAGGTCGGACGTCCTGAGCGACCGGACCGCCGGCCGGCGGCGCAACAGCGGGGCCAGCAGCAGGCCGCCGAGGGCGTACCGGGCGGCCTGGTCGGTGAGAACCGGGTACCCGGTGAGGAGCCCGTTGACGGCGACCGACAGGCCCACGCAGGCCATGCCGAACACACCGAGGAGGAGTGCGATCCGCATGGGTCGACCGTACGGCGGAGCCGGTCCAGGATTATGGTCCAGTCTGATGTCGAACGAATGGACCAGTAGCGCGTCCGAGGTGCTCCTCGGGCTCACCGAACTGCCCGCCCGGGGCCGGCGGGCCGCCCTGGAGGCGGCGCTGCGCGAGGCGGTGCGGGCGGGGCGGCTGCCCGCCGGCCAGCAACTGCCGTCCAGCCGGGCGCTCGCCACCGACCTGGGCCTGGCCCGCGGCACGGTGGTGGAGGCGTACGCCCAGCTCGTCGCCGAGGGCTACCTGACCACCCGGCCGGGCGGCGCCACCCTGGTCGCGGCCGGCGCGCCCGCGCCGGCGCCGGCCGCCGGCCCGCCGCCCGCGCCCGCCACCCGGGCCGTCGACCTGTACCCCGGCCGCCCCGACGTCCGGCTGTTCCCGCGCCAGGCCTGGGCGCGGGCCCTCCGCCAGGTGCTGGCCACCCTGCCGGCCGCCGCGCTGTCCTACGGCGACCCGGCCGGCCACCCGGTCCTGCGGGAGGCCCTCGCCGGCCTGCTGGCCCGCCGCCGGGGCGTGGTCGCCGGCGCGGACCGGGTGCTGGTCGGCCAGGGCGTCGGGCACGGGCTGGCGCTGGTCGCGGCGTGGGCGCGGCAGGCCGGCCACACCGCCGTCGCGGTCGAGGACCCGGGCAGCCCGCCGATCTGGGAGCTGCTCATCGCGCACGGTCTCCGGCCGGTGCCGCTGCCGGTGGACGCCGGCGGCCTCGACCCCGACCGGCTGGCCGCGCTGACCGGTGTGCGGCTGGCCATGGTCACCCCGGCGCACCAGTTCCCGACCGGCTCGGTGCTCGCCCCGGACCGCCGCCGCGCGCTGGTCGCCTGGGCGGACCGGGTGGACGGCCTGGTGCTGGAGGACGACTACGACGGCGACTTCCGGTACGACCGCGCGCCGGTCGGCGCCCTCCAGGCGCTCGCCCCGGAACGGGTGGTGTACGTCGGCTCGGCCAGCAAGAGCCTGGCGCCCGCCCTCCGGCTCGGCTGGCTGGTCGCCCCGTTCGCGCTGGTCGGCGAGGTGGCCGCGGAGCGCCGCCACCACGACCTGATGACCCCGGTCCTCGACCAGCTGGCGTTCGCCGAACTGATCCGCTCCGGCGCGTACGACCGCCACCTCCGGCTCTCGCTGCGGACCTACCGCGAGCGCCGCGAGACCGTACAGGCTGTCCTCGCCGCGACCCGCCCGGACTGGACCCTCTCCGGCATCGCCGCCGGCCTGCACGTCCTCGCCGAGGTGGGCGAGGACGCCCCGGCCCTGGTGGCCCGCGCCGCGGCCGCCGGCATCCGGGTCCCCTCGCTGGCCACCTACTCGACCACCGCGGCCGCCGACGCCCTCGTCCTCGGCTACGCCCATCTCCGCCCCGCCGAGCTGACCCCCGCCCTGCACGCCCTCGCCGCCGTGTGAGCATGGACGGCATGGTGGAGATCAGGCCGTACCGGGACGGGGACGCGGCGGCGGTCGCCGACATCTGCGTGCGCACCGGGTACGAGGGCGGCGACTCCCGGCAGCGGTACCCGGACCTGGACCTGCTGCCGAGCATCTTCGCGCTGCCGTACGCCGCGTTCGAGCCCGACCTGGCCTTCGTCGCCGACGACGGGAGCCGGGCGGTCGGCTACATCCTCGGCACCGCCGACACGGCGGCCTTCGTCCGCCGCTTCCGCGCCGAGTGGCTGCCCGCGCTGGCCGACCGCTACCCGCCGCCACCGCCCCGCCCGCCGGCCACGCCGGCCGAGGAGATGGTGGTGCTGATGCACACGCCGGAGCGGATGATCGTGCCCGAGCTGGCCGGCTACCCCGCCCACCTGCACATCGACCTGCTGCCCGAGTACCAGCGGGCCGGCCTCGGTCGGGCGCTGATGACCCGGTTCCTGGCCGCGCTGGCCGCCAGCGACGTGCCCGCCGTGCACCTCGGCATGGTGGCCACCAACACCGCGGCCCGGAAGTTCTACGACCGGATGGGCTTCCACGAGATCCCGGTGCCGGACCCGGGCCCGCTCGTCTACCTGGGCCGCGCCACCAGCTGACGGGGGCTGAAGACCGCCAGCGCCTCCGCGTCGGACGGCACGGTCAGCACGTTCTCGGCCACGAACTCGGCCAGGTCGGGCCAGCCGTCGGCGGCCCGCAGCCGGTCGGCGGCGGCCGCCAGGTCGTACTCCGTCCGCCGCAGCGTCACCTCCGGCCCGAGCAGCGCCCAGTACGCGCCGGTGCCGCCGTACGGCATTCCCACGCTGCCGGGGTTCACGAACCGCCGCCGGTCGGCCAGCCGGTCGAACGGCATGTGCGTGTGCCCCAGCACGAACACCTCCTCCTCGGCGCCGGCGAACCCTTCGGCGTACGAGGAGACCGGGCTGTCCACCAGCACGATGTCGGTGTCGTTGCGGAGCGTGGCGTGGCAGAACCGGACCGGCCCGAGCCCGTCGACGTCGAGCGTCACCGACAGCGGCAGCCCGTCGAGCAGGTCCCGGTGCCGGCGCTGGAGCGTGCTCGCGGCGTAGGCGGTGCTCCGCACGATCCATTCGTTCAGCTCAGGGTCTGGCGTGCCGTCGAGGGCGGCCACCAGCTCCCGGTCGGCGTTGCCCCGCACCCACACGACCTGCTCGCCGCGCGAGTCCAGCAGGTCGAGCGTGTCGGCGGGCAGCGGCCCGGTGGCGGTGTCCCCGTTGACCACGATCGCGTCCGCGCCGGCCGCGTCGATCTCGGCGAGCACGGCCTCGAGCGCGGGCAGGTGCCCGTGGATGTCGGCGAGTACGGCGACTCTCATGTCCCGACGGTAGGCCGCCGGTCCGGCCGTCAGGGAGCGATTTCGCTGCCGGCGGAGGACGCGGCGGCGGCGAGGCGGGCGCGGGCCTCCCGCAGGTGCGGCCCGGTACGGACCCGCTCGGGCAGCACGCCCACCCCGGACCGCAGGGCGCGCAGCCAGACGGTGGCGGACAGGTCGGTGGTGGGCAGGCCCGGCATCCGGTACATCCGCCGCGCCCAGCGGGGGAGCAGCGCGAACGCCAGCGACGCGACCCCCAGCCAGGCCGGCGCCGCCGCCTTCGCCACCCCGGGCATGGGCGGCGCCAGCACGAACCGGGCCGCCTCCCGCGCCGCCGCGGTCACCTTCAGCCGCGGCCGCACCTCGTCGAAGTAGGCCGCCAGCTCCCCGACCCGCCGCGGCACGCCGGTACGCAGCCCGACCAGGGCGGCCGCCGTGGCCTGCTCGGCGACGTACGCGTCCGCCTCGGCCGCCGTCAGCCGCAGCCCGGCCCGCCGCGTCACCGACAGGAACGAGTCGACCTCGCAGCAGTGCACCCAGCGCAGCAGGTCGGGGTCGTCGGCGGCGTACGGCAGGCCGGTGACCGGGTCGACGCCGCGTACGCGGCGGTGGATGCCGCGCACCCTCGCCGCCGCCCGCTCGGCCGCCGCGGTCGTCCCGAACGTCACCGTGCCCACGTAGTCGGCGGTGCGGAACAGCCGCCCCCACGGGTCGGCCTTGAAGTCGGAGTGTTCGAACACGCCCGCCATCGCGAGCGGGTGCACGGCCTGGAGCAGCACGGCGCGGATGCCGGCGATCCACAGCACCGGCTCGGCGTGCACCTTCCACGTCACCGACTCCGGCCCGAACAGGCCCAGGTCGGCGGTGCCGGCGGCGGTCGCGGTGGTCACCCGCCGGCCTCCACGCGGTCCCAGAACGCGCGCAGCGCGGCCAGCGTCGGCGCGGTGTTCTCGATCGCCGGCGAGTGCACCGCGTCGGCGATGACCACCTGCTCGGCGCCCAGCCGCGCCGCCATCGCGGCCTGGGTGGCCGGCGCCCAGGCATCGTCGGCGGCCCCGTACAGCACCAGCAGCGGCAGTGCCGGCGCGGCGGCGCGCAGCTCGTCCACCCTGTCCGGCTCGGAGCGCAGCGCCTCGCCCATGCCCACCAGGCCGGCCGGCACGTTCGTGACGAACCGGGCCCGCAGGAACTCCCGTACCTCCACCGGCTGGGCCAGGTAGTTCGGGTCGCCCTGGGCGAGCTGCTCCATCACCTGGTACACGGCCTCGATGCCGCCCTGCTGGTAGATCTGCTGGGCCACGACCAGCATCTGGTCGCGCTGGCCGCCGATCGCGGCCGGGCCGGAGTCCATCAGGGTCAGCGACAGGAACCGGTCGGGCGCGGCGATCACCGCCGACCGCGACACCAGCCCGCCGA
This sequence comes from Mycobacteriales bacterium, assembly GCA_045806985.1. Lineage (GTDB taxonomy): Bacteria > Actinomycetota > Actinomycetes > Mycobacteriales > JBJMIH01 > JBJMIH01. The sequence goes on along the minus strand of JBJMIH010000235.1, from coordinate 5,095 downwards.
ACGAGTGGCCGACCAGCTGGATCCGGCCGCCCATCGCGTCCGCCACCTCCAGCACCACGGCAGCCAGGTTGTCGACCGTGTACCAGGCCGCGTCGTCCGGGCCCGGCGACTCGTACTGGCCGGGCAGGTCGATGGCGACGACCCGGCGGCCGGCGGCGGCCAGCGGGTCGAGCAGCGGGCCGAAGTCCTCCTTGCTGCCGGTGTACCCGGGGACCATCAGCACCGTCGGCAGGTCACCGGCCGGGCCGGTGTCCAGCGCGGCCACCTGGCTGACGGGGCCGCCGCCCGGTACGTCGATCATCTTGGTGGCGAGGTGGTGCGGTGCGCTCGTACTCACCGCTCCATCATGCCCACCGCTCGCCACCCGCCCGGTGTGGCGCCGGCCACACCACGTTGAACAGGCATTTCCCTTCGGCGCGTCACCTCCGGTATTCATCGGTCGATATACGGGAGTGACCATCAGGTGGCGCAAATGACCCGCCTCGAGCCGACCGCCGAGGCTGCCGAGGCGCGCCGGACGTTCGTCCGTACGGTGGCGGTGGATGAGGCCAGGCTCGTGCACGAGGGCCTGCGGACCGTGCTGGCGCGGTCCCGGCGGTTCGTGCTCGTCGGGACGGCCTCGACCGTCGACACCGGGTACCAGATCCTCAAGGGCTGCCGCCCCGACCTGCTGGTGTGCGACGTGGAGGTGGCGGGGGAGAGCGGACTCGCGCTCTGCCGGGCGGCGCGGACCACGGGCAGCGCGGTCGCCGTGCTGACCGACGTTGACGACCCGGAGGTGGCGCGCGCCTACGTGCGCGGCGGGGCGGCCGCGTACCTGCTCAAGACCTCGGCGCCGGAGGAGATCCTGGCCGCGCTCGGCCGGGTGATGCGGGGCCGGGTGGTGGTGGACCCGCGACTCGGCCACAGCCGGCGCGCGACGGCCGCCGAATCGGGCTACGGGCTGTCCCGGCGGGAGAGCGAGGTGCTCGCGGAGATCGTCCGCGGCCTGGACAACCGGGCCATCGCCGACCGGCTGTTCATCTCGATCGACACGGTGAAATCGCACGTCAAGGCGATCCTGCGGAAGCTCGGCGCGCGGGACAGGGCACATGCGGTGGCGCTGGTGCTCGGTGCCAGGGTGTGCCGCGGCGGTTGCGTCACCCATCAGGTGACCCACCGCGGCGCACCCTGACCGCGCGTTGACCGCTCGTTAGGCCTCCGGGGAGGCGCCACCGGAGCGGCGACGGCGGCGGCGCTTGCGGCGCGCCGGCTTGTCGCCGTCGTCGCCGGTGGCCGGCGTGTTCTCGATCTCGACCACCGCCTCGGGCACGTCGGTCCCGGCGGCCGGCTCGACCGGCTGGCCGCCGCGGGTACGGAGGCGGGGGCGGCGCTTGCGGCGCGGCCGGTCCTCGGTCTCGGTGGCGGAGGCCTCCGGCCTGCCCGCGCGGCCCTTGCCGGACCGCCCGCCGACGACGGTGCGGCGCCGGCGACCGCGCTGGCCACCGGTCTCGCCCAGGTCCTCGACCTCCTCGGCGTCCAGGCCGGCCCTGGTCCGCTGGTCCTCCGGCAGCTTGCCGGTGATCTTGGCGGGGATGCCCAGGTCGGCGGCGAGGTGCTCGGAGGTGGAGTACGTCTCGATGGGCTCGGGGAACGACAGGTCGAGCGCGTCGTTGATGCTCTTCCACCGCGGGATCTCGTCCCAGTCCACGAACGTGACGGCGGTACCGGACCGGCCCGCCCGCCCGGTGCGGCCGATCCGGTGCACGTACACCTTCTCGTCCTCGGGGCACTGGTAGTTGATCACGTGGGTGACGCCGACGACGTCGATGCCGCGGGCGGCCACGTCGGTGGCCACCAGCACGTCCACCTTGCCGTTACGGAACGCGCGCAGCGCCTGCTCGCGCGCGCCCTGGCCGAGGTCGCCGTGCACGGCCGCGGCCGCGAACCCGCGCTCGGACAGGTCGTCGGCGACCTTCTGGGCGGTCCGCTTGGTACGGCAGAACACCATGGTGAGGCCGCGGCTCTCGGCCTGCAGGACGCGGGACAGCATCTCGGTCTTGTCCAGCGCGTGCGCCCGGTACACGAAGTGTGCCGTGGTCGGCAGCAGGTTGGACTCGCCGGGGTCCTCGGCGCGCACGTGCGTCGGCTTGTTCATGAACTGCCGCGCGAGCTGCACGATCGGGCCCGGCATGGTGGCCGAGAACAGCATGGTCTGCCGCTCGTCCGGGACCAGCCGGAGGATCTTCTCGATGTCCGGCAGGAAGCCCAGGTCGAGCATCTCGTCGGCCTCGTCGAGGACGAGGATGCCGACCTTGCCGAGCTCCAGGTGGCCCTGGTCGGCCAGGTCCAGCAGCCGGCCGGGGGTGCCGACGACCACGTCCACGCCCTTGCGGAGGGACTTGATCTGCGGGTCGTACGCGCGGCCGCCGTACACGGACACGACGCGGATGTGGCGCTGGGCGCCGGCGGCCAGCAGGTCGCGGGTGACCTGGACGGCCAGCTCGCGGGTGGGAACGACGACGAGCGCCTGTACGGAGCCGTCCGCGCCCTCGTCGGGAGCGGTGACCCGGTCGAGCAGCGGAATGCCGAACCCGAGGGTCTTGCCGGTGCCCGTGCGCGCCTGGCCGATGATGTCGTCGCCGGTCAGCGCGATCGGCAGCACCATCTGCTGGATCGCGAACGCGCGGGTGATGCCTACCGCCTCGAGGGCGGCCACGGTCTCGGGGCGCGCGCCCAGCGCCGCGAAGGTGGGGGAGTCGGAGTCCACCGGCGCTCTCGCGGCCAGCGGTTCCGAGATCTCCAGCTCATCACTGGTGAGCTCTTCTGTGTTGGGATTCATGGAGTTGTTCAGCGGTCTTCGCCTCTCTTGGGACGCGCGGGCGTCCTCTGCTCGGGCGGGCCCTCACGCGGCGACGGGTTCGCAGCGGGGCCGGCGCCCGGTCGGGCGTCCGCGCACAGTTACCGGCCGGCACTCTACTCTTACTTGGCGACTCTTTGCGTAGCGCACCCAGCTCACCACACATGGTACCCGGTCGCAGGTCGTTCCCTCGAACGCCCACGCCCGTTAACCTCGCCACACCTCGCTCTGTGCCCGTTGTGTCCCCGCTCTGTCCCCGCCTGTCCCCGCCTGGAGGATCCGCTGACCGCCCCCAACCCGCCCCGAGAGGCCGTGATCGACCTGCTCGGAGTGATCGCGTACGGCGAACTGACCGCTTTCGACCGGCTCGCTGACGACGCCCGGCTCGCGCCCACCCTGGCCGGCCGTGCGGCACTGGCCGGCATGGCCGCCGCCGAGCTCGGCCACTACCACCGGCTGGAGGCAAGGCTGCGGGAACTCGACGCCGACCCGGAGGAGGCGATGGCCCCCTTCGTCGAGCCGCTGGACCGCTTCCACCAGCTCACCGCCCCGTCGGACTGGCTGGAAGGCCTCGTCAAGGCCTACGTCGGGGACGGGATCGCGACCGACTTCTACCGGGAGATCGCCGGCTTCCTGGACGTGGCAACCCGCGACCTGGTCCTGGAGACGCTGTCCGACACCGGACACGCCGGCTTCGCGGTGCGCGAGGTACGGGCCGCCATCGAGGCGGACCCGAAGGTGGCCGGCCGGCTCGCGCTGTGGGCCCGCCGGCTGGTCGGCGAGGCGGTGGCCCAGGCCCAGTCGGTGGCGGCCGAGCGTGACGCGCTCGCGCTGCTGCTGGTACAGGGCTCCGGCGACCTCGCCGGCGTCGCGGCGCTGATCAAGAAGATCACCAACGCCCACGCCGAACGAATGGCCGCCCTAGGTCTGAACCCCTGACCGGATCCAGGTTTCGGCTGCCGAGGCGGGGGCTCGCGCCGCGTGCGTTCTTGGCACGCGGGCGGTGCGGTTATGCCGGTGGCGGGGGGCGCAGGTTTCGGCCGCCGAGGCGGGGGCTCGCGCCGCGTGCGTTCTTGGCACGCGGGCGGTGCGGTTACGCCGGCGGCGGGAGGCGCAGGTTTCGGCCGCCGAGGCGGAGGCTCGCGCCGCGTGCGTTCTCGGCACGCAAGCGATCTGACAACGCGGGCAGCGGGAAGCGCAGGTTTCGGCTGCCAAGGCGGAGGCTCGCGCCGCGTGCGTTGTTGGCACGCAAGCGATCTGACAACGCCGGCAGCCGGAACCTGGGGCGGTCAGGAGGCGACGAAGCCGACGCGGCGGGTTTCGGCCTCGGCGATCTCGACGTACGCGATCTTCGCGGCGGGAACCACCACCCGGCGGCCCTTCTCGTCCTCCAGGGTCAGCAGGCCTTCGCCGCCGTTGATGGCCTCGGCGACGAGCCGCTGCACCTCGTCGGGTGTCTGCGTGCTCTCAACGACCAGCTCGCGGGGCGTGTGCTGGACGCCGATCTTGACCTCCACGCGTGTTTCCTCCGTCTGAAGACGTTTCTTGAGCTGAAGGCTAGTGCAGCCGGAGCGCCGGCACCTCGTACGGCGCTGCGCTGTGCGCGAACACCCGCCTGTCGAGGGCTCCTACTCGGGGTGCTCGGACTTCAGCGGGAAGCCGGAGATGCCCCGCCAGGCCAGCGAGGCGACGAGCTGGACCGCGTCCGGCTTCGGCACCGAGCGGTCCGAGTCCAGCCACGACCGCGCGGTGACCTCGGCGAGCCCGATCAGCCCGATGGACAGCAGCTCGGCCTCGGCCCTGGTGGCGCCGGTGTCGGCCGCGATCGTCTCGGCCACCGCCTCCATGCAGCGCTGCGTGGAGTTCTCCACCCGCTCCCGGACGGCCGCGTCGTTGCGCAGGTCCGACTCGAACACCAGGCGGAACGCCTCGTCCTCGGAGTCCACGTAGTCGAAGTACGCGGCCATCGCGTTCTGCACGCGTTCGGCGTTGTCGGTGGTCGACGCCATGGCCTCGCGCACCCGGCTGACGATCTCCTCGACCTGGCGGTCCACCAGCGCCAGGTACAGCTCCAGCTTGCCGGGGAAATGCTGGTACAGGACGGGCTTGGACACACCGGCCCGCTCCGCGATGTCATCCATCGCCGCGTTGTGGTAACCCTGAGCGACGAAGACCTCGAGTGCGGCGGCGAGCAGCTGCTCGCGGCGCGCCGACCGGGGTAGCCGTCCGCCGCGGTTGGCCTGCTGCGTCGGGGTC